>CAMZKN010000114.1 GCA_947311315.1 uncultured Desulfobulbaceae bacterium | reverse complement strand
GAAGAGCAATATTGGCAGGAGGATGCAAAGATTTACGAGGAACCTGAAGATCGTGAACGAGCAATAGCATAATTTTATAGTATCAAGTCATGCTGGGATACCTATAGTTTACATCCGCACCCATTTCCAAACCTATAGCTTGACAGGAAAAATTTTATTCATCTTTTTTTATTTTTTTTCCATACTATATCTTAAATTCGGTTACTCATAAGCTCTTAGATTAATATCAAAAGCAAGCTACCATTGGTATATATACCTAGGCAATACTGGTATTCCCACCCATTTACTCTTTTTTTCAGCTCTCATATACTCATTTACATAACCAAGAACGATTCCCGTTCTACGCTTGTTGTCACCTTTTTCAAAAATCAGTGCTACAGGGAACTGCGATCAATAGGTATCAAACGTTTTTATAAGAGAGCTATTCATGGAAGATGAGATGAAAAGATGGAATAAGATAAAGAGCCCGGCATTTCAAAAAAAATTACTTGCACAGACAATGCAGAAGAGAATCTGCTATATAGTTACTAAACAGAGAAGCCACTCCTGGATGGACGATATGCACACGTTTGAGAGAGCTGAGATTGTCGACAGAGTCTACAACTAACAGCCTGACTGGGATATGTATAAGCACCTTTCAATTTCGTGGTTTTATACCCCTTAGGAAGAACTAAAAAACAAAATATTATTTCATTATATTACGTTGTTTCAACATCATGCCGGGGACATTTTCTCCCTGCGATGATATAGACAAAAACTGAAGCGAGGATCAGATAACCGAAAGTCTGAACACTCTTTGTTTTCAGTATAAAAACTATTGCTACTATTATGGTAGCGCTTGCCAGAAAAAACAGTGGCTTTGGGATTTGCCTGAGAATGATGCGTCCAAAATGTGCGAAGCGTATATGGCTCACCATCAGAATCATCGACAATGTAGAAATAGCCCACAACAGAGGTGGAGAGGCGATCAATGCAGCCCCCAGGACTATAAGCGCCCCCGCAGGGCTTGGCAGGCCGTTAAAAATACCATCGGGTAGATCTGTCCGTTTTTTATCCACTGCAACAAAACGTACCAACCGAAATGCCACTCCCATAATAAATGCAGCCCCAAAAAGCCAAGCCAGGCTACCACCTGATTTCAATATCACATAGGCCGGTGCAATCCCAAAACTTACAAAATCGGCAATATCATCAAGGTAAGGACCATATTTGGTTCCACCATGTTTTTCTGCCATTCGACCATCAAACAGGTCAAAGAGTTGACCGACAATAATAACAACTATTGCCCAGGCAAAGTGTCGATTGTATGTAAAAAAAAGACTTGTAACACCACAGAAAAAATTCAATGTGGAAAGAATATCAGCATATAACCAATTTGGGATAAACTTACAAACTACCGAAGCGGTGGAAAGGATAATACAGGCAAGGAGAACATCGTCACCCATATTTATCACCCCGGGGGCTTTGTCCAATAAAGCGCAAAAGATAACAAGTCCGAAGCAGATGATGGCCTTAATCTTACCAAAATTATTTGCTGCCCCGGAAATTCCAAGAAATGAGAGAATACGTCTCGCAAAAAACTGCCCCACAAACTCTATAACGATCAACACCCAGACAAATTTTACAGATATAATTCCGGCGTAGGCAAATCCAAGTAACGGTGGGAGATAGGTCAGCTTGTCGCATAGCGGATCCAACCATTCCCCCAATCGCGTAACAAGATTACAATTCCTTGCCACCAAGCCGTCAATACCGTCAAAAACGGCGGCAAAGGTGAAAATCAAAATTGCAGCAGACTGGAAATCAAGAATAAAGTAAAACAGATAGGCAACAAAAGCCATTGCCACACGCCAGTAACAGATCGCATTAGGATGCAGTAACCATAAATGGGTATGAACAAAATCCTGCATGGATTTCTTCTTGATGATTTGAGCAGACCAGTAATAAAAACCTATTCCTACGCAGGATGCGAAAAGGATCACTAAAAATCTTTGCATGGTGGTCTCGATAAAAGAATTATTTTGTGAGAAAAGCATTTACTACAAGGCAAACGGTCATTATGCCCTGAAACAGACGTTTTTTACCATCTTGACTGTAAAAAGTCCAATTCACAGGAAATAATTTAATATATTCATATCCCCAGACGAAAACAGCCACCAAAGAGAGACCTCTTTAGTGGCTGTTTTTATTGGAGCCAGCAAGCGGAATCGAACCGCTGGCCTGCGCTTTACGAGAGCGCCGCTCTACCAACTGAGCTATGCTGGCTAAAAAATACAATGTTAATGACAACGCATCGTAGGGCTATATATCAGGTAATTATTGAAAATTCAACTATTATGAAATATAAGCATTCAACTGCATCAATTATGGAAATATCTCAAGCCAGAGACAACGAACAATAGTTTATTTACCATACATGGTTATAGAAGGAAATTGACTTTGAAATTACGATACAGAATTACCTTCTTATATGCCTTCCTCTTTTTAACGACTCTCCCCGGTTGCACTGACGAAAACAGGCAAGTCGATACCGTCACATACAATTGTGTGGATTGCCACACCATGAATCTTGATGAAAATCATATTTTCCCATGTACCACATGCCACAAGGGAGTTCTTAATGCTTCAGATAAAAACGATGCCCATAAATCTTTAATAGCTCAACCCGGTAATCCTTTGCATATGTGCAACATATGCGCTTCCTGTCACAGCAAAAAAGTAAAAACCGTCGGAGATTCATTACACTTTACTCTCAAAAAGAGTACAAATCTGTTTAGAAAATCCTTTGGTGCCGTCACAAATCTAGACACTTTTCAGCAAACACCGGATCCAGGCCAACCCAAGTCTGCCCTACAGCTTGCAGAAGATCTCCTTAGACGCAGATGCTTCAATTGCCACCCGTTTAATGGTGGAAACAACTTTCCTTTAACCAGTCACGGTACAGGTTGCGCTGCCTGCCATCTGCCATTCGTCGATGGTTCTCTTGTAAATCACAGATTTAGCAAACCTTCAGATGAACAATGTCTATCATGCCACTATGGCAATTATGTGGGGTTTGACTATTACGGCAGATTCGAACACGATCTCAACAATGAATACCGTACACCATATACAACAACCAACGAATTTTTCCGTCCATACGGTATTGAATATCACCAGTTGAAACCAGATATCCATCAACAAAAAGGGTTATGGTGCATTGATTGTCACACCGGGAGTGAACTCATGCACACGGGTGAAAACAAACCATCCTGCAAAGGATGTCACCTTGAAAAGGAACTGATTTCTTCTCCACCAAAAAATATTGCTGCGGGAAAGGACGGATTTGTTCTACTGGATACTGAGGGAAAACTGCACCCCGTCCCTACCATGACTGATCCCGCCCATTTTCTTTATGACCAGAAAGTCAGATGCCAGTCCTGCCATGCCCAGTGGACTTTTAATGACACCGGTAAACACTTTCTACGCCTTGACAGTGATGATTTTGACTCCTGGTCATCACTCACAACCCAGGGAAACGTAGAAGTTCAAACCATACTGGAAAATAATATTGACTTTGATAAAACAGAGATGAAAGTCCAGATGCAAGATAAAATATCTGGAAAAATGAAAGTTGGTATCTGGCTTAGGGGATATTCACAAAGACGATGGGAAGAAGTTCTTCTTGGTCGAGACAGCGATGGAAAAATCACAACGATTCGCCCCGTTCTTGATTTTTCTCTCTCATGGGTTGACAAAGATGACAATGTACGTTTTGATTCGGTAAGGTCTCATTCTGCCAACAGCGGTTACCTGCCCTACGTGCCTCATACTACCGGTTCTGCCGGCATCTTCTACAGACAGCGCATTGACCGGTTCCTTAAAAGTGAACGCTCTCCCATTGCAAAGTAGCCAATCACCATCAATGCGATATCTACTCTCTATCATGCGATTTACGATACGACCTTTAAAAAATTCTGTGCCAGCCAATTCTCAGAATTACCGATATATTGTTTTTTGTCTCTTCATCGTACTAGCGACTGGGGTTTGTGGCCCTTCTTATGCACGAAAAGCCCACTACACACAGCATCCCTACATAATAAATAATAAAAAATATTTCCCAATCCCCAACGCAAAAGGCTATCGGGAGGTCGGAAAGGCCTCATGGTATGGCAGAGATTTCCATGGCAGACGAACATCCAACGGTGAAATCTATAATATGTATAAGAAAACCGCTGCCCACAAAACCTTGCCAATGGGAACAATGCTACTGGTGAAAAACCTCGAAAATGGCAGAAAAACCATTGTTAGGGTGAACGATCGTGGACCGTTTGTACGAGGCCGAATTATTGACCTCAGTTACAAAACCGCCAAACAGCTCGGCATAGTCGCAAATGGCACAGCCAAAGTACAAATTATCGCCCTTGCAGAAGGAACCGTACAGAAAAAAGGAGGGCCACCTCTCCTGACCTATACAGATTTGTCAATAGGTGAATTTTATGTGCAAATCGGTGCCTTTCGACAAAAAATAAATGCAATCAAGCTACAAAAAAGATTCACTGAGGCTGGACATACAACAGTCATCCAAAAATATTTCGGCCCGAAAGCTATCCTTTACAGAGTACAGGTATATGTAGGGAAAACTCTAAAAAATGCAAGAAGAGCCGAAAAATCCCTCCATGACCACGGTTACGCAGGCTCGTTTATCATCGCAAGATGAGTCTCCCCCCTGAGATCACATACCATCTGTGCCTTGAACAATTTGTAGTATTTTTCTAATTTTATCGTGGTTTTTTATGCCAGGACAATCTTCAATACCGGAATTAATGTCCACAGCATATGGACGCACCACAGAGATTGCTTCTCCAATATTTTCAAGAGACAGACCACCTGCAAGAATAACCGGTCGGCACAGACGCAGTTTTGGTACAATCGACCAGTCAAAAACCAGGCCCGTACCACCTTTTTCCCCTTGTACATATGTATCCAGCAAAAACGCATCTACACACGTATTATAGGGTTCAAAGTGAGTTGAAATACTCTCTTCACTAACCCTGAATGCCTTGATAATCCGGCAAAAAGGAAGAACCCTCCGAAGTCTTTTGCAATACGCAACAGATTCAGTACCATGCAACTGAATACAGGTCAAACCACCGTGAGCATATTCTACAACTCTTTTTAAAGGAGCATCTACAAATACGCCGACTTTATCAACAAAAAGAGGAATGGTTGCAATTATTTCTGCAGCATCTTCAGGCAGAATATTCCTTGGGCTTTTTGGGAAAAAAATAAAGCCAAGAGCATCCACTCCGTTATTTACGGCAACTGTCGCATCCTTCCGTCGACCTATACCACATATTTTTACCCGCGTTCGTCTCTGCATTTTACCAGTCACAGGAAACTATGCGCCCTCACGCAATGAACGCAACAGATTACTCCCGGCCCCTGCTCGCATTAATGTTTCACCAACAAGAGCTGCTGCGACCTCTCCATCTGTTAATCTGCGGAAATCTTCAATGGTTTTCAATCCAGACTCACTGACTACAGGGATTTCATTCGGTATCATTTTTTTCAGTCTGAAAGTTGTCTCCAAATCTACTGAAAAATCCTTAAGATTTCTGTTATTCACACCTATAATATTTGCTCTAGCCTCGACGGCCATTTCAGTTTCCCATTCGTCATGCACTTCAACCAGAACATCCATGCCGCAGTCCCAGCCGTATGCCTGAAAATCCTTGAGTTGTTCCAGTTCCAGAATGGCAGCAATCAAAAGAATACAGTCGGCTCCGTGCATATGTGCCTGCCTTATCTGCAACGGGTCAATGATAAAATCTTTTCTCAGAACAGGCAGCCCTACCACGTCCCTCACCTGCATCAAATAGACAAGGGCACCCTGGAAAAAATCGACATCAGTTAAAACTGAAACAGCTTGTGCTCCGTTTTTTTGATAATTGATGGCAATATCAGCCGGATTAAAATTTTCACATATGACGCCTTTGGATGGTGAAGCTTTTTTTACTTCAGCAATTATCGAAACCCCGGAAAAATCAAGAAGAGCTTCCCGGAAACCACGCACTTCCGGAATTTCTTTATTTTGAAATTCATCAGGTAAAGTTATCCCTTTTGAGTGCAGTTCAGCAACCTCAGTTTTTTTTCTGGCAACGATTGTATCTAAAATCATAATATCTTCACAACTGTCTGTCGTATTTCCAGGTTTAAAAAGTTCAGGAGAACGCTATAAGCCTGTCGAGTTTATCCAGGGCGGCACCGGACTCCACAATTTCCCTCGCCACAACGACACCCTCTTTTATAGTGTCAACTTTTCCTGCGGCAAGAAGAGATGCACCACTATTTAAAAGAACCATATCGAGCCGTGGCCCTTTTTCGCCAGACAATACAGCACGTACCTGTTGTGCTGACTCTTCAGCCGTAGTCCCGCCACAAATTTCATCAAGTCCTGCTCTTGCGAGGCCCACATCTTCAGGCTCTATGGTATAATTTTTAACCTCGCCCCCACTCCCATCGGCAACATGCGAAGTTCCTGTGATGGTCATTTCATCCAGATTACCCTCTCCCCAGACAACGAGTACCCGTTTCATGCCCAACCTTACCAGAACCTCAGCCAAAACAGTGGTCAGCTTTCTATCAAAAACACCAGTGAGTTGCACATTAGCCCCGGCCGGGTTTGTCATGGGCCCTAGAATATTAAAAATGGATCGAATACCGATCTCTCTTCTCGGGCCAATTGCATATTTCATTGCTCCATGTAGCATCGGCGCAAAAAGAAAACCTATTCCGACCGTTTGAACACATTCAGCAACTTTTTCAGGAACCATAGTGAGATCAACCCCGAGAGCCTCGAGGACATCTGCACTTCCACAATGAGATGAAACAGCCCGGTTACCATGTTTAGCAACTGGAATGCCGGCAGCAGCAACGACGAAAGCCGTAGTTGTCGACACATTAAACGTACCGGAGCCATCACCACCCGTACCAACAATATCCATCAGAATATTACCACTGTCGGTATCAACTCCCGCATTGACAAATGTTGCCTTTTCACGCATCACTTTTACAGCACCAACTATTTCATCAATAGTTTCACCTTTCATTCTGAGCCCGGTAATAAACGCTCCTATTTGAGCTTCAGTTGCATTGCCTCCCATGATTTCATTCATAACAGAAACCATTTCTTTCTCATGCAGGTTTTGACCGGTAACAACCTTGTTTATCGCCTTTTTTAAAATCATATCAAATTTACATGTGTAAAGTTTGTGGGTAGTCACTATCCATGAAATTTTTCAGAAGCGTTATCCCATCCGGAGTCATAATCGACTCAGGATGGAACTGCACACCTTCAATCAGCAGTTCTTTGTGGCGCAATCCCATGAGTTCACCTTCATCAGTTTGGCAGGTTATCTCAAAACAATCAGGAAAACTATTCTCTTCAATAATGAGGGAATGATAGCGCATACCATCAAAGGGATCTGGCAAATTTATAAAAACACCTTTTCCATCATGATGCATGGGACTCGTTTTACCATGCATTATTCTATCTGCCCTCACGACCGTACCGCCAAAAGCCTCTCCTATTGCCTGGTGACCAAGACAAACACCGAGTATTGGAATTTTCCCTGCAAAATACTTTATGACTTCAATGGAAATACCAGCATCTTTAGGAGTACACGGCCCAGGAGAGATAAGAAGCCTGTCCGGTTGCAGTTCTTCAAGCTCTGCAATGGAAATCTTATCATTTCGAAAAACCCGTATGTCTTCAACTCGCCCGTCGTCCAATGCATTTGCAGCAACAGTCTGAACAATATTGTAGGTAAATGAATCGTAATTATCTATGATAACAAGCATTGTTAAAAACCTTTTTCCGCCAGTTCAACTGCCCGGCGTAATCCCATTGATTTATTGATCGTCTCTTCAAATTCCTTTTCAGGATCAGAGTCTGCAACTATTCCGGCGCCAGCCTGAACCCACAGGTTTTTACCCTGCATAACAAAAGTCCGTATGGTGATACAAAAATCCATATTCCCTGAAAAACCAAAATACCCTACTGAGCCTGCATAGGCACCACGTTTTTCGGATTCAAGCTCATCAATTATCTGCATGGCCCGTATCTTAGGTGCACCACTCACTGTTCCAGCAGGAAAACATGCAGCCATCACGTCAAACTGGTCTTTTCCTTCTTCAATTTCACCGTGCACACCAGAGACTATATGCATGACATGACTGTATCGCTCTACAACAAGGAGATCCCTGACCTGAACCTGTCCCCCCTTAGCCACACGACCTATATCATTCCTGCCAAGATCAACAAGCATAAGATGTTCGGCAGTCTCTTTGGGGTCAGCAAGCAGTTCCTTTTCAAGGGCCAGATCCTCTTCCACTGTTTCACCGCGTTTTCGTGTGCCGGCAATAGGCCTGAGTTCAATATTATCGCCATCTTTTCGTACAAGGATCTCTGGCGATGAACCTATCTGAATCACGTCACCCAACTGCAGATAAAAAAGATAAGGACTTGGATTAATATGCCTGAGGGCCCGATAAAGGACAAGTGGAGAAAGGTCAGTCTCAGTATGAAATCTCTGGGAAAGAACAACTTGAATGATATCTCCTGCCCGTATATATTCCTTAGCCTTCTCAACCATTTCCTTAAACTGCTGTTTTTTCATATTTGAGGAAAAAACATGCTCCCTGGCAGCAGCCTTCCCACTTGCCAGAAAAAATTCACTTGAAACCGGTTTTTTCAGCTTCTTGATTACTGAACGTATAAGATCAGTAGCCGATGAATACAGCTCGTCTCCATCGTCACCTTCATTAACTTTCATCCAGCAAACGATGGTAACAGTCTGTTTAAAACTGTCATGAACAAGTACTACCTGGGGAACCATAAATGATGAATCCGGTAAATCTCCGTGGGAACGTTCATCAGGAAGATCTTCCATAAAGCGCACCATATCGTAGCCAAGAAAACCGACAGCTCCCCCACTGAATCGTGGTAAATGATCATACTGAGCTACGTGAAAACCATTCACGAGATCTTTTAAAGCCTCTATTGGATCTGATGTATAATGACGATTTTGGGCAACACCTTCTTTGAACTCTTTCAAAGTAAGAGAATCATTTTGAGAAGTGAAAGTAACCAGCGGTTCATAACCAATAAATGAAAATCGACCCCATTTTTCCCCACCTTCCATACTTTCAAAAAGAAAAACATGGCTTCGCCCGCCTGCTATTTTTGAAAAAAGTGTTAACGGAGTGTCGAGGTCGGCCACTATTTCTGTCGACACAGGAATGAGCTTACACGATTTCGTATCTTCCTTAAACTTCTGATTATCTGGCACAAATTTAATTTTTGACATGATATATTTACACTCGATAAGGATACATTAAAGGTTAGTAAACACCATAACAGTAGTCAATACATCTTGTCCAGTTTCTTTACAGCAGTACAAACAAAAAAAAGAGCCATGGAATCGTATATGATTCCATGGCTCTTTAAATACCAACGTGATCCCAGCAGGGGATCGACCTGTATACAGGCTATGCTGCAGCAGTCATTGTATTAACGCGTTTGGTCAAACGGGAAATATTACGGGAAGCGTTCTTCTTATGAATAGTACCTTTGCTTGCCGTTTTTGCAATAACTGAGATAGCTTCTTTCAAAGATTCCTGAGCCTCATCAGCCGAACCGGCAATAACAGCCTCGTTAACCTTGCGAATACAATTCTTCATCTTGCTTCTGTTGGCCTTGTTACGCAAACGACGAACCTGAGCCTGACGATTTCTCTTTTCAGCGGATTTATGATTAGCCACGTAGGTACTCCTCCTGTAATTATCTCATTTCATCTGTTAGACGAATCGATTATCTGCAACGAGTAAGACAGCCAAAAGACTAACCGGCAAGACTAACTCTGATTTTATTTATCAAAAGAGAAGAATTTATAATGCAACAAACAGATAAAGTCAACAAATATTGATGCAACCCCATTCATCTTTTCCATTTGACACTTTTTTACAGCGGTGTTTGACACATTCAACTATCATAGGATATTGTATAAACCTTTAAAAATGGCATTTAATTCTTTCTTCTTACTCCTACGCAACTGACTCAAACTGCAGCATTACTCATTCAAGGCATTTTATGGGATTCCCAAAAGTTACTTTTCACATTGTAGAAAATCGCAGCTGCCCCCTTTACCAATACAGTGATGTTTTTCAGCTTTCTGGTATTGCCATCCCGGTTTCCGACAGAAACAAAACAGAGAACACGCAAGAGAATTTTTTTATCACAACTTCGATAATTTCCTTCCCCCCCGGCAAAGAAATTTGCAAAATACTCAATGGTGATCTTAACAAAATTATCATCCAGTACGAACGTGGTGATAAAATTCCGGTCTGTATGATCAGCTGTAGTGGCTGTACCGGTACAATCAGACTCGAACATGGAAAGGAGGAGCAGGTCTTCAGACAAGGCGACACCCTCTCCAGTGAATTGGCATCCATGATGCACTTGCTCAGCAGTTTTGCTTTTTTTAAAAATATTGACAACAGACACCTCGATACTGTTATCAGTCTTTTCAAACACAACAAATATACCGTTGGAGATATCGTCATCCGCAAAGGTGACCCGGGTGGTCGATTTTACATTCTTGTCGAGGGGAGCGTTAACGTTCTCAATGATGCAGGTATTGTTATATCTGCGCTCAAGAAAGGAGACGTCTTTGGCGAAATGAGCCTTATCTGCAACGAAAAAGTTAATGCCACCATTCAGGTAAAAGAACCCGCCTCAATTCTCTATATTGACCAGGAAGATTTTAACAAAATTATTGACGTCTACCCCGCCATTCAATTGTATTTTTCACGCCTGATGGCTGAGCGACTCAACAAATCCAATAAAATCAGAGCAGAAGATCTTGCTTCAGGTATCACTGGAAATCTCTCAGAAATCCCAGCAGAAGATCTTTTTCAAACGCTGAACATGAACACCAAGACCGGCATTCTCACTATTTCTGACTTGAGCAAAGGTACGGCCAGATTTTCCTTTCGCCAGGGAGCACTTATCAAAGCAAAATATGGTGAGAACAGTGGAGATCTCGCCTTTTATCAGATACTCAAGGAAAACAGTGGGCATTTCCGTTTTACTCCAGGCATCGCAGCAGAAGATTTTGCCACACCGGAAATCGGTTTTTTTATGAAATTGCTGATGGAAGGAATGCGACGTCTTGACGAGAGTAAAGGTCAAAAAACCAATTAGCGTCCCCCAGAGTCTGTCACTGACCCTTATCTCAATACAGATTACCCAAATAGTTAAAAGTGGAAAGTTTTCCGTATTTTCCTGTATTGTACAGTCTCTCCCGCAATTCAGACAACTCTCTCTTTGAAACCTTTGTACCCGTTATATCGACAACCACGTAACTCAAACCCAGTTCTTTCAAATCAGTCAGATAAGGTAATAAAGAAAACGGCTTTTCCGGAAATGTCTGAGTCAGTCCATCTTTTTTACGCATAATATACGATTCTTTTCGAGGACTGTATATTCGTTTGTCATATTGAAGATGATTGTCAGTAATTCTTGAAGTATAGAGTGCCGGTGCACCAAAAACAGTCAAACCAATCTGCAACTGCCTCCCTCCGCTCCTGCTTTTAAAAGTTGTAAGCAGGGCCTGCAACGCGTCCCGGTTCACCTCAATACTTGCCTGAATCGATCTCAATCCAAGTTCTGCGACCAGTTCCACAGACTGGTTATTGAGGATATTTACAGTATAGTCACTCGACAAATGAACTCTTTCGTCATCAAAAAGATCAACCTGGCTTATGTGACCAATCTGAAAACTACGAAAACCGATGCGGAGCAATTGTGTAATCTGTCTCTTATAACGGGAAAAGTCACCATCAAGAATCAGGGGAGGTAGAGCCCAGGTAACCATACGGGATCGTTTCCCCAGATATGCTTTAATTTTACCCGCACCATTGACCGTCTGAGTGTTGAGAGTGAGTAAAAAACGATCAGGATAAAAGGGAAGCTTGCCGGTAATAGATCGAACCGAATCCGTCTTCAGCCACAAATCAAGCGGGATCTTTTTTCTGACATGATTTTTCCTTGGCCCTCTGGGTACCGGAACTTTACCAAAACTTCCAGGGGTCGCATCATTTCTTATGACAGTCACATTGTCAACAAGCTCCTCGATCCTGCCTGCCATTCGCTTTTTCTTTACTGCCAGTTTTTCGGCTACCGACCCAACCTGCAAGGCTATATTTCCAGCCGATCCAGCTCCTGAAGCAGAATCCACTTTATACACTTCAGCGTGACCATTCGTTTCAATTTGAAATTCTTCCGGAAGAGCAATAGAAGCCTTTTCCCCCGCAACAGCACTTTTTTTCTGTTCTCCTGTAACGAAAAGGGTTTTCAATCGAAAAGATGTTCTATCACCGCTTGGTTCAGCATGCAAGCGAAGCCGGTCTCCAACACTTAAATCACTTTTTAAAACAAAGCGGCATACCTGCTGATTTCCAACCATCTTTATTGCCGAAAATCTGCCGAGATGAATCCCCATACTGCCCGAATGATAAGGCGATATTGCTTCAACCGGCTGAGGAGTGAAAAAATAACCACTTGAAGTTTTCCTGCTCATCGCTCCTTCAACGAGTTTTTGAGCCTCTCCAAGAGCATCTTCAGCACTGTCTGAAGATGCATCTAGAACCATCCTGTAAGCAGCAATAACAGTTCGCACATAGTGAGCAGATCGCAATCGTCCCTCAACTTTCAACGAAGATACACCGGCCTCTCTCAGAGCAGGAACAGCCTCAAGTCCACTTAAATCATTCATGGAAAAAAGATAACGCGAAGTACGCTGACTATCACCTGTATACCCTCTTCGACATGGCTGTACGCACTTACCACGCAAACCACTTTTACCGCCAAGATAGGAAGAAAACAGACAGAGACCGGAATAAGAAAAACACATTGCCCCGTGGATAAAAATTTCTAGTTCCGTTCGACCGCGCTGGGCCGAGACTTTTGCGATTTCCTCAAGCGTGAGTTCCCGTGCCAGTACAACCCGTTCAAAACCAAGGCTATCCAAAAACTGGACTCCAGCGGAGTTATGTACGGTCATCAGAGTCGAACCATGGAGTTTCAAACCGGGAAAATAGTCACGAATCAACCTGACAAGCCCGAGGTCTTGCACAATAAGGGCATCGGGGGCCAATTCACTAAGAAGTGCCAGGTTTTCGATAACGTGCGGTATTTCACTTTCAAGGATCAGACTATTAGCTGCGATATACAACTTCTTTTTGCGGTCATGACAGTATCGGATCATAGCTCCGATCTCATCCAGCCGAAGATCCTTTGCAAGATTACGGGCATTAAAACCAGGGGCACCAACATAAACCCCATCCGCACCACCTTCAAGCGCAGCTTGAAAGGTCTCTGTGTTGCCAACCGGCGCTAGTAATTCTATTTTTTCCATCATTTTTCCATACTCACTTTCCCACTCGTTTCCAGAAAAAATCTATTCCGCGTTCATTGACCCGGTTAATTGCCTCAGGAAATGCTTCACATTCAATGGCAAATACCTTTGCTGCAATAGTGTCAATATCATCACCGTAGTCAAGTTCAACACTTTTCTGCAAAATAATTGGCCCCTCATCATAATTTTCATCCGCAAAATGCACAGTGCATCCACTTAACGTGCATCCTCGCTTTTTAACAGCACTGTGAACATGATGGCCGTAAAATCCGTCTCCGCAAAAACTTGGGATCAAAGCAGGATGAATATTGATAACCCCACGGGACAACGCGGGCGGTGGTGAATAGAGTTTCAAATAGCCGGCAAGACAGATAATATCGATTTCATAGTTTTGTAAAATGTCGTTTATCGTCTCGTTACCCGCAGCGTGAAAGGCAGGATATCCATATTTTTCCGCCTTTTGCAGACCCAATACGCCCTGTACATTTGAAATCACCACTTGGATTTCCGCTGCTAAACTCCCCGCTTGAATACGTTCATGAAAGTTATCAAGTGTGCGGCCACTCCCCGACAATAACACCGCCATTTTTAACATTATCTTATTCTCCGGAAAAATAACTATTACTTTCTGTATCGATTGTATTTAGCCATTTTGAAATTTTGGTATCATAGGTTGAAGTTAAATCGAACACCTTTACCGCCAGCTTAAAGCGTGTTTGCAATGTTGTGTTACCACTCTCTTTTATCTCTTTTAGAACCTGGGGATAATCATCTGGATCAACAATAACCGTCACATCATGAAAATTTTTCGCTGCAGCGCGTAACATGGTAGGCCCGCCAATATCGATATTTTCTATGGCGTCAGCCAGGCTGCAGTCAGGATCAGCCACCGTCTTTTCAAAGGCGTAGAGATTAACTGCTATAATGTCTATATTTTTCAATCCATGTTCAGCACACTGTTTCTTATGCTCTTCATTGGCTCGTTGATTCAGGATACCTCCGTGTACTTTGGGGTGCAGAGTTTTCACCCTGCCGTCGAGCATCTCTGGAAATCCAGTAAATTCTGATACATCCATTACCTCCAGACCTGCATCTCTTAGTTTTTTGGCGGTGCCACCTGTTGACAGCAGTTGAATATCAAGAGCCGCCAACTCTTTTACAAAACCTTCGATTCCTGATTTGTCCGTCAGGCTAATTAGTGCTCGTTCAATTTTTTTCATAATTTCCTCCAATCAATCTTTTCTGGTAAAAGACTTAATTTTTCGTCTATCGCGTTTACCGGGTCTTTTTGCAGGTGCCGCATACCCTTCGCGGTTCATTTTCCTCAACATTCTCTTTTCTTCACGTTTTTGTATACTTTCTTCAGACTCTTCGTAGAGTAATTGTGCTTCAACCGCAGGTCGTCGGTATTTGGATACCCCAAGAACTTTTACAGAAAATTCGACAATCCCACGGACAATATCAAGATTATCGCCTATGGTAACAGTTCGTGCAGCTTTGACCCGATTTCCATTGAGATGAACCTTTCCACCATTGACCGCCTGACTTGCCTGGGGACGGGTTTTGAAAAAACGTGCCGCCCAAAGCCACTTATCAAGCCTGATATTCTCTATATTTTTTTCCATGGATGCTATTCCAGAGATAATTTCAACGTACAATCGTATATGCAAAAAAAGTCAAGATACATTGATTTGCAGAGAAACGCATGAAATTTTGATCTCCTCTCCTTCTTATGGACAAAAGAGTATTGTTGATTATAACTAAAAAGAGTGTAACTATTCAGCAGCACCTCACCTGCCCACAAGCAGACCGCTCAGCATACAGGTGTATAACTAATCGGACTGCCTGTAGACATGCAAGGCACTGCTAAACAGTTAGACTCATCAGTTATACGTAATTAACAGCTTGATGCTGAACAGTTACAAAAGAGTAAACAATAATTGCTCATATTCAATGAACCTACAGCCAACGACCCTGGAGAGACAATGCACATTCAAACAGTCGGTTTGAAAGGACTCAAAGCACCGGTTCGAGTAAAAGAAAAGAGTGGCAACCTGCAAAACACAATCGCCACCATCTCCATGCAGGCCAGTCTATCCGATGGACATAAAGATAACTGTGTGGAAACGTTTACAACAATTATCAATGACTCACTGGATGAACTTTCTGTTACCAGTTTTTCATCCATCCTGGCTCGACTAAAAGATGGGCTACAGGCTAAAAGTGTTCGCCTGGAAATGTCATTTCCCTACTTTATTGATAAAAAAGCACCCGTCAGTGATACCCACAGCCTGATGGAATACACATGCGCTTTTTCGGGGGGCATTGGAGAAGATGAAGGCTTTAAACTCTCTGTCTCTGTTCCGGTTACTACGCTTTGCCCGTGCTCCAAGGAAATTAGCGCAGGCGGAGCCCATAATCAGCGTGCTGAAGTAACGCTTAATGTACGGTTCTCAAACTTCATCTGGGTTGAGGATCTGATCACAATGATAGAACAATCCGCCTCATGTGAACTCTACGCACTCCTCAAACGACCGGATGAAAAATATGTAACGGAAAAAGCGTATAACAACCCAATGTTCGTAGAAGACGTTGTGCGCAAAGTTGCCGTTTCCGCTCTAGCCAACCCGGATATCACCTGGTTTTCAGCAGGCGTTGAGAGCTTTGAGTCGATCCACAAACACAGTGCCTATGCCTACGTCGACAGCGACGAGGTTTAGGAGACTGTCTGAGGATGCCCTTTTGCCTAAACTCTTCAGAATTTTCAAAAAAATAATGCTCGCAATATCAGGTATATGGCTGTGCTTATTTTTTCAAAAATTCCTCGATTTCAACCAAAATGCCTATTCTCAGGCAATCTCCTAATAGATAAAAAATCTTTTCAGTGCGCGCGACATTCTGGTCACACCTTCTTCTATTGCCGCCTTGTCAACGCAGGAAAAGCTCAACCGAAACGAGTTTGTTGGCCCCGGTTTTGTATAGAAAGGATCCCCAGGACAAATACAACTTTTTCCTTTACCGCTTCATCAAAGAGTGCCATGGAGTCCATTCCTTCCGGCAATTTTCCCCATAAGAACATGCCGCCTTCCGGTCTGGTGAATTGGATACTTTTCGGAAAACTGTTCTGAATTGCATCCTGCATAGCACGACACTGACCTCCATAAGCATCGGTGATGGCTTTGATATGAGTATCAAGATCACCTCCAACCAGATATTCGTACATAATCTTCTGGGACAAACTGGACGTGTGTAAATCTGCCGCCTGCTTTGCAATGAGTAGTTTTTCTGATAGAGCCTCCGGGGCTGCAATCCAACCAAGACGAAAGCCCGGCGCAACAATCTTTGAAAAGGAGCCCAGCATTGCTGTCTGCTGCGGCAAAAAATGGGCAAAAGAACGTGAAGGCTTGCCAGAAAAACGCAGTTCCCAGTAAGGGTCATCCTCAACGATTACAAAACTATTTTTTTCGGCAATGGCCGAGACCTGTTCCTTGTTTTCATCACTATATGTAACGCCAGATGGATTCTGAAATGTCGGCACAGAATACAACATTTTTGCAGTACAATTCCCGCTTTTTTCGGCCAAAATTTCTATATCCAGACCATCGTCATTTAATGGCGCTGGAATAAAAACCGGCCTGAAAAGGGAAAGAGACTGAATAGCACCAAGATAGCCGGGTTCCTCGATCAGTACACCATCACCATCATTGAGAAGGACTTTCCCCAGCAAATCAATCCCCTGCTGGGAACCGTTGGTGATAATGATATTATCTGGAGAAACGATCAGATTTTTTTGTTCTTTATATCGCGCTGCAATCCATTCACGCAGTTGTAAATCCCCTTCCGAATTACTATACTGTAAAACCTCGGAACCATAGTCTGTGAACACTTTTTCCGTGGCAGCCTGAATATGTCGAACTGGAAAATAATCTGCGTTCGGCAGCCCCCCTGCAAATGAAATCACCGACGGATCAAGAGATATTTTTAAAATTTCTCTGATAAACGATCGTGGCACATTTTTGATTCTCTCGGCGTACAGATTTTCCATTCCTTCTCCATGACTATTCAAATTTTTTGCGGAAATCGCCTGACTCCTTTTCACCAGCCAACATCTTGCACAGTATTTTCTCTTCCTGAATTGCGCTATTTAATTCCTGCTGCAATTCATTTTGCTCCGCCCTCGACCCATTTGCCAGCAATTTTTCAAACCTTACCACTTTCTGCTTTGCTTTATATAAATCAAGAGCAAGCGCTCGTATTGACATAGTTTTCTCCCACTTGTCCTACACATCCTTTTTTTTGTTGTCCGCAATTTTCTGTGCCATTTCCTCACGCTCAAATGCCGCCTTTATGATGCGAAAAACCTCCCGAAAATGATTATGAGCCCGGGTTCTGACATAGCTGTAAACAGCTTTACGCAATTCCCCTTCATCAGGCGCAAAACGTTGCACGACTGCCTCGATTTCCCTGCCCTGCCAGTCTGGTTCCCATACTTCTCCAGCCTGAAGGGTGAGTTGTTGTGCAGCCAATGCTTCATTGACAATAACGTCTCTTAACCGTTCGACTTCTTTGAGTAACTTATTGGATTTTAATTGAGATCCTTTTCTTTTTGCGAGAAAATCGAGAATATCTTCAACTGACCCTTCCCGCATCACCTTTGCCAGGTATTTTATCTGCCTTTTTCTAGCACCACCCTTCTGGCTTCGACACTTCTTAATTTCATCTTTTACAGCCTGGTCTGCGGGCAGTAGTTTCAAATCCTTATCGGTCAAAAGTGCTAATTCCTGTGCAGCACCTTCTTCCTGCTTAAATATTCTTTTAAGCGCTGATTTACTGATTCTTTCCGTCATATAATTTTTTTGTCCGTTATTGTAAAGAAATTGCCACAAGTGATGGTTCATATTCAACGGGTGGCTCAAACCCGAGCAAAACGCAAAGCGTTGATGCCACATTCGCCAAACCCGGATTTTCGATAAAGGTCAGCTCAAAGTTGTTTTTGCCGTTAAAATCTTTGATAACAAATGGAACCGGATTAAGGGTATGCGCCACCATAGGTGTTTTTTGTTCATTTTTAGTAGTCCACATGCAATCCGCATTACCATGATCGGCGGTGATCGCCGCAATTCCACCAGCTTTTTCCACGGCGCTCAGCAATCGGTGTAGACATAAATCAACAGTTTCGACCGCGATTCTAACAGCAGGCACCACTCCTGTGTGCCCTACCATATCACTATTGGCATAATTTAATCTGATAAACTTGTATCTGCCACTTTCAATGGTCTCAACAACCTTGTCCGTAATCTCAGCAGCCTTCATCCATGGCCTGATATCAAACGTTACTTTATCAGATGGGATTTCAACATATTCTTCCAACTGTTCATCAATATAACCGGATTTATTGCCATTCCAAAAATATGTCACATGGCCAAATTTCTGTGTTTCAGATATTGCGTACGATGTAATTCCTGCGCCACAAAGATACTCCCCAAGAGTATTTTCAATAAGGGGCGGTTCAACCAGGTAATTTTTGGGGATCAGCGCATCACCATCATACTGCATCATGCCGGCAAAAAAAACATCCGGTGTTCTCTGCCTGTTGAAAGCGCTGAAATCCTCATCTTCAAAAGCTTTTGAGATTTCTATCGCCCTGTCACCACGGAAATTAAAGAAAATAACAGTGTCACCATCCTCAATACGCCCGACGGGACCTGACGAATTATTTATCACAAAACTTTCCATATATTGATCTGTCATTTCAGGATCTTCAGTGTAATATGTCCCAACAGCTTCACTGGCAGAAGAAAACGACCTGCCCACGCCAAGTACATGGGCCTTCCATCCATTTTCAACAACCTGCCAGTCGGCATTATACCTGTCCATCGTTGTAACCATCCTGCCACCACCGGAAGCGATCCGATAATCCCGACCGTCAACGGACAAACTTTCAAGCCGTTTTTCAAGGGGGTCAATATAATTCATAGCACTTTTCTGGCCCACATCACGACCATCGAGTAAAACATGAATTCGTACCTTTTCTATTCCCGTTTTTGCACATTCATCTATCAAAGCATAGAGTTGGTCGATATGACTGTGCACATTACCATCGGAAAGCAGACCAATAAAATGAACAGTTCCACCAGCAAGGCCTCTTTCCATCACTTTCTGCCACGATTTCCCAGTAAAAACATTTCCAGTATCAATTGCAATATTTACAAGTTTTGCACCTTGGGCAAAAACTCTTCCTGCGCCGAGAGCGTTGTGACCCACTTCTGAGTTTCCCATATCTTTTTCGGAAGGTAGTCCAACCGCACTACCGTGAGCTTTCAACCTTGTCGCGAGCTGTTCCCGCAATAAACTGTCCAACATCGGAGTATAGGCGGAATAGACACCATTATTCTCATTTTCAGGACCAATCCCAACACCATCCATAACGATTGCGACCACAGGTCCATCAAAACTTTTGTACTTGGCCAGAGATGAAAGAGGTTTAACTGTCATGTTATGTCCTTTTAAGATTCAAAATTATATTTTTTATTATCTCAATTGTGATAAAACTTGTATACTGCGAGTACGTTTATGTTTACATCTTTCCGGGGGGAAATACCAACACTGCTGATTCCTTCCATAAACTTTACGCTGTAAATCCTCTATATGGAAGATCAACACCCGGCGCCACATTTTCAGTTAACAGTTGCCAGTGATGCACTAATTCTTTTTACCACTGTTTTACAGTCAGGCATAGAATTAAAGAGCCGCGCGGGAATACCAATGGGTCGTTTTCTAAACGAGTTGCCGGGGTTTACTGCTGACTATATCGGAGACGTCGTTCAGACTATTTTTCTAAACGGAACTGCTATCGACGACCTTACGACCCCGCTCGAAGGCCACAACCCGATACTTGCACTTTCAGCTGCCATGCCCGGCCTTGCCGGAGCAATCTTTCGTAAAAACAGCTTCCATTCCGCTCTTCGAACCGATACAAAAAAAACTGACTCAGTTGACAAACAACAAGGAAACCTCACAGTTACCCTTAAACTTTTCAACAGTATAGCTCAGGAACGTGGTCTTGAATTACTGAAAAAAGGTGTCTGGATTAAAACAAAACCAGCCCTAGTGTTTTTCAGTAAAAGAGAGTCTCTTCTTCAAAAAATCAACACGATAGAATTTGAGAAAAAAACAATAGACACAGCCACATTTCTTAGCCTCCTGTCGCAATCAGAAAAAATCAACATTCGGATCGCCTAGTATCATGCCTGAAACACAAGTGACAAAAGATATGCTGGGCCGCAGCGAACTGCTTTCGGTGGATGCTGCCCTCAACATCTTAATACATGCTCTTCAAGACATTACCCTGGAAAGTGAAACCATCCCTCTTGATCAAGCCTTTGACAGAATTCTCGCAGAGCCGATTCTTTCCCCCGAAGATCTTCCGGCCCAGGCACGATCAACAATGGACGGTTTTGCCGTTCGAGCTGCCGATACCTTTGGTGCAAGTCAGTCCATGCCATGTTATCTCAATATAACAGGCGAAGTCAAAATGGGTGAAGCACCTTTGGCAGAAGTAAAAAAAGGATGTTGCCACAAAATACCAACAGGCGGTCTTCTGCCACTCGGTGCTGATGGTGTGGTTATGCTGGAACACACTGTTCCTGTAGATGAGACGATGATTGAAATTGTTAAAGGTGTCGGCACTGGTACCCACCTGATACAAAAAGGTGAAGATATTGCTTTCAATCAGCAGGCTCTGCCCACCGGACAAATCCTCCGTCCACAAAATATAGGTCTGCTCGCGGGTTTAGGAATAGAACAGGTTACCGTCTATAGAAAAGTGCGCGTCGGCATTCTCTCCACGGGCGATGAGATTATACCCCATACAGAGACCCCAAAACCGGGACAAATACGAAATATCAACACGCTGGCACTTGCCGGGCTCGTACGCCAGGCAGATGGAATATATACCAATTACGGTATCGTCTCAGACCAGAAAGAGATTTTTTTGCCCGCAGTCAAAAAAGCCGTGCAGGAGAACGACATTGTGCTTTTTTCAGGGGGAAGTTCGGTTGGTGTGCGGGATCTGGGAGAACAGGTTATTGAGGCCCTTGGCCCACCGGGAATTCTCGTCCACGGTGTCACGCTCAAGCCTGGCAAACCTATTCTTATTGGCATGTGCGATACCACACCCATTTTCGGCCTACCCGGCCATCCTGTTTCTGCCATGGTCTGTTTTGATTTCTTTGTCAAACCGGCCATCGAGCAATTATCAGGCAGAATCCATTCAGCGCAACTCCCTGAACTCTCGCTTCCAGCGCAACTTACCCGAAATATTAATTCAGCTCCCGGCAGACGGGACGTCATTCGGGTACAGCTTTTCAGAGGTGAAAATTGCTGGCGCGCAGAACCAATAATGGGAAAATCAGGGTCAATATCGACACTCTCCAAAGCCCACGGTTACTTTCTTATAACCGAAGACAGCCAGGGAGTAACAGAAAACACAGTTATTGAGGTCTTTTTATATTCATGAGTACACGTAACGTCTATTTAAGTAATATGCCTTTAGATGAGGCAAAAAAATTATGGCGAGGCACCCTTGAACAAAAAGGGTTCTTTTCAAAAAACAGTATTGAAGTGATCGGCGTTGATGATAGTCTTTACAGGATTACCGCAGAACCTGTCTTTGCCAAACGTTCGTCCCCTTCGTATAATGCTGCAGCAATGGATGGAATTGCTGTCCATTTCAGTGATCTCACCGGTGCCAGCGAAGCCAGTCCAATACGACTGCGTGATGATAAATTTATTCCGGTTAATACCGGAAATGCTCTTCCAGAAGGCTGTAATGCGGTGGTGATGATAGAAGATGTCCATTATCTCAGCGACACCGAGGTTGAGCTCCATATGGCCGCCACACCATGGCAACATGTAAGAACCATCGGCGAAGATATAGTGGCGACCGAACTGATCCTTCCCGAAGGCCACAGAGTACGCGCCATCGACCAGGGAGCAATGCTTGCCACCGGAGTAGTTGAAATAAAAGTTCAACGCCTGCCAAAGGCCCATGTTATTCCCACGGGCAGTGAGTTAATTCAGCCGGACCAGCAACCAACAGCCGGCCAAATCATCGAATTTAATTCCCGCATTTTAGCAGGTTACCTCAATGAATGGGGTGCTCTTGCAACCAGAGGATTGCCTGTCCAGGACGATCCGGAAAAACTCAAAAAAAGCCTGCTTGAGGCTGCTGCCGAAAACGATATCGTTATTCTCAACGCTGGAGCGTCCGCTGGTACCAGGGACTATTCCGCTAAGGTTCTTGCTGAGGTAGGAGAGGTTATCGTACACGGTGTTGCCATAAAACCTGGCAAACCCGTTATCCTTGCAATGATAGGCGATACACCAGCCATCGGTTTGCCAGGCTATCCGGTTTCAGCACTACTGACAATGAAGGTTTTTATTCAGGAAATGATAACCACCTTTCTGGGCAAAGGTTTACCCAAGGTTAAAACTATTGAGGCCACCCTGTCACGGCCCCTGCATTCACCGATGGGGGTCGATCAATTTGTCCGCATTACTCTGGGAAAAGTTGGGAAAAACCTTATGGCGACTCCGTCTGGTAAGGGGGCCGGTGCAGTCATGTCTCTTGTTCGGGCGGACGGTCTACTCACCATTGGAGCAGGCAATGAGGGCATTGGCGCTGGAGAAAAGGTACAGATAGAACTGCTGCGCTCTGAAAGAGAGATTGACGCTACCCTGGTCTGTATTGGCAGCCACGATAATATCCTCGACCTTCTCGCTAACCATCTTCATAAACAGAGACCGATAGTTCGAATTTCTTCAGCTCATGTTGGCTCCATGGGGGGCATAATGGCCATCCGGCGAGGAGAGGCACATATTGCAGGCAGCCATCTGCTTGATGAAGAAACGGGGGAATACAATGTCAGTTTTATCAAAAGATTTTTAAAAGATATTCCTCTGCAACTCATCAACCTCTGCTACCGTGAACAGGGACTTATTGTCGCTAAAGGCAACCCAAAACACATTACAGGGTTCAAAGATCTTGTAGAAAACAAACTCACTTTTATCAATAGACAAAATGGTGCGGGTACACGCCTTTTAACGGATAAGATCCTGAGTGATGAAGGAATAGACTCCACTGCTATTGCGGGATACGACCACGAAGAATACACCCATATGAATGTTGCGGCTTCCGTTGCCAACGGCAGCGTGGACGCAGGACTTGGTATTCGCGCTGCTGCCAACGCCCTTGATCTTGATTTTGTCCCCGTGGCCGAAGAGCGATATGACCTCATCGTTCCAGCCCAATTTTTAAACGATCCCAAAATTGTGACCGTGATCGACTTAATCAAAAACAACGACGAATTCAAGAATGCAATTCTTGCCCTTGGCGGCTATAATCTGCTCGATTGTGGCAAAGTTATGTATGACCAACAATAACCTTTCAGACGTAAAACCATAACCAAAAGGAGTAATACCATGGCGGATAAAATTTTTCGGGTAAATATGGCTGATCTCACCACATCAATCGAAGATATTCCGGCAGACTGGGCCGGGCATGGCGGCCGAGGCCTGACCTCAACCATAGTATCAGCAGAAGTCGAACCGACCTGTCATCCCCTGGGCCAAAACAACAAGCTGGTTTTCGCACCAGGCCTTCTTTCCGGCACAGCTGCTGCCAACTCCGGACGCCTTTCCATTGGCGCCAAAAGCCCACTCACAGGAACCATCAAAGAATCAAACTCGGGTGGCACTGCTGCTCAACTTTTTGCCAAGGCCGGCTGCAAGGCCTTAATCGTTGAAGGATTACCCAAAGCTGATAACTGGTACAGCCTTGCTCTTACCCCTGATGGTGTAACTATTACTGAAGAAAAAGAACTCATTGGCCAAGGCAATTTTGCAGTAGTCCAGGCTTTGGAGAATCGTATTGAGGGCAAACATGGCCTTCTTTCCATCGGTCAGGCCGGGGAAATGAGACTCGCCAGTGCCAATATCTCCATTAAAGATCCGGATGGCAGTCTGCGATCCTGTGGACGTGGTGGACTAGGTGCTGTAATGGGAGCTAAAAAAATCAAATTTATTACCGTTGATCCCAAAGACGGTAAAGTTGCAATAGCCAAGCCTGATGCATTCAAAGATGCAAACAGAATATTTGCCAAGGCACTGGTTGACCACCCGGTCAGCCAGGCACTGGGCCAGTATGGCACAAACGTACTAACCAATATAATCAATGAATCAGGTGGCTTTCCCACTCAAAACTTCACCAAAGGCCAATTCGAAGGCCATGAAAGTATTTCCGGTGAAACCATGCATGACACCATTAAAGAACGTGGTGGCAAGGTGAAGCATGGTTGCCATCAGGGTTGTGTCATTCAATGTTCCCAAATCTACAACGATGCTGATGGCAAGAAATTGACCGCAGGATTTGAATATGAATCCATCTGGGCAATGGGTGCTGACTGCTGTGTCGACAATCTGGACCATATCGCTGAAGCCGACAGGATTATGGACGATATCGGTATCGATACCATTGAGACTTCAGTTGCCATGGGTGTTGCCATGGAAGCCGGCGTCCTTCCCTTTGGTGATGGTGCCGGAATATGCAAATTGTTGACTGAAGACATTACCAAAGGAACAGGTATTGGTCGAATTATCGGCAACGGTGCCGGATCGGTCGGTCGTGCTTTTGGTATCACCCGCGTACCTGTTGTAAAAAACCAGGCTATTCCGGCGTACGATCCTCGAGCGATTAAAGGTATCGGCATCACCTACGCTACCTCAACCCAGGGCGCAGATCATACCATGGGTTACACCATCGCCACCAACATCTTAAATGTTGGTGGAAAGGTTGATCCGTTAACAAAAGAGGGTCAGGTTGAACTCTCCAGAAATCTCCAGATCGCAACGGCTGCTATCGACTCCACCGGCATGTGCCTTTTCATCGCCTTTGCCGCCCTTGATGATGAAAAATGTCTGCCCGCTCTGGTTGATCTGCTGAATGCCCGTTTTGATCTTTCGCTCACCGGTGACGATGTTGTCAGCCTTGGTCAGCATATTCTCAAGACAGAAAGAGCCTTTAATACTGCTGCCGGTTTTACTTCTGCCGATGACAGGTTGCCTGAATTCTTCTACAACGAGCCTCTGCCACCACACAATGTCGTTTTTGATTTTAGCGGGGAAGAGATTGATACATTCTGGGACTTCTAAGGAATTCAATGAAAATCTCAGTAAAACTTTTTGCTTATTTTCGTGACAATCGTTTTAAGATCAAAGAATACGATATTGACGAAGGAACGACCGTAGGTAACATTGTTGACGATCTTAATATTGACAGGGAGGAAGTTGGTGTGTTGATGATAAATTCACGACACACCAACTTTGACGTGCACCCTGTCGAAAAAGACATTCTGGCCATATTTCCGGTTATCGGTGGCGGATAAAACAGGGCCTTTGAAAAATGGTGTTTTAAAGACCAGTATGCTTTTAGCAGCTGGTCTTTTTTTGTTTAACTTTGTGTATCTGCGATAAAATCTTATCGAGCTGATTGGCAAATAACTGATGATCACGTTTACTAAAAACGGATGGTCCGCCTGTATCAACCCCACTCTCCCGCAGAGAATCCATAAAGTCCCGCATACTGAGTCGAGATTGAATATCTTCTTTTGTATACAACTCCCCCCGAGGATTAAGGGCTAGGCCATCTTTTTCAATCCCCCGTGCAGCAAGTGGTATATCTGCTGTAATAACAAGATCGCCACCATGCATTCGCGCAACAATTTCATCGTCTGCAACATCCGCCCCGGAACCAACTAAAACTGATTGTATATGATCTGACATGGGAATACGGATCGGTCTATTAGCAACAAAATTCAACTGTACAACAATTCTTGCCGCTGCCTTACAGAGTATCTCCCTGATTGCAACGGGGCATGCATCAGCATCCACCCATATTTCCATATAACGCCTCTTTTCAATCTTCAATCTACACTCGAAAAATAACCGAAACCTTTTAATGCAATCACATAATTATTGTACAATGCTGCATGAAAATGTTAACGTGCTCCTGCTCAATGTACCCTGTCACCTTTTCTCCCATTCTGAGGATATACATGGATCTCACCCTTAAAACAATCCTGCTCCAATATAAACTTGAATCTACAGACGACAATACTTTTATACAACAGGTAGATAATCTTGGCACGGCTGACGGCACAGCGGTATACCAATGCATACTTGAATTGCTCACAAGTATCGATATACCAGCTGATAAAGCCGAACAACACTGGAAAAATGCGATTTTCCACCGCCAGCAATTAATAAAGAGTCTTGGCAGAGATGTTGATTTCACCACAGCTCTCTGTGATTATTTCCAAACTGCTACTGATTTTCTCATCCATCCACGCCTGGTAGAATCCACATTATATGAAAATGTAGTAAATGAAAGTATCCATGACAAGTTGACCGGCCTGTTTAATCGCCCATATTTTGACGAAGCCTACAGTTTGCAGGTCTCTCTGGCAAAGCGATACCAGGATGATCTCACCATACTGTTTTTAGATATCGATAATTTCAAAGATATAAATGATACCTATGGCCATCTTGCAGGTGATGAAGCATTAAAACGTATTGCAGATAGTATCAATCGCCAAAAACGTGACAGTGATATTGCCGCCCGTTTCGGTGGTGAAGAGTTCGTCCTACTCATGCCGCGCACCGACAATGTCAGCGCATTTATCTGTGCAGAAAGGCTCAGAGAGGAAATAGAAAAGCTTGAGTTCAATTACAATCATCAATCCTTTAAACTAACGGTGAGCGGTGGAATCGCATCTTACCCATTTAACTCCGAAAATCCTGAATTATTGCTTGAAATGGCAGACAACGCAGTCTACCTCGCCAAAGGTGCCGGCAAAAACCGAATTTCCCACTACAAGGAAGAAAAAAGACGATACCTGCGCGTCAAAATTAATCAACCTATTCTGATTAAAGAACTTGATTTCCACAATTCGCAAACCTTTACCGGTATCAGCAAAGATATCTGTGTTGGCGGACTTCTTTTTGAAAATGACGAACCTCTTCCCCTCGGCGCTCTAATCAAAGTAAAAGTACCCGTCACCGATGGAGCACCTGTTCTTTTCATTGGAACTGTTGTGAGAGTTGAAACTTTTGGTAACAACCGATATGAGATTGGCATGACGACGTCTTTTAAAGAGATGGACAAAATCGTTAATACAGAAATTGGCAGTATGCTTCGCAGAAAAAACGTGTCATAGTAGATAGTGGACACTATACCCGCTCTTAAATACTCTTTATTCTCTGGTACAATATCTTGAATACAACTCATGTCATAGTTGAAGGACTCGTGCAGGGTGTCTTTTTCAGGGATTATACATACGGGCAGGCACTACAACTCAACATTTCCGGTTATGTGAAAAATTTGCCGGATCGTACGGTTGAGGCAATGCTGCAGGGAGAAAAGAAAGCTATTGAATCCATGCTTGCCCGGTTAAAGCAGGGATCTCCCCGCTCACAAGTTGAACACCTGAGAGTTCAAAATATAGATGTTGAAGAACAATTCTCCTCTTTTGAAATTAGATACTAACCTTCCATGCTCCTTGAAATAGACAAGCTCAATCTCTGGTTCAACGATCATAACGAAAAAAACGACCCTATCCGCAACCAGGTTCTTTTCGACGTTTCCCTCAACCTTACACGTGGTGAAACAACAGCTCTTGTCGGTGAATCCGGATCAGGAAAATCTATCACGGCGTACTCTATCCTCCGGTTACTTGAAGATGGTTCAAATATTGGTGTACAGGGTAAAGTCCTTTTTGAAGGTCAGGATATCTACTCCCTTTCAGCAGAAGATCTGCTCAAGATTCGCGGCAATAGAATTGCCATGATTTTCCAGGAGCCCATGACCTCGCTTAACCCGGTATACACCATCGGTAATCAGATGATTGAACCACTGATGCTGCACCGAAACATGGACAAACACAAGGCAGGCAAAGAAGCCCTGCGCCTCCTGCACCGTACCGGAATTGACGAACCGTCTCTGCGAATGCGATCCTACCCCCATCAATTATCAGGTGGCCAGCGACAGCGGGTCATGATAGCTATGGCTTTGGCCTGCAACCCATCTCTTCTTATCGCAGACGAACCTACCACAGCCCTTGATGTCACTATCCAAGCCCAGATCCTCGATCTTATAAAAGATGTCCAGCAGGAATATGGAATGGGTGTTCTGCTTATCACCCACGACCTTGAGATGGTAAGAAACATTGGTTCAAAAGTCTATATTATGCAAAATGGCCGCATTGTAGAGAGCGGAATCACTGATACTATCTTTAACGCGCCTGCCCATAACTACACCCGTCAGCTAATATCGGCCATCCCGAAAACCATCAAACCACCGGCAACTCCAGGGCCAATTCTTCTTAAAACAGAAGATCTTCATTGCCAATTTACACTCTATGATGGCTGGGAACATACATTCAAAAGACGAAAAAAAATCATTACTGCCGTTGACAGGATACATCTCAAGATTGCAAGTGGTACAACCTGTGCAATTATCGGTGAATCAGGCTCCGGCAAAACTACCCTTGGCATGGCGATCCTGAGGCTCATTCATAGTCAGGGAAAAATATTCTTTAACGAACATCCCATTCATACGTACAGCAATCGTCGTATGCGTCCTTTGAGAAGTGATATTCAGGTGGTTTTCCAGGATCCGTTTTCTTCACTCTCCCCCCGCCTGACCGTTTTACAGATAATTGAAGAAGGACTTAAGGTTCATGGCCTCGGCGGTGACAGAAAAAAACGCTATGACACTGTCATTGCCGGGCTCCTTGAAGTTGGACTTGAAGCCGAAATGGCCCATAGATATCCCCATGAATTCTCTGGTGGTCAGCGGCAACGGATAGCACTCGCCAGAGCCATTGTACTCAAACCCAGGCTCCTCATACTTGATGAGCCAACATCCGCCCTTGATGTGACCATTCAGGGTCAGATAATAGAACTCCTCCTCCAGATCCAAAAAAAATACGAGATCACCTATCTTTTCATATCCCATGATCTACGGGTCGTACGCGCCCTGGCTGACTATATTGCAGTTATGCGACAGGGGAAAATTGTTGAAGAAGGGATTGCCCGGAAGATTTTTTCAGCTCCTGAGCAACCCTACACCAAAGCGCTTTTTAAGGCCGCTCTGGGTGATTCTGTCCTCAATCCACTTTGATCACTTCCTCCTGCACGCGACATTTATCCCCACGAATATCATCTGCAAAAAGAGCGTGTCCCCGTTCCATGGCACAAAAATCGCCGCACATGGTGCAGGTTGATTCATTTTCCGGCTTTCTGCCATTTCGGATCTCTGCCATTTTTTCAGGAAACATTGAAAGTTTAAAATAAGTATCAAAATCGCTGTCTCTTCTGGCAAGTGCCACCTGTTTTTCCATTTCTCTTCTCTCGGGATATTTTGCAATATCGCCAATACGGGCTGCAAGTCTGGTGGCCCTGACCCCTTCACGAACATCGTTTTCATTGGGCAAAGCAAGGTGTTCCGCCGGAGTTATGTAACAGATTAAATCTGCACCATGCCATGCAGACTGAGCTGCACCAATGGCAGCGGTTATATGATCATAACCGGCACCTGAGTCTGCAGGAAGCGGGCCAAGAACATAATATGGTGCGCCCCCACTCATTCGTTTTTCCAGCATAATATTGCCTGCAATTTCATCGAGTGGTACATGGCCCGGCCCTTCAACCATCATTTGACATCCCATATCCCTGCCAAGTTCTGCTAGTTCGCAGTTAATAATCATCTCCGCCATCTGTGCGCGATCATGGCTGTCGTGGATTGCACCGGCTCGAATGCCATTGCCAAGTGATAAGACCGCATCATATTTTTTCATCAGAGCACATACTCTGTCAAATTGCTCATAGAGTGGGTTTTCACGATTATTATATTCCATCCACGACACCATAAATGTACCGCCTTTTGAGACCAGCCCTCCATAACGAAACCCCTGTTTTCTCATACGTTCGACAGAAAACCTGTTAATGCCGCAATGGATAGCCATAAAAGACAATCCGTCCTGAAGCTGACGTTCTATCAGCTCAAAAAGATATTCAGGATCAAGTTTATTGGGATTATGGTATTTTCTGCTTGTTTCAGCAAAAGCCTGATAAAGCGGAACATTGCCAACAGGTAGGCTACATCCATCAAGAATTGTCCTGCGTATAGCATCCAAATCTCCGCCGGTAGAAAGTTCCATCAAGGTATCAACCTTTTCAACTTCCGCAATCTTTGCCTTTCGCAATTCAAGCTGTACATCAGAAATGTCGGAAGATGTACCAATTGAAGCATTCACCTTCGTCCGCAGACCTTTTCCTATCCCACATACTTTCTGCAGCGGTCGGTTAGGATTATACGGGATAACCACTGTACCCTCAGCAACATTTTTACATATTTCCTCAACAGGAAAATTCTCGTCAAGTGCCACCTGCTCCATCTGCTTAGTAACTACACCCTCTCTGGCCAATTCAATTTGTGTCTGCATAATACTCAGAAGCTCCTTGTAAATATCTCCTGCCGATGGGCAATAAAAAAGTCCGTGGATCAGTACACACCGATCCACGGACTTATTAACGGACAAGAAAGTCTTATTCTTCCAGGCAGGTCTTCTGACTTACGGATCATTCTCAGACTGCACCTTCCCGCCCAAACAAAGCAGTGGTTAACAAGCAGTCATCGTCCCCGCATACAGCGCTGGCCCAACGTTACGGATTTTCACCGTATTCCCTTTTCACCGCCATTTTTACAAAGCGGCACCTGATAGTTATGTTGTTTACGTTTGCGAGATTACCCTAATGAATCCTGAAAGTAAATCAGTTTGCTCTTTTTTATTTACAATGCTGACTCTAAAGGAGAAATGCTATATTGTTTTCCTTAAGTAGCTACAGATTAAAGGTAACTACTCACGGAGGTAATACCTCTATGTTGTTATTACCTCTGAACTGTAACTGCTCACAGGCGGTTCATATTCGTGCAGGCACATTTGCCTGTTATAGCCCCTCTATACCGGCAAATGTGACCGTGCGAAGATGGAGGGCCTGTGAGCAGTTACGATTTATAATTTAACACTATTCCGATATATGTTTCCAAAATCCACATTATCTTCAGCATCACACTCCCCCGGCGTCTACATGATGCTCAGCGAAAAATCTGCTGTGCTTTACGTCGGTAAAGCAAAAAACCTTTTCAAAAGACTTTCATCCTATGTCCATTTTTCAGGATCCAGACACAGTAAAACATCTGTAATGCTCAGCCATGTAAAAAAAGTTGATACCATAATTACCAATACTGAAAAAGAGGCACTCATCCTTGAAGCTTCACTGATAAAAAAGCATAAACCGAAATACAATATCATTCTTCGCGATGATAAGAATTACCCCTATATTAAAGTAACGGTGCAGGAAGAGTGGCCGCGTGTCCTGATGGCCAGGAGAAAAACGCGAGATAAAGCACGGTATTTTGGCCCGTATTCTTCAACATCTGCAATGTGGACCACCCTCAAACTTATTTCAGCCCTTTTCCCCTTACGCAACTGCAAGGGCATCAGTCTGAAAAAACGATCACGCCCATGTCTCAATAGACAAATTGGTAAATGTCTTGCTCCTTGCAGCGGCAGTGCCGACCGGAACCTTTACCAGGAAAATGTCAAACATATCATTATGCTCCTTGAGGGCCGAAACCATGACCTTATTGCCACATTAAAAACCAGAATGGAGGAATCCTCAAAACTACTGAATTTTGAAAAAGCAGCATTACTAAGAGATCAAATTTCCGCCCTCTCAAAAACCCTGGAAAAACAGTTAATCTCTGCCAGTCATAATAAAGATCAGGATATATTCGGCTTTGCACGCCAGGGTGCAGCTGTGACCCTTGCCATTCTTCTTATCAGAAATGGTCTCATCAACGGCAGCAGAACCTTCTTCCTTCCTGATCCGTATGGAGAGGATCAGGCGATACTGTCCCAGGTTATCAATCAATTTTATACTGACAAAAATGCAGTTCCCGGTGAAATACTGCTGCCTTTTGAGCCATCTGATTTCACTTTAATTGAAGAACACCTCAACGATTCCAGCCCGACCAAAGTCTACTTGAAAATCCCCAGGCGAGGCAATAATCATAATCTCATCAATATGGCCAACACCAATGCACTCCAGGTTTTTGCCGAAAAAGAAAAAAAGAAAAAATCATGGTTGAGCCTCTCCACTACCATGCAGAAAAAACTCCATCTCACTCGATCACCAGATAGAATCGAATGCCTCGATATATCCAATATCAGCGGCAAACAAGCAGTTGGTTCTCTGGTCTCATTTCATCGTGGAGAACCCGATAAAGGCAGTTTCAGACACTATAGGATAAAAACCATTGACGGGCCCAACGATTACGCAATGATGAAAGAAGTCCTGGAACGGAGACTCAAAAAGGGACTTGAAGAAGAGAATCTGCCAGACCTGTTCGTCGTCGATGGCGGAAAAGGTCAACTTGGCATGGCACTCACGGTTGCAAAAGATCTTGGTATTAAAGATCACCTGGATTGGATAGGTATCGCCAAAGAAAAACAGGAAGAAGGTGAAAAACTCTACAAACCAGGCAGAAAAAACCCCATTCTCCTACCATCTCATAACCCTGTCCTCCTCTATCTCATGAGAATCAGGGATGAATCACATCGATTTGGTATCACTTTCCATAGAAAGTTACGAAAAAAAGCCACACTCACCTCTGAGCTTGATACAATTCCAGGAATCGGTGTGGAAAAGAAAAAACAGCTATTAAAACAACTGGGCAGCTTAAAACGGATCAAAAAGGCTTCGGTAAAAGAACTCATGGTAACCGAAGGCATTGGCCCTGAACTGGCAAAAGAGATTCATACTTTTTTCCAATACCATCAAAAGGCAACGGACTGATGAAATTTTTACAGAAAACCGGCCAGAAGCTTGCGCACTATCTCTCCAAACCCCACAAATACAAAGGACAAATCGCCACAACTTCTCCAGAAAAATTAGCAGAAACTTTGCGCCCCGGTGACGTCCTTTTAGTGGATGGTAACTCAACTATCAGTACGGCAATTAAATACCTTACCCAGTCGAGCTGGTCACATGCAGCTCTTTTTGTGGGTAATAATCTGCCTCCGGCTAAAAAAGGAAAAGAACAGACGGTTCTTGTGGAAGCTGATATTAATGATGGCGTTCGCAGTGTAGAATTATCAGAATACTCTCACCTTCACACCCGTATCTGCAGACCGATAGGATTACGATCCGATGAAATTGAATCACTGGTACAGTATGGTATTGAACAAATTGGATTACAATACGATCTGCAAAATATCTTTGATCTTGCCAGATACCTTTTTCCCACGCCACCCGTGCCCTTACGCTTCAGAAGAAGGCTTCTTTCCCTTGGCAGCGGAGACCCGACACTTGCGATCTGTTCTTCACTCATTGCCCGTGCTTTTCAGTCGATTAAATATCCCATCCTACCAGAAATCCTCAATCAAACACAAAGCGATAGTTCCTGTGCTGACTGCAAAAAAGAAATGCTGCATATTCGGCACCACAGCCTTTTTACACCTAGAGACTTTGATGTTTCTCCCTATTTCAAAATAATCAAACCCACCATTGAATGTGATTTTGATCCCCACAGTCTTGAGTGGAGTGATTCAATACCACCCGGAAAGAGATAGCTCTTTATATATTTAACTAAATGGTTAAATATTTTAGCGGAACGCCTGAGGGTGCAGAGGCCAGTGCTTTATTGTACAGTCTTATTGAAACCGCCAAAGCAAATAAGCTGGAACCTTATGCATACCTGCGATACATCTTTGATAAGTTGCCGACCGCCACTTTGCTTGAAGATTATGAGGCGCTACTGCCTTGAAATATTGCACTGGGCTAGGTTAAACATGGTAATACGGGTGAGTGTGGTTCGTATGGCGCTTACGAATCTAAATTAAGGTTCTGATAAAAACCTGCAACGAAGGAGATCGAGCTTTTTACGACGCCATCATGATTGTCAGGAAAAAACCACACCATTGGAAGAATGCGAAGAAGCTTATTCTTTTTTAGCGGATGGGGTTCTCTGTGCACTGCCAAATAAATAACCTGCTATAGCGCCTAAAATTCCCATGGGTGCAGTGAGTGCATCCGATGTGTCTACGACCAGAACCAATATTAACGACGAAAATATAACAGAAACCAGACCTACAGCAGTGACAATATCCTTAGCTTGATGGCTGGGGGTCATTTTCATCAAAACAGTGATGATGATAAGAGAAAAAGCGTACAATCCTGCGATAATCAATACATATTTTAAATTATTCTTCATCAGTTCCAACCGTTCCGTGTTGGCAGTGGCCGAAGTTTCCATTGTTGCAACTTTCTGAAAATCAAATTGGCTTTCAACGGTGCTCATATCGTTATTTTCAGCATAGACATCGGTTCCAAGAAACATAAGAAGAGTAACCAGCAAGAGAAGGAGTTTTTGTAAAATTGATTTCATAGAATCACCTTATTTCAGAATTGAGGATTTCTATTAATTGGTTGTAATATGATGCGGCATCCAAATTTCTTTCCCCCACTGCCTGTTTCATTTTATTGCGATAATACTCCCTCATTTTAATTTTCTGGTCATTTGTGTAGTTTCTGATTTTTTTCCTGAAGTCATCATATACACGCTCACTGACAGTCGCTTTGCGTTGTACGCTGTATCCTGTCTGTTGCTGGACTGTATACCTTTCCAGCGCTCCGGCAAAAAGGAGTGTTGGCAGTAGTATGCTTAAACAGATCAAAAAACATTTTTTCTTTTTGTGCATATTTCACTCCTTTTAGTACTTTACTAATGAAAAACAGCAATAAAAAACAGGTAAGCGAAGACTCCGAGAAACTGAAGAGTGTATTTTGAAATTGTGTGATTGTTTATACCCTCCTATGGGCATTAATATCCATGGCTGGTATGTTCACTGCCAACATACACAACATCACCGGTGACCATGAGGTTGCGACATTTTCCATTTGGTCTTTGAGCCTTTACAAGCCAGGCGATACGATCGGGGCTTCCGTCATAACTGAGAAAAGGTGTATCCAATATTTCATCATCATATGCCAGACTCTCTGCAGCCACAACTATTTTATCCTTGCTTAACCAGTCATCTACAAGAGGACAGGCATCGAAAACACCAGGAGTTGTATTGAAGCTTGAAAAACGGATGAACTCTCCCGTATGGCTAAGCTGAAAGAAACCGGCCAGTCGTTGAGTGATGATAACTGGAACAAACCATGACTGCATCTTACCGGCTGGTGTGAGTATACGAATTGGATTTCCAATAGACCCGGATTGTAATAAGCTCGAATCCTCTATCAGGGGATAAGAAAACAGACGTTCAGCTTGCCCCCTGATATATTCCTCCTGGTGAATTTTCACTATTTATACCTTACGAACCCTTGCACTGTAGGCGAACTGGTATGTATGGGTAGAAGAGTTCTCCCAGCGGGTAATGACACCGGAATTAGGTGGCCAGGGATCATATACCAACAGGCCACGAAACGGTATCCTGCCAGGAAGTGACAATCTGGATCTGGTATATCCGGCTATGGTCCGGGAATGACCGGGTATAAAACTGATAAGTGGACGATTTCCTCTGATTTCATTTCTAAAGGTCGACCAGGACGGATTGTTAATCATGGTAGCGTTCAGCGCATTTGACGTCATTTTTTCAATAACCGTAACAACATCTCCGACTCTCGAATATGGCAGTCCTTTAGGATTGTTCAGGGTACCCAGGCCGAGTTCTCTTGCTATACGTACTTGAGAATACTCATAACGATAAAAATCGAGCAGCATCTGAGTACTGGCACCGACACACCAGACATTCGTTTTCTGACCACGCAATTCGTAGCAGGGTGAATGATTTGTACCGCGATTGGAATAACGCAGTATGCGGGTATCGCTCAAGGGAATTCTTCTGACCACGATATCAAAGTTTTCCATACTGACAACATTAAGATCCATGGCTTTCACTTTTTTTCTTCGCGATACCAGTTTCCACTCCTTCATTCGTTTGTTGATCAGCGACAATTATAATTACCGCCTGACGACAATTATTTTCACCGGATAATTGTGAATAGATTATTCATGTTGCTCTAAGGAGGAACATGAATGATCACAGACAATCAGGTGAG
>CAMZKN010000113.1 GCA_947311315.1 uncultured Desulfobulbaceae bacterium | reverse complement strand
TATCTCACAAGAAGATTTATAGGTCAATTAACTGTATCTTATTTTGAGCAATATGTCCAATTGTAAATGTAACCTTTTAAAGTTGTATAAGAACTGGGTTAGGGTTAAATCACCCTGATTAAGTCATACTGTGATACCTATACCAAACATAATAACAGCCACCAGAAAGATAAAACCGAGAAAGAAAAGTGAGGTAACCCGGAATCTCAGGGCTAAAAGGATGCAACGGTTAAATCCAGCTCGAACAACAGACATCAGCCAGCCTTCCCGTTCGGCAAATGTTGTTCCAGCCTTCCCGCTACTGCGTGGGCCAAAGTCAGTATAATGGCATGGCAGAATAAACAGACATTCAAATAGAGATGCAACAAGAGCAAAGGCTATCGTTTTCGGGATAATGGAAAAAAAATCCCCGACCATCCCGGTCATGATAAGCATGGGTAAAAAGGCGACAACTGTCGTCAAAGTTGCGCTGACAACAGGGAGAAAAACCTCTGAGGTGCCATCCACTACAGAATCCACCACATTTTTACCGCTCTGCACATGGCGGTAAATATTTTCCACAACAACAATGGCATCGTCAACAATGATACCCGACACAAGCACAAAGGCAAACAGCGACACCTCATTAATCGAATTACCAGTGACATACATAATCACTATGGTCACCAGAAAAGCAAAAGGAATACCGACGGTGGTAAGGGCGGCATTTCTAAAACCCATAAATAACCAGATAATACAACAGACCAGCACTATACCCAGCAATAGATTCACGCCGAGAACACGGATAGAATCCTGAATTTTTACGCTCGAATCCTAGGTTACCGTCAAGGTAATACCATGCTTTTCATACAGCGGTCGCATTTCATCGACGACCTGCCGTACCTGCCTGGTGAGAGAAAGAGCATTACCTTCTGCACTTTTCAACACCTGCAGGGTTACGCAGTCCAAGCCATTTACCGAGGTCATGACAAAGGGGTCGCGGTAGGAAAAATAGCCACCGTCGACCACATCACCTATTCGCAACCAGGAGCCATCTCCATCCTTGCGGATGACTCTATCAAAGAGCTCGGCCCGCCCGCTTATACGTTCATCCACACGGGCGATGAACTCACCCTGTTCCGTTCTGATATGGCCTGCCGGTACTCCAATGTTTGCAGATCGCAGCGCTCCACTTACCTCTGAAAACGTAAGCCCCATTTCACGCAATCTTTCCGGCGATACAATAAGATGAAATTCACGGGTAAAATCCCCTTTCTTCCTCACCTCTTTTACTCCAGCCAGCTGGGCAAGTGGTATTTTTAACTCCTCTGCCACCTTAGCAAGAGTAGTATTGGAATGGACACCAGCAATATTCACGCTGATAGTTGGAAACCAGTCGTTGACATCAAGAAAATTAAAAGCAGGAGCTTCTGCAGAGGATGGCAGTTCTCCAACAAGGGACAACACCTTCAGCCGGACATCGTTAAACCCTTTCTCATAATCACTGTCATCCACGAATTTGATGAGAATAGAAGATCGTGCTCTATAACTGGAAGAATGGATATAGTCGATGTTTTCCACATCTTCCAATCCCTCCTCAATTTTTTTGGTCACCAGTGTTTCCACATCCCCAGGCGATGCGCCCGGGAGATAGGTGACAACGTACATTTTACCAAAATTAATATTGGGATACCGCTCAACCGGTGTTCGCAAAAGAGTGAATGCTCCGACCACGATAAGTAGAATAAAGAGCAGATTCATCACAACTTTCTACTGCAGGCTGAACTGTATAAATCCTCTCATTGTCTGCCTGGCGTCCTCTTCTCTTCAGGGAAGACAAGAAAAGAGTGTCCCCTGGAAAGACCTCTACCCGACACAACTGCCCTTTCCCCATTCTCACTTTTTTCAAGAAAAATGACCTTTACCTGTTCCCCCTGTTCGCTCACCAGCCAGTGCGCTTCGTATCGACTCAAAAGAGCAGAAGAAGGAACAGAGAAGGTATCCTTTTCCACCGTTCCTTGAATGTGCAGAATTGCACGCATGCCGCCACGCCATTTTACAGCATCACTCTCTTTTTCCGTATGAACCAGTACATCAACCTTAATTTTCCGGGTTTTCTCATCAAAACCTGGTGCCACACGATAAACAGTCCCGTCGACAGTTTTTCCCTGATCCGGAAAATAAAGCTGTAAACGATCATATTGTTCTACAATTTCAAGCTGCCCGCAGGTAAAAACAAATGGCATCAGCAACTGGCGAAAATCCCCCAATCGCAACAGTGGTTCTCCGGCCCGCACGAATTGTCCCGGCTCAACAAACCGATCAATCACCTTCCAGCCATCCGGTGCAACAAGGGTGTAACGCTTCAACAATTCTCCAAGGCGCATTTGCTCATTCTGGAGACTCTTCAATCTAATCGCATGGCTGTCCACCTGAAACATGGCCTCATCGTAGGTTGCCTGGGCTGTTGATTTATTTTTTATGAGTGTGGAATATCTGGCAACAGTTTTTTTATCGAGTTCAAGTTGACGTTGTACCTGTTCCTGCGCTATTCTATTCTTTTGTAGATCGAGTAACATGAAGGTTTTATCCAGAGTCGCAACCACGCCACCTGCGGCAACAGACTCTCCGATATCCACCAGCACTTTTTCACATCTGCCGCTCACTTCACTGGAAATGAGCAGTTCACTCTTTGGCCGAGTAAAACCAACAAAAGAGAGTTGACGCTGAAAAGGCTGGAGTACAAATGTTTCTGCCGCAAAGGAAAAAGAAGGCAATACAAGAAAAGACAATATAAATATTTTAAACAAATACATGGCCACCCAATAACAACTTTTTATCCCAGAAAGGAAACTATCCAATGATACGTGATTTAGCTCTCGCCGCAAAAGCGTCCTGCAGCCTCGAAGATCAGGAATCCCTTGTACCCCTCGTTCTACAACTGAAAAATTTATCCGAACTTGTCAGTAAACAAGGCATTCTCGCCCTGGAAAATGAGCTGAATCAGATCAAAGATCCTTTTCTCAACCTCGGCGCCCAACTCATTATCGACAAAGTAGAACCGGAAAACATCAAAGATATCCTGGACTCAGATATTTATTATAATCAGTCCAACGGCAGAGAACTGCTAAAAAAAATTATTATCCGCGAAGGATTGCTACGCATCCAGGCCGGTGACAGCTCCAGAAATGTTCTTATCTGTACCAAGATTTTTTTAAGTAAAGTTGACGCAGGTGCGTTTAGAAACCTTACTCCGTAAAAGCTGAAATAAAAAACAGGTAAACGTAGACTCCGAGAAATTGAGTGAAGTATTTAACTGGGGAATAGGCATATACCTCCAAGGTACTTACTTGCGGTTTACCGCGTTAGAAAGCCATAATCGGATCACTCCTCTCCGTGGAGAAACTGGTTCAAGTAATATGCCGCCCTCACTGCGCCGTCTGTGTTTATCTCAGGAGGCGCACTCTTTGCGGCCTGCAGGTTTTTCATAAGCAATGATTCCAGTTCTTTTGCGCTGACCTGTGATTCCTGAACTGTTGTCAGCCTGTTGCCGGTTATCCGCAACAGACAATCCAGATGAATCTGCTGCTCCTTATCCTCCATTTCACGCAGAACAACAAGAGAGGGCATCCCGCAATAGATGATATCCATAAGGCTGTTGTAACCACCGTACACCAGTGCTGTTTTAGAACGGAGCAAAGATGATACGTAACGTAGCCCGGGCGATTCAATGTGACAGTTTTCCATTCCACTGAAAAGATTAGCGATACCGGCCCTGACTCTGCCCGAACCACCGCTGCCTGCAAAAAGATGCCAACGGCCCAGAGAGATCGGAATATTTTTCAGAGCCTTTGCCAGACAGGTGAGAAAAGCCATGCTCTTTTCCCCGAGCCAAGGGATTGAAATGGTACCAGCCAGTTTTTCAGCTGAATTACGCAAACCTTTATTCGAGAAGCATAGTTCCGCCAGACGAACAACGTAACCACATTCCAGTGGTTCCCTGCCATACTGATCCTGTAACTGCTGACAGTGGGACACACCAAGAACAGAACTGTCGCCATACCAGAAAAGAGCATGGTAATGGTCTGTAAAAATCTGCCGGGCAAGATTAGATCGCGCCTGGGCAACCGATCCGACAACACCCCGCACCCCAAGAACCCATTTTGTATTACTAGCCGAAACAGACAGTGCAGGAATCAGCTCCTTGTGTTTGCCCTGGGGAGTATGATCAACAAGAACCAGCCTCGGCCTGTAGAGAGTGACCAGGTGGGCCAGTTCTTTAGCTCGCAGAGTACCAAGTTCCCCGTCGGAGTACATGCTTTTACCGGTGATACCCTTTGATTTTCCGGCAACCACGGCGGTTTCATAGGAAGGGAGTTTAAGCCAGTCCAACGGTGCCTCACCCGTCAACTCCCCTGTAAACCCGCTGCCGGAAACAAGGAGCACCTTCACCTGCGGATAGAGGCGACGCAGGGCCATGCCGATACCGACACTGCGACTGACATGACCAAGGCCTCGTCCATCGTGAGCATAGATCAAAATATCCAAACGGGGAGTTTCTGCCATATCACCTTCCATAGCGGATAAAATTTCCAGGGTGCTCTTTTCTCTTCACCCGATAAAATCCATGCAAAAAATCAGGATATTTGGTTTCCTGTTGTAATGCAATAAGTTATTTACGCGCTATTTTGCAGCGCCTTCCAGAGCAAATAAACGAAGATATTGATGCGAATAGCATACTATATGCCCTTTAAGCCAATGGGGCACCCCAATCCTTCAGGAGACCTGATCACAGGCACTGAAATCCATGATTTTCTCGCTGCCAGAAACCATACCATCGAGTCTGTCAGTACGCTGCGTTGCAGATGGATATACTATAAACCGCTGACATTTTTACGGCTGCTAAAGGAAAAAAGACGCATCCTCAACACAGGCCAATCACTTCGCCCCGACCTCTGGCTCAGTTACCATTCTTATTATAAAGCGCCTGATATTCTCGGATCTTCCTGCTGCCGAAAATTGCAAATTCCCTACGTTATCTTCCAGGGAATCTATTCCACCAAACGGCGAAAACGACTGAAAACCTGGCCGGGTTTTCAGCTCAATAGAAAAGTACTCCTTTCAGCAGACCATATCATCACTAATAAAACAGGAGATTATACAAATCTCAAACGACTGATACCGGAAAACAGGCTATCTTTTATTGCTCCGGGCATTCACCCCGATCAATTTCTTTTTTCAAAAGATGACCGGCAAAAGCTAAGAAGTGCCTGGCATCTTCAGAGCGAAACAGTTGTTATGACAGCGGCAATGATGCGTCCCGGAGTAAAAACCAGGGGCATCACCACCGTGATACAATCGTGCGCTGAACTCGCAGGACAAGGCGTCCCTCTCCGGCTGATCATCGCAGGCGACGGCAGCTGTCGGCAACAGCTCGAAAAAACAGCCAATGAACTCCTGCCAGGAAAAATTATCTTCCTTGGAAAGATACCACGCCATAAATTATACCAGTACTACAGCGCAGCGGATATTTTTGCCTTCCCCGGCATTGAAGAATCGCTTGGAATGGTCTACCTGGAGGCCCAATCCTGCAAACTGCCTGTGGTCGCCTATAAGGACTGGGGTGGGGGCGAAGCCGTCATCCATGAGCGGACAGGGCTACTTTCTGCCCTCTCAGACGACTTCATGTTCACGAAAAATATCAAAAGGCTGGTAAAAAACGATGCGTTACGCACAAAACTGGCGGAAAATTGCTCCCGCCACATCCGCCGCTACCATGACCTGGATCACAATTATTCCACAATGGAAAAAATACTCATCGAACTGGCTGCAACGGGGAAAAAAACAATCACCGCCCATCGCCTACAACGATAATCTCCACACGACGGTTTTTTCTTCTGCCTGCAGAAGTGGCGTTGGAAGCAAGTGGCTCCCGGTTACCCATACCCTGTAGCTGAACGTGCTCAGCATTAATCCCCCGAGCTACTAAGAGTTTTTGTATAGCTTTTGCCCTATCCTCAGACAACTTTATATTTTGCGGAGAATTTGACTTTGCGGAGACGAACCCTTTTACCAGTAACCTTGCTCGAGGATACATTACCAGCTTTGCAATAAACGCATCAAAATCTTTTACTGCAGCTCTGGTCAACTGCAGAGAATTGGGCTGCAAAGCCAATACGATTTTCTTTGGCTCCAGCGGGGCGAGTTGAACAACTTTCGTCTCTGCTTCAGGCTGCATTTCAATTGACAGAGGCTGAATGTCAACAACAGGCAGCGCATCTGCTACACCAGCAGATTCCACACCTTCCTGCATCTCTTCTATATTATCCTGAACCTTATCAACCTTTTCCAGCTGCGCAGGCTCTTCTGACGGCACAGTTTCATCCACCAACAGCGAAGCAACATTTTCTTCCGGTGCATCGTCAGTCTGCAGCGCAATACCCTCTGCATCTTTTGCCTGTGTTTCTTCCCCGGTTCCAACAAATTCCCCAATTTCAGTGATCTCGGCAGGGTTTTCAACAGCCAAAGGGGACGATTCCACCACTGAAGGAGGAGTGACATGGGCAATATTTTTGTCAGCAGTTATAACCTTATATGAATGTTGCCAGATCGACCAGATATACGCACCAAGTACGAGAAGTATCATGCAGGGTGCTGCATAAATCAGCACACCACTCCTCCTCTCTCTTTCATTGTGCGGTGGCTCATCAACCGATGGCTCTGCTGTCTGTGCGCTGCTGTCTGTAAACCCCTCATACCCCAAAGTTACAGGGGAATCCAGTTTCTGTACACAATGTGCAATTACCTTATGATCAACAATAGATTTACCCTGAACCGATCCCGCAACAAGAGCGTGATCACAGATAATATTAATCCAGCGTGGAATACCTAAGGAATATTTTGCAATTGCCTTGACTGCTTTTGCAGTAAACAATTTTACTTCCGAGCCGGCAACCTTCAGTCGATGACTGATATAATCGGCAGTTTCATTGGTATTCAGTGGTACTATCTCCGCCCTGAGATTTAAACGTTGCCGAATTGCTCTATTTTTGGGCAAAACAAGCATTGAAAGAAACTCAGGCTGGCCTATAAAAAAAATGTCCAACAGCTTTACATTTTCTTTTTCAATATTAGACAACAGTCGCAACTCTTCAAGCATATCCTGGCTCAACAGATGACAGTCATCGACAAGCAGTAGCACCTTTTGACCTTCATCATACATTTTATGAAGGTAGTGACTGAACCGGATAAGAAACTGAACCTTTGAGGTGAACTGCTTTTCAATACCAAAACCATGTGCAATAGCATTGTAAAAATCAATCCTTTCGAGACCTGGATTTTCAATGATAGTCCACTTGACATTCTTATCCAGACTACGCACCAGAGCATCGACTACAATCGTCTTGCCAGTGCCTGCTTCACCAGTCAACAACAAAAAAACCTTGTTCTCGAGTATGCCATATTGAAGAACAGAGAGCGCTTCTTTATGTTTTTCACCGAGCCAGAGAAAATCAGGGTCTGGATTAATGGCAAACGGTTTGCTGTCCATGTTATACAAAGATCTGTACATATGAGCCTTTTGGGAAAGTGCCAGACGTGACATTACCAGGGAGTTTACATGGTAGAAAACATCAAACTGCCATCTTATCAATATGTTTTCCCTAACACTAACGTACCAATATTGCAATTACTATACTCAAACGTTATGTTACTGATACGTAACTGCTCACAGGCCCCCGATCTTCGCACGGTCACATTTGCCGGTATAGAGGGGCTATAACGGACAAATGTGCCTGCACAAATATGGAGTACCTGTGAGCAGTTACAGTTCAGAGGTAATAAAAACATAGCGTTATGAACCCCGTGAGTAGTTACGTTGATACTATCAAAACTTCCAGAGACAATCAAACAGCGAACCCTATTAACTGAAAATTAAGCGCTTTCTCACATCGGGTTTCGATTTGAGGCAATATAGATATTAGATATCCATGAAAAAATACGCCCTGCTACTCATTTTTTTCTGCACTTTGTCCCTGCTCTCGATAGCCTCTGCAGACGCAGCTGCTCCCTCCCAGGCAATGACATTCAATGATTACCTCCAGCGTGCCAACGAGTATATTCGCTCGTACAGACACTTCGAGGCAGCGGATGCTCTTAAAGAAGCCACTGAACTTGGAGGAACACAACATCCTTCTCTACACATGCGGCTTGCCATTTTATATTATGGCCTGGGGTTACTACCTGAAGCCATTGTCGAAGGTGAAAAAGCGGTACAATTGACCCCCGATTCAAAATGGTACAAGTATGACCTAGCCAAATTCTATTACGTTGATAAACAGTACGGGAAAGCCCAGCAACAATTTTCAGATCTTTTAAACCTCGACCCCGGTTTCACCTTTGGTTACTATTTTTTGGCTGAATTATTTTTCCATAAAAAATTATACGACATGGCATGGTTGAGTTACGAGAGAGCAAAACTTCTGGGTCACCGGGGAAAACATCTCCAGAAAAAACTGACTCCATACACTACCAAGCCACGGGAAGATTTCAATCAGCAGGCAGACGACAAGCTCTTCAGGTTCATCAAGGTTCCTTCCCAGGAAAAAGCTAAAGAGATCCTCAGCAAAATTCGAAATGGAAAACTCTTTGAGAACCTCGAACTCGAGTTTAAAAAAGAAAGAAGTGGTGATTATGATTTCGGCACCATGATGCTGGGCGAGCTCAAAGATTCTGTTGCTCTTTCACTAAAAAACAACCGCCCCTATGCAACACCCGTAATAATCCAAACAGGGCCTGATTTTCGTATTATGCAGAGAATCCTCCCCTTTGACATACAAGCATGGAAAACAATTTTGAAGGATGCAGCCTCCGGATCGGCAGCTGAAAGAACGAACCGGAAGCCAACAGGCGATGAAAATTTTTCGTCAAAAATCGCCGCATTCTACGCATTGGAACACTGGAGAAATGTCTGGGAATCTGCCGATGTCAACGCATATTTTGCGACTTACAGTAAAAACTTTTCACCACAAAAAGGCGTGAGCTTACAATCATGGCGCCAAAAAAGCCGAAAGAATCTCACAACTCCAACTTTTATTCGTATACATATCGATGATCCGATTGTCGAAATGGTGACAAAAAATCGAATGCTTGTCACTTTTGATCAAAGTTACACGTCAAATACGTACCATAGTGTCGTCCGCAAGGCACTCACCATGGAAAAGGAAACCGAAGGCTGGAAAATTGTCCGCGAACAAATACTACGAAAGATTGGCAACTGATTACTCTCTTGTGGGATATTCAATATTCAAACCTTGATGTGCCAGGGTTCATAACGAACGCCCAGCATATTATCACGTTTATAACGATATTTGACAAAACCCTGTTCCGCCAGTTTTTTGAATACCGGCGTATGGGTAAAACGCTCAGAAAAATTCGCTACACCAAATCCCTTCTGACCAATATCAAAATCCCCCGTTGCATGATAGGAATATCCCGGTGGAGCCAGAGAACGGGAGGCCAGGGAGATATTACCATCATTACGCAAAGCCTTTGTCAAAAAGAGATAAAACTGTTTGACTACTCCCCGTATCCCGGAGGTAAGTACAGCATTTTTTCCTAACTTCCGTTTTATTTCCTCGTATCTAACCTGGGAATCACCCGCAAACAGATAATTCCCACTATGGGGGATTTTATCAATATCCCGCCGTTGAATAACGCGGGTAAGTTTTGTGGTCTGCTTTCTTCCATAAAATCCATATTCACGCGCATCACGGTAAAAAATCATCTCCAGAAAATCAATCTCGTCCACAGGAAAGCTACCAACTAACGAATAATCCTTAGCAATTTTCAATGCCTCATCAAAACCAAGCACACAGAAATTACCGTAGCCCGCAGTCCTTCGCATCCTTTGGAACCTTAACACTACAGAGTGAAGCAATTCATTTTGCTTAGAGTCTAAAAAGATATCGTTTTTATGTGAGACATCAGGATGGCGAATTTTACTGAGATAATCCTTGATATGCACATCATCGAAAAGTTCCTCTTTGAATCCACCCGCAGTCACAGGGCGCAGAATAACCTGATGATGTCGTTTTTTCTTTTTATCAGCATGTATGACTGGCAATGCGGCAAAAAGATCAACAGGATCTAAAAACAGAGCCATCACAGCCAATTTCAAAAATTTCCTTCTCTGCAAAACAATCTGTCCCGTAGTACTTACTATTTAGTGCCTGTCCATAAATGAGATATCCCAATCCTCGTCTCCAATGTCTGATACCATATTGAGAGTACCTTGTACAACCGGCATTTTCAAGGTACCTCTCTATCCAGTCACCCTTAAAGTTCTTCGAAAAAACAGAGTATTGACATGAACAACCGAAATTTCTTGAGTTTCATTTCAGCATCTGTTAATTATGTGCGGTTATTTCCAGCATTTTTCTTGCGTTAAGACGCAAATTATTACACTAGTGTCCATGAAAGATGAACTGACTATTATTGTACCCATTTTCAACGAAGAAGAAAGTCTGTCGGCTTTTTTTCTTGAAATGGACAAATTCGTCCAGGTGTGCCCAATTACGGCCAAAATACTTCTGGTAAATGATGGCTCAACGGATTCAAGCCCGGTGCTGATTAAAGACAAATGCGGTCAGGCAGTGCAGTACGAGGCTCTCTTCCTTGATGGCAACTATGGTTTAAGTACAGCGATCAAAGCAGGAATCGATCACTGTACTACCACACTCATCGGCTACATTGACGCCGATCTTCAGACCCATCCTGCTGATTTTCTCTCCTACCTGGACTTTTTCCCGGAATATGACATGGTAAACGGTATTAGACAGAACCGACAGGACAGCCTGGTAAAGAAAATTTCTTCTAAGGTTGCCAATAAATACCGAAGGTTCATGATTAACGACAATATTGAAGACTCCTGTTGCCCGCTCAAAATCATAAAGACAGACAGGGCCAAAGCACTCCCGTTCTTTACCGGAATGCATCGATTTCTGCCCGCTCTCGTTCAGCTCCAGGGTGGCACGGTCAAACAACTCCCCATAACCCACTCTCCGCGTTATGCCGGTACCGCAAAATACCACCTTCATAACCGCTTGATAGGCCCTTTTTTTGACATCCTCGCCTTTCGCTGGATGCGTAGCAGGTACATCAGTTACACGACAGCCCCTCTGAGTTAAATGAATCAGTACCTTGTTTTCAGTATAGGATTTCTTGCCCAAATCTGTTTTTCTGCCCGTCTGCTTGTTCAATGGATTCGTTCAGAAAAAGCCGGACGGGTTCTCTCCCCTGTTCTTTTCTGGCAGTTAAGCATTCTGGCATCTTTTCTTATGATGATTTACGGCATTTTACGCCAGGATCTTTCCATCATCATTGGTCAGACAATGACCTATGGCATTTACATTCGAAATCTCTACTACAAAGGATTCTGGGACAAAATCCCCAAGGCTGTTCGTATGCTGGCCATAGTCTTTCCGATCCTGGCAGTCTCCATTCTGCTCGGCGGCAACACCTATAATTTCAATAAATTACTACGGAATGAAAATATCCCTCTCTATCTGATGATCTGGGGAGTAGCCGGACAGTTCGTCTTCACCTTCCGTTTTGTCTACCAGTGGTACCATACCGAGAGGCTAAAACAGTCTGTTTTGCCGATTGGTTTCTGGATTATCTCCATTTCAGGATCACTTATGGTTCTCTCCTATGCGATCATACGCAGGGATCCCGTTCTTTTTGTCGGACAGATATTTGGCACAGTGGTATATTGCAGAAATATTTTAATCTGGCTTCGACAACGTCGACAACAGCGCATCTAAACAACCATGGCAACTCTGCAGACGGACAGGAAAGATCTTACTCTGAAGTTTCTTTTTTTTCTCGGCTGTTACTTTACCCTGCATATTATCCTGCGGGTTACTCTCTCGGATTCCTTTGATTACGACGAGGCTGAACAGATCGTTCTCGGACAGTGGCTTCTTCCAGGGTACACCGATCAACCCCCACTCTACACCTGGATACAGTATTCCCTTTTCCAGCTTTTCGGTAAAACTGTTTTTGCCGTCAGCTTATTTAAAAATACTCTTCTTTTTCTCACCTACTGTACATTTTATTTCAGCGCCAGGCATATCGTAAAAAACAATCGTACCGCTATCCTGGCAACACTCTCTCTCCTGCTCATCCCCCAGATAGCCTGGGAGTCCCAACGGGATATGACCCACACCACGCTGGTTCTTTTTGCCGCCTCTACTACTCTTTTACAAGCCCTGAGAACAATAAGGAACCAAAGTGTTATCAATTACTGCCTTCTTGGCCTGGTACTCGGCATTGGAATACTGGCTAAGGCCAATTACACACTTTTTCTGGTGGTTTTAATCCTGGCTCTCATTACCTTAGCTGAGGGTAGAAGACTCCTCTTTTCAAAAAAAATGCTCCTCAGCCTGTCCATCGCCCTGGCAGTGAGTGGCAGTTACCTGCTCTGGATATCCGGTCACCTCGACATTTCTTTATCGGCTACAGAAAAATTCACCCGACTCGATAACAACTACCCCTGGCGGGGGCTGCGCAGTCTGAGCTCCAACAGCCTCCTTTTTTTGACACCATTATGGATAGTCTATCTCCTCATCTTTCCAAAAGGTTTTCTCAAATCACAGGGAGTAAATAAAGGCTTTGACACCCGATTTTTGAAAAATTACTTTCTCTTTCTCGGTTTTGTTCTCCTTGGCATGGTTCTGGTTATGCAAGTTGCCTATGTCAAAGACAGATGGTTACAACCTTTGCTGTTCGTCACTCCGATTTTTTTCTTTAACAGAATTCCACCACATTCTATTACACCCCGGAAATTTAAAATTTTCCTCACTATTACCACCATTACTGCCATGGCAATTTACCTGGCCTTAACCTTCAGGGTAATGGGTGTATCGTACACAAAAAATTTCTGCAGATTGAATTTTCCGTTTCGTATAATGGCAGAAGATATCCGTAATTCTGGGTTTTCACGAGGTTTGATCATAAGCGATAATCGTTTTATTGCCGGAAATATGCACATTCAACTGCCGGACACTATCGCTCTAATCCCCGGATACAATTTTGAGTCTTTGACAAAAGACTCCGGCTATACAACTGCTGCGATTATGTGGGATATTTTTGCCAGCCCGTATATCCCCCCCAAACTCGCCGATTTTGTAGAAAAATCATACAATATAAAGGTATCAGACTATCCAGTCAAATATTACGAGCACCTGTACAAACACGCAAAAACGACCAAAGTGGTTCTTGCCGTTATGCAGATTCCTGTTCAACCCGAAACAACGGAAGGTTCAACAACAAAGTAAAAAAATACCGGAATACTTTGACAAAACAAAACCTATATCGTAAGGAATATGATAGGATGACGGCGCCAAACACCTAAGACTTACCCCCCTTTTACCCCGATCAGATTTATGAAAAATAGACATATCAAAGATCTAATGGTTCCAATTTCCGAATACGCAACGGTAGTCGTTGGAACCTCCCTTATTGACGCTATACAGACTCTTGAAGAAGCACAGGAAAAATATACTACCAGTAAATATCAACACCGTGCTATTCTTGTTTTAAATGAAAATGGTGATGCTGTGGGTAAAATCTCCCAACTGAGAGCATTAAAAGCCATAGAACCTGAATTTGATTTTACAGCTGAAATCGAGAAGTTGAAAAAGTTTCACTTCAGTGAGACATATATTTCGCAACTCCGAGAAACCTACAGATCAGAAAGCCAGATAATTAAACGGGACACCCTGAGAGAGGCCAGCCTGAAAAAGGTTGAGGATTTCATGCAGACTCTGTCTCCGGGAGAGTATATTTCTGAAGACTCGAATCTGGACATGGCCATACACAAACTTGTCACAGGAACACACCTTTCACTACTGGTCACTCGCGACAAAAACATTGTCGGTATCCTGAGAATTTCTGATGTTTTTACGGCTATTTTTCGTGAAATGGAAAGCCTCCAAGTATAATCGATAGCACATTACTCCCTGAAAATATATCCTGCAACAGTCTGCACACACTATGAAAGAATTAGAAAAGCTTTATGATCGAATTGTCCAGAGGGTAAATATCAACCTGAGAGAATTGGACTTTGATGTCTGCCCCTTTGCCCAGGAGCTCATTCCGCCTGACCAGATGAGCAAGTTCTACGCTTTTTACGGCATCACCCCGGATCATCCACTTGATCTTCACTTTGAACATTCGGCACTTGCCGGAAGCTACTTCCTTGGCAAATGCCAGGTCAAAAATTCGCTCCTCTACAAAAGTGATATACGCGGGGATGAGTTAAAACGTAAAGACCAGGACATTGTCTTTGATGATTTTTCGTTGACCCTTGATAACGATGAACGCATTACCATTAAGGAATCGGCTCTTGTTAAAACCCTGGTGCACAATTTTTCCCATGACCCGGAGACACCTGAGCAGTTTTTTATAAAAAATACACTCGCTATGGATTACTCGAATATCCACGGCTCCCCATCCGACGGCTGCTTTCTCGGCCCTTTTGCCACAGTCGATCTGACAACCATGCGCGACTGTGCCATCGGCGAATACTCTTATATCCAGGCAGGAGAGATATCTCACTTGAAGGTTAACCCCGGAACCATCTGGGTTCAAAGCCCTGGCAATTTCAATTTCCTTTACAAATACCCACAGGAAATACTTAAAAAATACATATCCCTCTCCCCGAACAAAGTACCCTGGGGGGTCCTCATTGATTTTATTAACGAACGTAAAGAACAGTTCCAGCGGGTTTTTGATTTTGTCAACCTGGACGCAATAGAATCGATACCCACGACAGCGTCTCTGGATCGTTACGCCGTGATTCTCCCCAAAATGAAAATTGGAGACAATGTCCTTATTTCCCAGAGGGCTTATCTCGAAAACTCGGTGATGGGTAAAGGGGCGAATGCACAGGAAAACTGTTTTATCATTAACTCCAGCCTGGAGGGATTCAATGTCTCCGCACACGGAGCAAAGATTATTGAATCGGACCTTGGCCTGCAGGTCTTTGTCGGTTTCAACAGTTTTCTTTTTGGTAAAAAGAAAAGCAGGTTAAAGGTGGGCAAAGGGTGTGTCATCATGCCACACACCATAATTGACATTGATACACCACTTGAAATACCAGAGGATCATCTTGTATGGGGATTAATACGCAACAAGGACGAACTTAAAAACAACAGTTTGTCACTTGAACAAATGAACAACATCACGTCTTTTGTAACAATGGGCAATATGCATTTCGAAGGCTCCGGCAAACTTTTCGTCCAGGCGTTCAAAGACCGTATCCACCATATTCTCGAAGCCAATGGTGCCTTTTTTGAAAACGACCGGAACGAGGGTCACGCCCAGCGCAACCAGAACCTCTCCCTGAACACCATTCAGCCTTTCCAGTTTGGTACAAAAGAAGGTATGTACCCAACTATACGAATCCTGCCATGAGGTGACGTCTCACGGGATTTGAACAGGCTCATCTATTGCCAAGGCAAACAAACTGGTAACTTCTCCAAAAGTGTTGGTAAAATAAAGCGTGCGTTCGAACCCCTGCCCTTGTATGATGGGAAGCATGAAAAGCACATTCGATCAACTCACCAAAAACATTCCCAAAGAAGACAAAGAAAATC
>CAMZKN010000112.1 GCA_947311315.1 uncultured Desulfobulbaceae bacterium | reverse complement strand
TAACCGCAGGAATACATTAAGTATTTTGAGGATTAAAATTTGAGCCCAACGAAGAAATTGGGAAAATTGGTGGTTTTCGGTCGGGCACTATTTAAGATATGGACATTCAGCTAATCGCTCTATAAGGGCCTGTTCAGCAAGTTGCTCTGCACTGACCCACTTCAGGCCTCTTTTTTGTACCTTTGAAATAGAGAAAAGATCACTGAAAAATGATTTCTGAGTTTCCCTGTAATCCCTTGCCCACAACACTTTTCCGGATCCGACCTGGGTGAGAGTCATTTTAAAATGAACTGACGCCGGTGAATCAGAGGCGTATTCAGTCCCTTCCCGCTGTCTGAAACGCTGAATAGTTGTTGTCAGCACACCATCACAATTCAGTTTCCGACCAAGAGCCGAAACCGTGCCGGACAAGCCGCCGGATATTTCAGGAACAAGGCTTGAGATCTGTTCAGAAGTCAACATGCGAACCTTGGAATTGCCACTGAGCTGTCCAGAGATCACTTTTGTTGCGTAAGCAGCACCTTTCTCAAGGGACTGCGCTTTTTCAAAATTGATTGTTTCATCTTTGTCAACGGAGGTACCGGCTGGAAGAACAACAACACAACCAAGTGGCACTATAGGCGCCACAGCCTGTTTTCCCTCATTTGCATTGCGAGACGAGCACCCGGTAAGAAGAAAAAAAGTAAAACTGCCCAGGATAATTATTTTGAACAATTTTTTCACGTAATCACCTTTAAAAATTATAATATAAAAATTAGTGCATCATCCTCATTGCAACAAAAACTCTCAAACGTGCAGTGCTGAAAGTATATCACAAACACCCTTTTGACGAAAGAGCCCCTTCGATCTCAATTTTCGATATGGCAGTGTTCAATGCTCTGCCAAACCCTTTAAAAATCGCTTCGACAATATGGTGCCCATTCTCCCCATGAAGAAGATCAATATGCAGCGTTAAACCACAGTGTTGAGAGATGGCTCGAAAAAACTCTTTAGTAAGAGCGGTATCATAGGTTCCAATTTTTTGCTCGACAACATCTGCATTATAATGCAGAAACGGACGATTTGAGACATCTACAACTACTCTGACAAGTGTCTCATCCATAGGCAGATAACAACTCCCATACCTGGCTATGCCACTCTTATCTCCCAAAATCTGATCAATGGCTTTTCCAAGGCATATGCCAATATCTTCAACAGTGTGGTGATCATCGATCTCTGTATCACCCTTTGCCTCAACTGCCAGGTCAAAAGACCCATGCACTGCAAAAAGTGTCAACATATGATCGAGAAAAGGGACACCTGTTGCAAGATGCACATTCCGTTCGCCATCAAGGTTTAGTTGAATTGATATTTCGGTTTCACCGGTTTTACGAAAAATGGTGGACTTCCTTTCTTCGCTCGGTTTAGTCATGTTTTTTTCCTTTGACATATTATATTCTTCAATATAACCTAATGTTTTCAATTAATCTTAAAGAGAATAACCGTAAGATTTTCAGTGCAATACATTCATTTTGATTATTATATCATACTTTATTCAACGAAAACCTTCTCTATTTTTCGTGACACTTGATATAAAAATAATTATAATGAAAAACTTAGTCTGTTGGTTTTTTTAATTGACACACAACGTAAGACCTTGTATAAACACCGCAGTTTTGTCATACGAAAACGTTATGTGCGGGAATAACTCAGTGGTAGAGTGTAACCTTGCCAAGGTTGAAGTCGCGAGTTCGAATCTCGTTTCCCGCTCCACTAAATATTATAAAAGGTTCGATGCGTTCGAACCTTTTTTTATTCATTTATTAACAGATCGACCATTTGAGGGATGCAATGAAAACTTATCTTACTCCAGTCAACGAGATCGAAAAAAAATGGTACGTTGTCGATGCCGAGAATAAGGTACTAGGCCGATTGGCGTCAGAAATTGCCAGTCGCCTGCGCGGAAAACATAAGCCAACATTTTCCACTTTCATAGATAATGGTGATTTCATAGTCGTTACCAATGCAGAGAAGATTGTGCTTACCGGCAATAAACTAAACGACAAAAAATATTACCATCATACCGGTTACATTGGTGGCATAAAAGAAACTACCGCAAAAGAGCTTCTTGTAAAGCATCCAACCGACCTGATTTTCAAAGCGGTAAAAGGAATGCTGCCAAAGAACAAACTTGGACGCGCTCAATTAAAAAAGCTCAAGGTTTACGCCGGGAAGAATCATCCCCATGCAGCGCAGGAACCTGCCGACTTAGTGCTCTAAAAAATAAGGCACTTATAACCCCCCGGAGTCTATCGCTTACCTGTGGGGTTAAAAATATTTGCAAAGACTGATCCCGGTTAACGGGGTGAGATATTTAATCTGGAGAGAATACACATGGCTCAAGATCGTTTTTACGCCACAGGAAAAAGAAAGAATGCTATTGCTCGTGTATGGATTACTGCCGGCACAGGCAAAGTAATAGTAAACAAGATGGATGCTGACAGTTACTTTGGCAGGATTTTCAAAGAACAAAGAATTGTCAAACCTTTCAAAGTTACCGATACTGCTGAGCAATATGATGTTATCGCCACCTTGAAAGGTGGGGGAAAATCTGCTCAGGTTGACGCACTTTGTCATGGTATTTCAAAAGCATTGCTTGAAACAAACCCTGAAAACAGACTCCCACTGAAACAGTCTGGCCTCCTCACCCGTGATCCTCGTATGAAAGAACGGAAAAAATACGGACAAAAAGGTGCTCGTGCCAAGTTCCAGTTCTCAAAACGATAGACCTGCTCAAAACATACTGCTTCTACTACTACCCATTCTCTATACAGGATGGATAGTACGAGTACGAAGAGAGAATACATAGCATTACCATGGAGGATAACAGCCCGGCTGTCATCCTCCATTTTTTTTACAGACGAACGCCAGCGGCTTGATAATAAACCATTTCCTGGAGAAACCCGTCATGATCAAAGTCGGAATCATTGGAGCATCCGGTTATACCGGCGCAGAACTCTGTCGCATTCTTTGCAACCACCCTGAAATCCAGATTACTGTCGCCACATCCAGACAATACGCTGGTCAGCCTCTTAGTTCTATTTACCCTCAACTGCATAAAAAAGTTAACCTGACCTTTGAAAACCTGCCCATAGAAAAACTGTGTACTAAAGCAGATTTCTTTTTCACTGCCGTTCCACATAAAACTGCGATGAACCTTGTCCCTCAACTGCTTACAGCCGGAAAAAAGGTTGTCGATTTGTCTGCTGATTTTCGCATTCGCGATGTTGCAGTATATGAAGATTGGTACCAACCACATTCTTCGGCTCAACTCCTGGAAGAGGCTGTCTATGGCTTACCAGAGCTCTACAGGGAATCCATACGACAAAGTTGCCTCGTCGCCAACCCTGGCTGCTACCCGACATCTATAATTCTCGGACTGGCCCCTCTCCTGAAAGACGGTGCCATACTTCCAGAGACAATAATTGCAGATTCCAAATCCGGTACAACCGGTGCAGGGCGAACCGCCCAGACAGGGACATTATTTTGTGAAGTGCACGATGGATTCAAACCCTACAAGGTCGGCCGTGCTCACAGACACACGCCGGAAATCGAACAGGAATTGATAAAACTTGCTGACAAACATTTCAATATTACTTTTACCCCCCACCTCCTGCCCATATCGAGAGGCATCCTCAGCACGGTATATGCTGAACTCGTTTCCGGATATGACCGTAAAAGAATAGATGAATTATACATGCAGCAGTATGACAATGAGCCTTTTATACGCCTTCTAAGTGAAGACACTTTCCCAGCTACCCAGTATGTAAGAGGCTCCAATTTTTGCGATATTTCCTACAAAATTGACCCTGTTACCAACAGAATAATAGTACTCTCTGCAATTGACAATATTGTTAAAGGTGCCTCTGGCCAGGCCGTACAAAATATGAATATTATGTGCGGATTTGACGAAACAACTGGCCTCGAATTTTCACCGCTTTTCCCATAGCTCATCGTGCATCACAAATAGAAATGTCTACAGAAAATCGTAACATGAAAATGCTTATTGCCTATGACGGCACTCATTACAGTGGCTGGCAAAAGCAGAAAAACGACAGAACCATTCAGGGAGAAATAGAATGTTGTCTTAAGCGCATGACAAGAGAAGAAATCTCCCTGCATGGAGCAGGAAGAACTGATGCTGGAGTTCATGCGGACGCAATGTGCGCTCATTTTCTCACGCGCTCAGTTCTTTCAGTCACAGAACTGCAACGAGGCCTGAACTCCATGCTTTCCGGGGCGATCCGCATAATTACTGTCGAAGAGACAGATCTTGACTTTCATGCCAGGTTCCACGCCAAAGGCAAGCTTTATCACTACTCACTCTACTGTGGTAAAATCCAGCCACCCCGATCAAGACAATATCTACTGCACGTACCTTTGCCTCTTGATCTCAATAGCATTCATTCTTGTCTTGCAATTATTGAAGGAACGCACGATTTCTCTTCTTTTGAAAACAGCGGTTCCAGGGATAAAACCATTCTTTCAGGCCGGGGGGCAATACGTACGATCCACAGCGCAAAACTGACAGCAGACAGAGCGGATGCATTTGTCTTTCAGTTCACAGGAGACGGCTTTCTACGAAATATGATACGTAATCTCGTGGGAACGCTCATTGAGGTAGGTCGAGGCAGGCTCAGCTCTAAGGAATTTAAAGCTATTTTAAAGGCAAGAGACAGAAGTCTGGCAGGACGAACAGCCCCCCCACACGGACTCTGCCTCAAAGAAGTTTTTTACTAACACCTACTTTTTCTGCGCTGAATGCCGGGCAAGCAGAGATTGCAGTTTCCAGGGCGAAGAAAGACAGACGCGTGAATCATCACAAATGGTCATTACATCACAGAATGACAGAAATTCCGCCAATGCATCGCTTATTTCAAGATCTCTTCTCTGGATTATTTTTAACTGTCTCTTCATGTTCAACCCATCTATCCTGAGAGCCTTCAACCAGCCATGCTCAGCTTCTCTACAAATACAAAGTGCGGAAAGACAGGCAATACCGGCACCAGACTCCACGGCACGTTTTACAGCCTCAGGGTGCCCCATTTCCATCACGATATGGACATCATCCATATATTTGCCAAATTTTTCACTTATAGTCGCTGCGGTACCTGAACCCGCCTCCCGCATGATCCATTTCTTCCCTTCAAGATCACTTGTGATATCAAAAATCTCATTATGAGCAAGGGGATCAGTTGGTCCGCAAAGTACAACAAGTTCGTCTTCAAACCATGAGCGTGCCTGGATTTCTGCCTTATCGGATAAAGGCCCTTCGACAAAGCCAACATCCATTTCCCCGTCAAAAACAAGTTTCTCTGCGTATCTCGTATTGTAAACGAGCAAATCAACATGCACATTGGGATGAATTCTTTTAAACGCACCAATGAGATATGGCAGGATGTAATTACCAAGTGTCGTGCTTGCTACGACTTTAAGACGACCATCAAGTTTATCATTACGCTCAGACATGATCGTTTCAATACTGCTTACCTGGGACGTAATATCTTTTGCCAGAGGTAGAAGGTATCTCCCCCGGGCATTGAGAAGTAAACTGCGGCCATGTCGATCAAAGAGAGACCCACCGAGCTGATTTTCCAGTTCGGCCAACGCCATACTGACAGCAGACTGTGTTACAAACAGTTTCTTGCTGGCCTTGGTGACCTGGGCTGTTTCAGCTACAGCTATAAAAATTTCAAGCTGCCTCAACGTTATCGACATAACTACCCCTTGGATTTCTCTTTCACTTTAATTGATACTTAGCATCTTTTTTACTTACCATTCGTTTTGTCACTATATCATTTTTGAGGAGTTTCACAAGTTTTTTTAAATGAACAATTCCAGACAAATAGGTATTTAACGAAGTTCTTTAACACACTGCCTCTAATATCTGTTTTCTTATTGACACGCGTATAACAATTATTTATGATAGGCTCCAATTCAGTCAAGCGGAATAGTGTAAGCCAACGATGATGCCACTTGGTAGCATTGTATTTTTTTCTCAATACAAGCATCACAAGGAATCAGTATGGAACCTCAATTCACAGCTTTTCTCTACCAGGAAAACGTCCTCTGGATTGCGGCGTTCACCTTGGGAGGGCTTGCCTTTGCACTTGGCCCTATCGCTATTGTCTATTTGTTGATGCCGCGCGAAACCAGACAAATTGACAACAAATCATTACAGTTTATAGAGTGTGGAATGGATCCCATCGGAGACAGCTGGATCCGATACGGGGTTGTTTTTTATCTCTATGCCCTAATCTTTCTCGCTTTTGACGTTGACGTTCTCTTTCTCTTCCCTGTAGCTATTGCTTACAACGATGCTCTATTTGCATCTTCTATACGTGACTTTATCGAAATAGTCCTATTTGTTGGAATATTATCGCTCGCAGTAGTTTATGCATGGATCAAGGGAGTCTTTAAGTGGGAACGCAAAACGTACCTTCGTCAGTAGTTCAATTCGCAATAGTAGACAAGTTAATCAACATCGGCAGGGCCAATTCTTTGTGGCCTCTTACTTTTGGCATTGCCTGCTGTGCAATCGAAATGATGGCTACCGGTTGCGCCAGGTTTGATATGTCCCGGTTTGGTGCGGAGGTGTTTCGTCCTTCTGCACGGCAAAGTGATGTCATGATCGTAGCCGGCACCATCACCAAAAAAATGATGCCTGGTATTAAAACTCTCTATGACCAGATGCCGGAGCCCAAATGGGTTATGGCTCTTGGGAATTGTGCCATTTCCGGCGGCCCTTTTGCATTTGAAGGACAATACAGCATCGTGCTCGGTGCAGATGAATTTTTACCTGTTGACGTCTATATTCCAGGTTGTCCTCCGCGTCCTGAAGCTCTTTTGCAGGGAATTATTGAACTTGAGCATCTCGTTTCAGACTGGAAACGGTGGAAAAATCCGGAAGCCGCTTGAACATGATCTCAAGGGAATACGAACGTATCAACATGATTTCTATAGTCCTTCGGAGCTGTGACATATGATTCTTGAAAAAACAAAAAGTGGTCTCCTGAAGATGTTTCCTGAACCGGAACCGGTCGAGACTGCTGTCGAAGAAACAAGTGAGGAGGACGAAAAGAAGAACGCCTCTAAAGAACCACGAAAAAATGGTGTAGTCGAGCGTGATTACTCCGTACATGGTTATCACCTTGATGCGCAGGTATCACCTGAACAATTGCTTGAAGCTGTTGCAATACTTGACGATTTGGAGTTTTTCATCGAATCCATTACCGGCGTTGACTGGATCAAAGAAGATCAGCTCGAAGTTGTCTACGATTTCAGCAGATACGACTTTGACACCTGCAGAGTTGTTATAAGAACCCGTATAAATCGTGCTGCCCCTGTTGTACCAACCATTACCGGTCTCTACGCCGGAGCCAACTGGCACGAGAGAGAAACTCACGAATTTTTTGGAATTAAATTTGAAGGCCATCCACACCTGATTCCACTCCTCCTCCCTGAAGACGCAGATTTTCATCCACTCTTAAAGGATTTCAAGGCATGAGTTCTCCAATACAACTCCAACCAGACGAAACGTTCATTCTCAACGTTGGCCCTCAACACCCTGCTACCCATGGTGTTCTGCGGGTTAAAATGGAAATGAACGGTGAATATATTGTCGATGCTGAAACAGTCATTGGCTATATTCACAGGATGCATGAAAAAATGGGGGAAGTGAAAACCTACCCCCAATACTTGATGAATCTCAGTCGTATGGATTATCTCGGTGCCATGGGATACTCCCATGGTCACGTGCTGGTCGTTGAGAAAGCCGCAGGCATAGAAGTACCCGAAAGAGCAGAATATATCCGGGCCATCATGGTCGAATTGAACAGAGTTGCTTCCCATCTTTTCTGGTTTGGTGCATTCGTTATGGATCTCGGCGGTTTCAGTCCATTGATGTACGCCCTGCAGGATCGGGAATACATCCTTGATATGATGGAGGCCGTCACCGGATCGCGCTTAACCTACTGTTATTTCAGATTTGGTGGTTTATACAACGACATTGATGATGATTTTATTTCAGCTGCCAGACGTTTTATTCCGCGAATGAGAAAATCGCTAAAAAAATACCATAAACTGGTCACGGGAAACATTATTTTCCACAAACGACTTGAAGGTATCGCTCCACTGACCAAGGAAATGTGCCGTAAATACGGCGCTTCCAGTGCTGTCGCAAGGGGCTCAGGAATAAACTTTGACGTCAGAAAAAATGAACCCTACTCCGTTTATCCTGAGTTTGATTTTGATGTACCCGTTTACCACGAGTGTGATTCACTTGCCAGGTACAACGTTCGGATGGAGGAGATGGAACAATCTTTACGAATAATCGAACAGGGACTGGACAAACTTCCTGACGGTCCGATTATGCCAAAGAAAAAACCAAAACTCATAAAACCACCGGCCGGGGATTATTATCAGGCTGTGGAAACCGCAAGGGGAAGTTTTGGAATTAGACTTGTCAGCGATGGAACAAAAACTCCCTATCGACTGAAACTTCGCTCACCAACGTATTCAAATATGCATTTGTTTGATGAAGCGTGCAGAGGCATGATGATCATGGATGCACTCGCTTTTATGGGTAGTCTTGATTTGGTAATTCCCGAGATAGACAGGTAAGAGGAACTTCCTATGAGCTTAACACTACTAAATGTCATTGTCGCCGTTGTTATTGCAATTGCTTTTGCGGCGGCCAATGCAGCCTACCTTGTTTGGGCAGAACGAAGAGGAGCTGCACGCATTCAGCGTCGCCCCGGTCCAAATATCAACGGCCCGTTCGGCCTCCTGCAACCACCGCTTGACGGCATCAAACTCATGGCCAAACAGTTGTTGATTCCAGGAGGTGCCGACAAAGTTCTCTTTATTGCGGCTCCGGTTCTTGCCATGTTCCCTGCAATTATGAGTTTTGTCACTATCCCCTTCAGCGACAGCATAGTAGCCAAAAATATGAATGTCGGCATACTGATGATATTTGCTTTTGCTTCCATGGGTGGTATGTCTCTGCTCTTTGCAGGATGGAGTTCACGTAACAAATATGCGATGATGTCTTCTGTTCGTGCTGTTTCCCAGGCAGTTGCCTATGAGATACCCATGCTTATCACAACCATTACCGTGGTCATGATTGCAGGATCAATGGATCTTATGGAAATTGTTCATCAGCAGAGTGCATCAATCCTCCATTGGAATATTTTCCCACTTCTCGGTAATTCTCATAACATTTTAATGCCCTTCTCTTTTTTGATATTTTTCACCTGTACACTTGCCGAAACCAATAGAGCACCTTTTGATCTTGGTGAGGCGGAAAGTGAACTCGTAGCAGGTTTTCATACCGAATATGGCAGCATGGGATTTGGCCTCTTTTTTATGGGAGAATATGCAAACATCGTCATCGGTTCCTGCATGACTGTTATATTATTCTTAGGTGGCTGGAGTTGTCCCTTCGGCCTGTTCCCTGGCGTATGGTGGTTCCTGCTCAAACTCTATCTGCTCATTGCCACATTTATATGGATCAGATGGACGTTTCCGCGGACAACTATATATGGGCTACTCAATCTCAGCTGGAAAATTCTTATCCCGCTTTCACTGTTCAACCTGCTGTTTACAGCAGGATTAATAAAGGTGTTTTGAAATGGTTGCCTATTTTAGTGAGATTTACAACGGCCTGATAAGTCTTTTTATCGGCATGGGCATAACATTTAAAGAATTTTTTAAGCCCACTGTAACTGTTTCGTACCCATACGAGACTCTGACCATGTGTGAGAGATATCGTGGACATATTGAATTAATCGAAAATGAAGACGGCAACCCCAACTGTATCGTCTGTGGACTTTGCCAGAGAGCCTGCCCTTCTGGTTGTATTTCACTTGCTGGTGAGAAACCTGAAGGCGAGAAAAAGAAGGTTCTGACTAAATATATTCTCGATTTCACCAGATGTTCACTTTGCGGTTCTTGTGTTGAATCCTGTAATTTTAACGCAATTGAATACTCTAAAGAGTACAACCTGGCAAGCACCAGAAAAGAAGATTTTATCTTCGATCTCCTGGCACGTCTGGAGGATAGAAATAAATGAACCCTTCAATGATTACTTCACCCGCCATTTTTAGTGTAGATGGAATGGTTGGTATAGTCTTTCTGATCATGGTTGCTATTACAGTCACAGGTGGCTTGATTGCCTGTAACTCTGAACGGCTTGTTCGCGCAGTTGCCGGATTAATTGTCTGTTTTGTCGGTGTTGCAGGCCTCTACTATTTCTTAAATTCTCCTTTTGTCGCCATGATGCAGATTCTCATCTATGTTGGTGCCGTTGCCGTCACAATCTCATTTGCCATCATGCTGGCCGCACCTGAGGAACAGAAAAAGGTTGGTTCAGGCGGGCCTCTTGTCGGACCTTTTGGCTTTGCAACGTCAGCCCTATTGACAGGAAGCCTCAGCGTTCTTGTCATAAAAACTGACTGGAAATCGTTCGAGAAAATCAACAGTGGTACCATCAAGGAAATCGGGCTCAACCTGCTGACCAGTTATTCCATGGTTTTTGAACTCGTCTCTATTGTATTACTCATAGCAATTCTTGGAGCTCTGGTTATAGCTCGAGCAGGGAGGGAAGGATAATGTCCATGCTAACACTGTATAACAATATCAATACATTTCTCATTCTGGGCGCACTGCTTCTGGGCATGGGAGTCTATGGAATTGTCACCCGGCGTACTCTTATAGGTATGCTCATAGCTGCGGAACTTATTCTTGCCGGAGCATCTGTAAACTTTATGGCCTTTAACCGCTTTACCGCACCCGATCCGGTCACAGGCCAGATATTTGCTCTTTTTATCATGGCAATTGCCGCTGCTGAAGCTGCTATCGGCCTCAGTATAGTTATTGCGGTCTATCAGCAATACAAGTCGATTGATGCTGAAGACACTGTACAACTCAAAGGATAGTCAAGGAGCCCGCTGGAATGGATTACAAATTACTTATCGCCCTGCTCATCCCGCTCATCGGCACTCTTGGGGTAATGTTCAAGGGAGACAACGAGAACGTCCGTGAAGGTATATCCTCTTTCTCATCTATTCTGCTACTGTTTGTCGTTGGCTCAATGGTTCCCGATGTGCTCAGCGGAAAGACACTCACATTTCATATGTTCACTATTCTTCCCGGGGTCACCATTACCCTGCGTGCTGATCCAATGTCAATGATATTTGCCATTGTTGCATCATCGCTTTGGACCATCGCTGTTTTCTACTCCCTTGGATATATGCGTGGGCTGAAGGAACATGCCCAGACACGTTTTAATGCATGCTTTGCTCTCTCAATATTCGGTGCAATTGGCGTTGCTTTTTCTGACAATCTCTTTACGATGTACCTTTTTTATGAAATCGTCTCCATATGCACCTATCCTCTTGTTGCACACCATCAAGACGACGAAGGTTACAAAGGTGCGCGTAAATATATCATATATCTAACCACAACAGCAAAAGCATTCCTTTTACCGGCAATGATACTCATTTACGTATTGACCGGCACACTTGACTTTGCACCAAATATCTCCACTGGCATATTCCCGGCTGGTGTCAACGAGACACTCGTCATTATGCTCTATATATTCTGTATTTTCGGTTTCGCCAAAAATGGGATTATGCCCTTTCACCATTGGCTTCCCGGGGCAATGGTTGCCCCGACTCCAGTTTCTGCTCTTTTGCACGCTGTTGCAGTCGTTAAAGTTGGTGTATTCTGCACAACAAGAGTTATGCTCTACACCTTTGGAACAGATATAATGAATGCCTTGAATCTTGGCATTCCCACCGCATATTTTGTCTCCATTACTATCCTTGCCGCATCCATTATTGCGCTCTCAAAAGATAATCTTAAAGCACGATTGGCTTATTCAACAGTCAGCCAGTTATCCTACATCATTCTCGGTGTTGCACTTCTCACAAATCCCGGGATTCAAGGCGGCCTCATCCACATAGTCAATCACGCTTTTTCCAAAATCACTCTCTTTTTCTGCGCCGGTGCCATATTTGTTGCGGCCGACAAAAAATATATTTCTGAGATGGACGGTCTCGGAAAAACAATGCCATTTACCTTTGGCGCTTTTGCCATAGCTTCCCTCAGTATGATAGGGGCTCCGCCGGTTGGAGGCTTTATAACCAAATGGAATTTGCTCATTGGTTCAGTTGAAGCTCATCAACTTGGTATCCTTCTGATTCTTATTGCCAGCACAGTTCTTAACGCCGCATACTTTGCTCCCATTACCTACAGAGCATTTTTCGGCAAAAGACCAGCAGGAGAGCCTTATACTGGTATAAAAGAAGCCCCACTTGCCATGCTTATTCCTATCCTTATAGCATGTACCATCTCGGTTCTTCTAGGAATTTTCCCTAACTTCATGTTGCAATTTGTAAAGGCGGTGACAGGATGATTATCAATTTTATTGATTACCTGAAAGAGCGACTACAAACAACAAAGTCTTTCTTTTATATTGGCATAGCAGTCATGCTTGTCTGGTCTGTTGTTGGTGTCGACAAACATCACGCACACACCTGGGTGGAAGCGCACATTCCCGGTTTCTGGTCTCTATTCGGCCTGCTTTCCTGTGTAGTACTCATCTATTTTGCAGGATGGTTTGGTAAAAGCGGCGTCATGACCCGAGAGGATTACTATGACAACTAGTTTTATCCACCCGGCACTAATCTTAATATTTGGTGCTCTTATACTCCCGTTCATCAAAGAACCTTTTAAAAAGATCTATCTTTGTACGGTACCCATACTAACGTTTCTTGATGTCATTTATCTGAGTTCAAATCCGGGAGTATACGGTGTCGTCAGTTTTATGGGTGGAGACTGGACCCTGATCTTTGGTCGTGTTGACAAGCTTTCGATGATTTTTGGCTTTATCATGTCTCTTATGGCCATTTTTGGTACTATTTATGGCCTCCATGTAAAAGATGACCTCCAACACATTGCTGCATGGTCTTATGTTGCGGGGAGTCTTGGAGTTATTTACTGCGGAGACTATCTTGTACTTTTCCTCTTCTGGGAACTCATGGCCTTTGCTTCCACTTTCCTGATCTGGTTCAACAAAGACGAAGGCTCACTTGCCGCCGGATACCGATATCTACTCGTGCATACTTTTGGTGGCGTCATACTTCTACTCGGTTTTGTTCTTCGCTATCAGGCGACTGGAAACCTGGATTTTGTCGCACTCAATGAAAGCAATACTCAACTGTACACATGGCTTATTCTTGCTGGCCTAATGCTGAATGCCGCTGTTCCGCCCCTGCACTCATGGCTACCAGATGCATACAGCAAAGCGACGACTACAGGTGCTGTCTTCATGTGCGCCTTTACAACCAAAACTGCAATCTATACTCTGATCAGGGGCTTTGCCGGGTTTGATATTCTCATAGTTCTTGGTGTGATCATGGCAATCTACGGTATTGTCTATGCCATGATGGAAAATGACATCAGGCGACTCCTTGGTTGGGAAATTGTCAGTCAGGTTGGCTATATGGTTACAGGAATTGGAATAGGAACTGCCCTAGCCATAAATGGTACCTGTGCACATGCCTTTGCTCATATACTGTACAAAGGCCTTCTTTTTATGGCTGCAGGAGCCGTTATCCACTCCACAGGAAAGTCCAAATTTACCGAATTGGGCGGTCTCTACAGGAAAATGCCCAAGACCTTGGTATTTATGGTAATTGGTGGAGTATCGGTTTCTGCATTCCCATTCTTTTCCGGATTTGTCTCCAAATCAATGATCATCACAGCCAGTTTTGAATCACACCTTCTGGTCGCCGGTTTTCTACTTACGCTCGTATCAGTTGGTACATTTCTCGTAGCTGGCTTACGTCTCCCCTACCTGATCTTCTTCGGAGAGAGCAGATGCGATGAAGCTACCTGGAAAAAAGCAGAAGATCCACCCTGGAATATGACTGTGGCCATGGGATCTGCTGCAATTTTGTGCTTTATAATTGGCTCCTACCTGCCGTTTCTCTACAACATGTTGCCCTATGCTGATGCTGAATTCAATCCATACAACGGTAATCACTTAAGTGAAACATTCCAAATCCTTGCATTCACTGTTGTAGCGTTTATCTTTCTTAAACAAAAACTTCGCGCTAGAGCAACCATCAGCCTTGATCTTGACTGGTTTTACAGAATGGGTGGAAGAGGTTTTCTCTGGCTTGCCAAGAATCCAATCCAATGGATTGATACCGCATGGGGAGCAGCCTACCGGGTTGTTGGCCTCTATTCCTTAATGACTACCGCCAATTTCTGGTCATGGTTTGACTGGCATGCAATAGACGGTGTTGTTGACGGAAGTGCCAGATACATTCGGAATCTTGGCAGAAGAATAAGCTGCATCCTTCAACAGGGACAAATTCAGCTGACAATATATTTTTCCGTGACGTTTGCAGCAATTCTTCTGATGTCATACGTCTGGTTATAACTTTTTGAAATCAAGGATCACTGGTAATGGATCAACTACTGATTAACTCCGGCTTTCCCATCTTGAGCGCACTCATTTTCATGCCGCTTGCAGGTGCTCTGCTGCTTCTTTTTATTAAAAATGAATCAGCCTGTCGGTATTTCGCCCTTGTTGTGACTAGTATCGTCGCTCTCTGGTCTCTTCGCCTGCTTGCAGGATTTGATCAGACGACCAGCAAATTTCAATTTGCAGAACATCATACATGGATAGAGTCTTTTAATATTAATTACACCTTAGGTGTCGATGGAATTTCCATCCTGTTAATACTGTTAACCACCATAATAATGCCTTTTTGTGTTCTTGCGTCCTGGTCGTATATCAAAACACGGATTCAGGCTTTTATGGTTTGTTTACTGATCATGGAAACTGCCATGATAGGTGTTTTCGCGGCTCTGGATTTCGTCCTTTTCTACATTCTGTGGGAGGCTATGCTCATTCCGATGTATCTCCTCATTGGAATTTGGGGTGGACCAAGAAAGATCTATGCCTCTGTTAAATTTTTCCTCTACACACTAACGGGCTCTATACTTCTGCTTGTTGGTATTCTCTGGCTCTATACTGCAAATAATTACAGTTTTTTCATTCCAGACATGATGTGGCAGGATTATTCTTTGACCGCGCAAGTCTATCTGTTTATAGCATTTTTCCTGGCATTTGCCATAAAGGTGCCCATGTTTCCATTCCATACATGGCTCCCTGCAGCACATGTCGAAGCACCAACTGCCGGTTCTGTAATCCTTGCAAGTATCCTTTTGAAAATGGGAACATACGGTTTTCTCCGATTTGCCCTGCCCATCACACCGGAAGCAACAATTCTCCTTGCTCCTTATGTGCTATGGCTTTCCATTGCCGGAATTATTTACGGAGGATTTACAGCTCTTGCCCAGAGTGATATGAAAAAACTGATTGCTTACTCATCGGTTGGACATATGGGTTTTGTCACTCTCGGAATTTTTGTGCTTAACAGTGACGGTGTCGAAGGCGCAATCCTGCAAATGATTAATCATGGGGTAACCACCGGTGCACTTTTTCTCTGTGTAGGGATGATTTACGAAAGAACACACAGTCGCGAATTACGTTTAGCTTCCGGAGTAGGAAAGTATATGCCAATATTTGTCACTTTCCTTACCTTCTTCTCACTCTCTTCTTTTGGTTTTCCCGGAACCAACAGTTTTGTTGGGGAGTTCATGATACTCGCAGGAACATTTGAATTCGACATAGCACAAAATAATTTTCCATACCTTGCGCTTGCTGCATTTCCAGGTGCAGTTCTTGCTGCTGCATACATGCTTCGTATGTTACAGAAAATAATATGGGGTGGTACTGATAACCCGGATCAATCCTGGATATCCGATCTTAATGTTCGTGAAATTGTTACCCTTGCACCATTTTTATTATTTGTTTTCTGGATTGGTCTAGGACCACAGCCGTTTATAGACTTTATGCACACAAGTGTAACAGACCTTCTCCAACATTTTCATGCACACCAGGAACATGTAATTGCGGCAGCTGAACGTATTTTTTAATGAGATTTTATCGAATTAAAATGTACTCAAGTCAAAATAGAGTTTAATGCCCCGTAAGGGTATAAGTGACATAGCAATTGTCTATGACACTACAACAAAAAAGACCTCGTAAAGGTAATATGATGCTATTTCTACCTGAATTATCACTGTTAGGAGCCGGACTGATTCTTTTTATATTCAGTTTAGGCAGCCCAAGTAGCGAAAAGATGAAGGCAGCTGCAGTCTCACTTGCGTCTGTAACTCTAATTGTTTCACTCCTGTCGATCAACAGTGAAGGCTCGTTATTTTATGACGCCTATCAGGTTAATTTTTTCACACAGCTGTTCAAAGCTCTCATAGCTTTTGCCACACTTATTGTCATCATATTCTGCAATAGACATGATGGCATAGACGAACACGTACAATCTGAATACTATCTTTTTATGTTTATGTCCGTTCTCGGACTTATGACATTAGTCTCAAGTGTTGAACTCATAGGAATATTTATCTCACTGGAACTCTCCTCATTTGCTGTCTATATTATGGTACCAATGAGAAGAAACATTGGGCAGACAAATAATCAAAACGAAGCTGGAATCAAATATCTGCTATATGGTGTAGTTGCAACTGGTTTTATGCTTTTTGGTATGAGCTATATCTTTGGCTTAACTGGTTCAACAAAGCTCAGCGTCATTGCAACTCAGATAGGGCACATGTACAACCAGCCCGTTGCCATTGTCGGTATTACCCTTGTATTAGCCGGTTTTTTCTACAAACTTGCTCTTTTTCCTTTTCACTTCTGGGTTCCAGATGTTTATGAAGGGGCAGCTAACGAAACTACCGCTTTTATTGCTGTAGTACCTAAACTTGCGGCGGTTGCAGTGCTTATCCGTCTTGTCAGTCTTATCAGCGGTGATGGCGAAGTAATTGTCAATGTACTAATGGTCTGTGCTGTTCTTTCAATGTTGTACGGTAACCTGTCGGCCTTAGTTCAGACAGATATCAAAAGACTGCTCGGGTTTTCCGGTATATCCCATGCCGGTTTTGTACTTGTAGGTTTGCTTACATTTACAGTTCAGAGTTATGCAACTGCCTTCTACTATATATCCGGTTATGTTTTCATGAATCTTGCCTGTTTTCTGGTTATCTGTACTCTTTCCGAAAAAGGTAAAAACGTTAGTATCGAAGATTTCACAGGTTTGCATAAACGGTCACCTATACTGGCCATCACACTGACTATTGGCCTTTTTGCCTTGGCAGGCATTCCTCCCTTTGTTGGTTTTGCCGGTAAATTCATGCTACTCCTTGGTGCGCTGAAACAAGGACATCTTCTTCTTGTCATTTTAGCAGCATTTAACACAGCAATTGCAATCTACTACTATCTGTCAATTGTCCGGGTAACGTTTTGTACTGACTCTGAAGATCGTGCTACGATCACCACAGGTTTTACCACCAAGGCTCTTTCTGTTTTACTTATCCTCGTTATAGTCATTATGGGTGTTATACCGTCTACTTTCATTAATCTTGCCACTACTGCGGTACAGACAATAATACAGTAGCCTTTCATAGAAACACAAAAGGGCTCGCAGGAATTAACCTGGTGAGCCTTTTTTGATTGACAAAACTTCTTATTTTTATTCAGAATAGCACTTCTTCTTACTTTCCAAACTCATTTCATTCTTTTGATTATCTGGTTTTTCGATGACTTCATGGCTCGCTTTTATTCTGTTCATTATTCTTTTTTCATTTTTTATAGAAACAATAGCCTCGATCCTTAACCTCAAGGCTCTTTCCCCTCACCTACCATTTGAATTCACCGGTATATACAATATAAATGATTACACCCATTCTCAGGAATACACAAAATCGACCACATCACTAGCACTTATTGAAAATACTTTTGTGACTTTGCTTACGCTTCTTTTTCTCCTTTTGGGCGGTTTTAACTCTATTGACCTATGGGCCAGAAGTTTTGCATTTGGAGAAATTGTTACCGGATTGATATTTATAGGTACGTTATTACTCCTCTCCTTTATTCTCTCCTTGCCTTTTTCTATCTATGCCACTTTTGTTATCGAAGAACGCTTCGGTTTCAACAAAACAACCCCGGCCACTTATTTTTTGGATATTTTTAAAACGACCTTCCTCCTCATAATTATTGGCATCCCTGTCTTATCATTTATTTTGTGGCTTTTTATGAACAGTGGCTCAGCAGCATGGATATATTGCTGGGCAGGTATTGTTATCTTTAGTCTTATTTTACAATTCCTGGCACCCGTTCTAATACTGCCACTCTTCAATACATTTTCCCCCTTAAATGAGGGATCTCTGCTTAAGTTGATACTCTCCTACACAAAAAGGGAGAATTTTAAGATTAAAGGTATCTACACAATGGACGGATCTAAAAGGTCCTCAAAAATTAACGCATTTTTTACAGGGTTAGGCCGATATAAGAAAATTGTTTTTTACGATACTCTCCTTGAAAATCTTGAAAAAGAAGAAGTTCTTGGGGTATTAGCCCATGAAATGGGCCATTTCAAAAAGAAACATATTTTAAAAATGATGCTTGGCTCCGTTATACAAACGGGAGTCATGCTGTACCTGTTTTCACTTTTTCTGGGCAGCAGCACAATATCAACTGCATTTCAAATGGATCATATGTCCACATATTCCGGTCTTGTCTTTTTCGGCTTCATATATTCACCCGTGAGTCTCATTCTTTCGCTCTATTTTAACAAACTTTCAAGAAAACATGAATTCGAAGCTGATAACTACGCTGCAAAAACTCTTGATAATCCACAATATCTCATGAACTCTTTAAAAAAACTCAGCCAGATAAATCTCTCTAATTTAACACCACACCCACTTTATGTTTTCATCCATTATAGCCACCCACCTGTTCTTGAACGTCTAAAAGAATTAGCAAACCTGGAGAATTAATTCTGCCTTCATAAAATTTTGAGCCACAATTGTAAGGAGATAACAATTACAAACAACATAAAACTTGACACTACCGTTAGTTAGATGGTTATTTAGTACATACTTCTATTTTTTAAATCGCATATTTTTTCAAATTTCGTAACTAGCCATTACTCACTATAAACTCCAGAGTACAGCTGATCGGTTATAGTTGATTTTTAAATTTGAAATGCTATTGTTTTATATCACATTGTAATTTTATGTAACTTTTCGTTTTTGGGAGAACACAATGAAAAAAACTGACTTACGAACCCCTCTTATTCAATCTGCAGCGATTTTGGGAGGTATGATTGTTCTTTTTACCATCGTTGCTTCATCTGGTTCCACCAGTGCGGGAGGAGGAATCATTGCAGCCTTCGTTGGAATTGGCAATGCAATTGTATTTGTGATAGGAATGGCTCTTTCTTTAGCAGTATCGATATCAATACTCGTGGCAATCTTTTTGGCGGCTGTTGCCATGGTTTCTCCCGAACAAGCCGGCCAAATGTACACAGACTTAAAAAAAAACTTCTCGAAAAACCTTCTAACGTTTAAAGACCAATTTTCATGTTGTGACAATCAAGGATCTGCTACCGGTATCTCTGAGGAGGATTACAATCAAATGAAAGTGGAGATTGAACAGCTTCGTGGGCAAAATCAAACTTTAAGCGTAACACTCAAACAACTTAAAGATGATAAAAACTCTCTTCAGAGTACGTTCAACGGACTCTCCGAAGATAACCTGCAACTCACAAATAAAATTGAAGGTTTATCTGATACCATTAAAGTTCTTGAAACATCAGAACTCGAGATTAAAAAACTGGTCAACGAACTCTCGTTAAAAATTGGTTCTGGAACAGATGAAAGCCTCAAAGAGGACATAAAAAAACTTGAAAAGCTGCAACTTAGCACACAAGCTGAAATTGAAAAATTAAACGAACGTCTGCAAGTTGTTGAAATTCAATTCAGTGAATCTGCCGATAACGATGCACTACCTACATCTTCAGGCATATTCTCTTATCTTGGAAATAAAGATGACCAATTATTGTTTATCGAAAAAGTAAAAGAAGCTCTTGCCCAGGATTTAACCTATGCAAAAATTGATGAGTATCTCACCACTACTCTCCCTGCAGAGCTCGATACAATAATCAAAGAACATCCATCCTTGACAAAAAAATATATACGTAGCTTACGTAGTGAGTAAGCCGACATTCTATATTTGTAAAAGCGCTTTGGAAAAAATCTTTTCAAGGCGCTTTTCTTTTTCAAACTGCATTTCTGCAGAACACCGGCATGATAAATCGAAGAAAACATACGCGTCAATATCGTTTGTTGTAATAAATGACAATCGACGTGATTTTATGCTTGACGGGACACCGGCAATTTTGTAGTTTGGCGCACCTTCGAGACACAGGGAGCCACTTGATAGCTTAAAGCATCAGAGCTGAGCAACCAATCGTATCGAAAGCAAAAAATAAATAACAAAGTTATTGACAAGAGATTCAAAACGAATTAAATTGTCGACCTTGTCGCGGAACTTAAACCGCCCAACAGCCTGTTTCGAACAGGGTGTTGCAAACGATCCTTGAAAACTGAATAACAACCATAAGCAAACGGGCCCAAGGTGATATTTATTTATCACATTGAGCTATGTTTTCGTAATTCAAAAAACAGAGCTCTTATATATTTAAGCACTATATAAGTAACTATCCTTTTGGATAGTCTAGGATATCAAACTGGAGAGTTTGATCCTGGCTCAGAACGAACGCTGGCGGCGTGCTTAACACATGCAAGTCGAACGCGAACGATTTTCTTCGGAGAATTTAGTAGAGTGGCGCACGGGTGAGTAACGCGTAAGTAATCTACCCTGGCATTTGGGATAACTCAGCGAAAGCTGTGCTAATACCGAATACGCTGATTTATCAGGAAAGGTGGCCTCTGATTTAAGCTACCGTGCCGGGAGGAGCTTGCGTACCATTAGCTAGTTGGTAGGGTAAAGGCCTACCAAGGCGACGATGGTTAGCGGGTCTGAGAGGATGATCCGCCACACTGGAACTGGAACACGGACCAGACTCCTACGGGAGGCAGCAGTGAGGAATATTGCGCAATGGGGGCAACCCTGACGCAGCGACGCCGCGTGGATGATGAAGGCTTTCGAGTCGTAAAATCCTGTCAGATGGAAAGAAGTGCATATTTATTAATACTGAATATGTTTGACGGTACCATCAAAGGAAGCACCGGCTAACTCCGTGCCAGCAGCCGCGGTAATACGGAGGGTGCAAGCGTTGTTCGGAATTACTGGGCGTAAAGCGCGCG
>CAMZKN010000111.1 GCA_947311315.1 uncultured Desulfobulbaceae bacterium | reverse complement strand
TATCTCACAAGAAGATTTATAGGTCAATTAACTGTATCTTATTTTGAGCAATATGTCCAATTGTAAATGTAACCTTTTAAAGTTGTATAAGAACTGGGTTAGGGTTAAATCACCCTGATCGGAAGTAGGCAAAAATGTTCGGGGCATTAGCAGTAACAATATAACCTAAAAAACGTATAACCGAAAAACCTAAAACTTGCTTGACGCGATAACAAAGAACCTCAACTACCGGCTACTACCTAAATGAATTCCCTGATTATCCCGATGTTAAAATTATAGACGTAAGTGCCTCACGAAGCGCACCTACCGGTAAGACCTGAAGAATGTTTATCTTTGCCTTTTGACCACCCCCATGTGTCAGAGTAGTATTCATTTTTTAGGAAGCTCGAAAATAAATACCCGAACGGTAAAAGACGAATGTCGAACAAGGAATATTGAACAGCAGAAGGGGAAAAGCCCTTGAGCCGTTGTTTTTTATTCCGATTGATATTCGATATTCCTTGTTCGACATTCGACATTGTCTTTTTAAAATCCGTCCGAAGGGCGATAAATTCAATGAGAGGCAGGAAGAAAGTTGCACAAGAGGTTTCAAACCTCGCGACGCGCTACACAAGAGGTTTCAAACCTCGTGTAGGGGTGTAAATGTATTGAGAGTAGTGTTTATAAGGGACTGTGGTTTAAAAGAGTTTGAAATGGTTAAGGAAAAGTATATAAAGGTTGTTTGAACTGGTTTCAACAGAGTGAAAAATAAATTGAGTGAAATTTGTCTATTTTACGTTTGTTTTGAAACCAGTATTATTTTGTCATATGTTGCTTCAGAAAAGATAACGCTCCGTCTGTTTCTTCCCAGTATTTCCCAAAGTCTTCCTTATAATAATACGCCTGATCATTTCCGCCATGGATAAATGTATTGTTGTTTAATGTCTTTGGCTTTGGATTTGTTTTAAGTAAAAGTTTTTTACCTGCTTTGGGCATGAGGTTCTTCGCAAATACAATAGATTTTGCTGCGTTATCCAGGCTATTCAGTTGATACCAAGCCAACGCTCTGCCCCATAAAATGCACGGAAGAGTATCCTCCTGGTACTGGTCGCAAATTTCCAATACACTTTTCGGTGCCTTTAATTCAAAAAAGCATTTTATGGCCAATTCCCTAACTCCCTGGTTATCGAGAGGATTTAATAAAAGGATATCTTTGAATAGTTTTATGGCATTATGGTATTTCTTCCTTTCGAGATATTCCAGGCCAAGACCGTGGCATGCGCGAAGGTATCCCCTATTGTCGAGAACTCCCCAGGGCATCTTATGTGTACCCGGTTTAAAGTTTTCAGGGAGGTATGACCTTCCTATATTTACAGCATATTCAGTAAGAGCAACGGCTTCTATTGATCTGCCGGTGTGCTTCATAACCAGGGCGAGGTGAAAAATTGCGTCAATGTGATCCGGGCAGGTTGAGGTAAGATTGCGTAAGATTGGTTCGGCATCCTTGTATTGTCCAGCAGTCATAAGTTCCATTGCATCGTACAAACTGTCCGAGAAATAGTTCGGCTCTGACGGGAACTCAAATGAACAGATATCGTCTGGGGATATATCAATTGTTATTTCTGCGTCTTGCATTTTTTACCTCGAAACAGCTTTTTTTATGTCCCACCTAAAGGGGTGAGGGTGGGACAGGGGTCGGGACATTTCATTTTAAGAAGAAATATTGCTCTACGCCTTTGCCTGTAACGGTTTTGACGGTTTTTAGAAAATTTATGGAATCGCCGAGGGTGGGACATGAAAAAAGGGGTTTTTTAACCAATTTATCTATTTTTTTAACCCACATGATTCGGCGTTTTCAGTGTCTGTCTTTTGTTCAAATTCCTGATCAGCCAAATACCTAGCGTATACCTTTATTGGTGAATTGAATTGCATCTCTTTGGCCTTTTTTGCCATACATTGAAGAGCAGCTATTTGTTTTTTAGATAGGGGTTTTTTAGTAGACTTCTTTGCAATAGATACCCAGCTTGCAGAGGAAACTTTGTTTAATCCCATTTTGACAGCCATGGCTCTTGTTTTTTCTGCATTAATTATATCTTGTTTGCTTATTTTGTATTCAGCAACCGCAGGCGTAGAAATGAGCATCCCAATTATTAAAAATATACAGATTTTTTTCATAGTTCTTCCTTAATTACTATTTAAAACAGATATCTATCCTTAAATAAAAGCAGAATAAAACATATTCTTTGCGTTAGAATGGTGTATTATTAAAAAACTGCATAAATCACGCTGCCTTCTCGTCTGAAGATTGTGCCTCTTCCTCCTCGTCGAGACGCTGATTTTCAAGTTTTAGCTTGGCAAACTCATTTTTTATGAATTCCATATCCTCTTTCATCTCGTTGAGTTGTTTTTCGGCGTTTATAGCGTGATCAAAGTAGCGGATATTTCTTTCCAGGGCATCGAACGCTATGGGGTTCCCACTTGTCAACACCCTTCTGGCCCCTTCCATAAGACCTGCTATTTCAGGGTCTGGATCTAATACCTGAGCTTCGCCCTGGGGGATTATATATTTAGGCCCCTTGCCTGTTAAAATCCAATCAATACTTACCGAATAAGTTTCCCGAATGCGAACAAGATGTTCAGATTGCGGAGTTCTTCCTTTCAGGTATCCATGGAATGTTCCCTTCGGGATGCCTGCATTTGCGGCAAATACCGTTTGCTTTCCTTCTGCAAACTCTGCAATTAATTCAAGTAGTCGGTTAACCATTATTCAATATGTGGAACTTTGCCCTTGACTTGATTCAATATGTCGAATATCTTGTGTCTAGTTTGTTATTTTTATTAGACAGTTCAAAATCAAAAAAAAGGACTGATGTTAATGTTCAGCATATGCCAAAACCGCCTTTATGACATCTGCTGTTTGGGCAGGGACTAAAGTTACCCAGGGATAGATAAAAATGAATAATCTGCAAAAGCTTTTAACCATTCGCGGCCTGACCGTTCAGCGTATCTCCGATAAGATTGGTCTGGGATATCATATCACCCAGAAAGTTATCAAAGGAACCAGATATAAACGCAAGGACGGCTCCTTTGGTACCTACTCCAGCCTGCCTGTGGAAAACGGCATTGCCGGGCTGCTCGGTTTATCGCACAGCCAGGTGTGGGGCTCTCAATCAAACCGCTTTTTACGCCGACTGATAAAGGCTGAAATAGCAAATCAGGCCAAAAAGCTGGAGCGTGAAATGCGCAGACAATACCTGTATAGCGATACTGTACCTAAAAAACAGGCGGGCGGCAATGTCTAAGCGTAAAAAACGAATAGACAAGCGACAAATGAGCCTTTTTGACGTGCTGAAACAGTGCGCTGACAATGGGGCCAACAAGGAGATCAGCGAGGGTGATCTTGACATTGCCAACCGGTTACGCCTTGTCCTTATCAGAGCCATCAAGGAAAGCCCTCTTTCCCGCCATCAGATTGCCGGTGAAATGAGCCATCTACTGGGGCATGAGGTGAGCAAAACCACCATAGATTCCTGGACGGCTGAGTCCAAGGAGCGCCATCGGATCCCTGCCGAATATCTCCCCGCATTTTGCCGGGTAACCGGGGATCGTGAACCGATCAGGCTGCTTGCAGAACATGGTGATATGTTTGCCATGCCGGGGCCGGAGGCTCTGCGGGCGGAAATCCAAAAATTTACCGAACAGGAAAGCAAGGCCCGTGCTGAAAAGCGCAAGCGGCTGCGGTTTCTGGAAGAAATGGAACGATAAGGAAGAAGAGAATGAAAGAAGACTTTTTTTTAACCCCGGTACCGCTGACAAAAAAAGAAACAGCTCTGCGTAAAAAATTGGAAGAGAAGGTTTTTAGTACGGTGCGCGGCTTTTATATAGAGCTTGGTGAGACCTTGAGTGAGATACAGGCGAAAAAGCTCTATAAGTCCACCCATCACTGCTTTGCAGACTATAGTCGCGAGGTGTTGGATATGGGCAAAGATTACGCTTATCGATATATAAAAGCAGCTGAGGTAATTGCGAATCTGTTGACAATTGTCAACAAAAACGAATTAGAAAGTATGCGTATTTTGTCTACCAATGGTGGACAAAAAGAACTACCACTTCCGCAAAACGAATCACAAGCCAGAGCCCTGGTAGGCCTTACTCCCGAAGAACAGCGGGAGGTATGGCAGGAGACTATAGCCACCGCCGAAGATGGCAAGGTTACCGCTGCCCATGTACGAAAAACCGTGCGTGATCTAGGCTATGCCAAGATGAAAAAACAGGTGGAGAGGGCAAAACGGCCTAAAAAGGCCAATGGTAGACGGAAAAGTGAGGCCTTTGCTCTGGCCTTTAAAGGTTTTTTAGATGCGGTTCAAACCGAGATTGACAGCAAGTGGGCAACCACCGACAGGCTCACCGTTGTCCGCCATCTGGACGGAATCAGGGGCGCTATAAGTGAAAACGGTAATCATCGCATACCTAATCCGGGTTACGCCATAGAGGCCAGTAATACAGAAAAGCTGATGGACGCCGGGTTTGCCATCTATCAGATGGACGAAAAAAAGCTCGTTATACGGATGCTTCTGCATGACGATCAATGGAGTGTTGTTGAACAGTTTGATGAAAAGAAAGCGATGATCGAGGCGTTTGAGAATATCTTAAAAGATGTCAAAAACTTAAGGGGATAATCATGACTGGAACCAGAGAGTACAGGAAAGAGGGTAACACTATATATATGGTCGACAATCGAACCGGCTCGGATAGAGCAGCTCAAATATGCGAATTTATCAGACAGGGATTCAGTGTCGTCCTCCCCAGGCCATACAATCCGGCAGGAAAGGCAGCAGAGGAACGTCAACTCAGGAACAGATAATGGAATCCAAGTTTACTGCTGCAGAAATATCGAAGAGTCTGGATGTTGCCAAGCGCACCGTTAATCGCTGGGCAAAGGACGAACAGTGGGACTATACGCAGGAGCTGGAGAACGGTGTCGTTGTTAAAAAATTTGTGCTCTCTCTTATGCCTGAGAATCGGCAACTTGCGCTGATAACGGCATCTGCTGCCACACAGGCTCTTACGGCAACAAAAAAGCTTACAAAAATCTCCGACCTCAAGAACTGGCAGCGGGATATTATGGACGCCAGGGTGGCTCTTTTTCGTGAATATCAGAGAATGGAAAGAAAATACGGTACGAATGAGGCAATAAAAGAATTCTGCCTGCAGGCAAAGACAGGGACGTTGCCGGATCAGCTCCAATCTCTTGTTGAGATAGCCAATGCGCGCGGAGGCGGAAACGGCAGAACTATCAGCAAATCTACACTTTATCGCTGGAAGGCGATGAACAAAAGAGGCGTTGCCGCCTTTGCCCCCCAAACTATTGAGAAAAAGGATATTCCACCCTGGGCGACCTGTTTTATAGGGTGTTACGGCACCCCGGATAAGCCGTCTATTCCCCAGGCCATGGAGCGAATGGCAAAGGTGCTACCAAATGATATCGCCATGCCAAGCTATGGTCAGGTGTACCGTTTCCATACAAAGCGCAGCAGGCTGGAGCGGGAGAAAGGGCGGCGTACCGGCTCTGAGCTTAAGGCTCTTAAAGGCTACAGGAAAAGAGATACAAGCGACCTGTTGCCGATGGAGATTGGTACGTGCGACGGCCATTCGTTTAAATCACGAGTTGCACATCCTGTACATGGCGCACCATTTAAGCCGGAAATATGCTCGGTTGTTGATGTGGCCACCAGGGTTCTTGTCGGCTGGTCGGTCGGCCTTGCAGAATCATCAGTTACCGTTGGCAGCGCTGTTCGTCATGCAGCCACGGTGAACGAGCAAAAGCCCTGTGGCGGCGTTTTCAGTATCCTTTATACCGATGGTGGATCCGGTAATAAAGCAAAGGTGCTGACACATAAGCTTACCGGCGTTTTTGCAAGAATTGGAACCAGGTGGGAAAAAGGTATTCCAGGCAATGCCCAGGGGCGTGGACTTATAGAGAGATTGAACTCTTCCCTTTGGATACCTGCTGCAAAAGAGTTGCCGACCTTTGTAGGTAAGGAGATGGACAGTCTTACCGAGAGAAACCTGCGATTGCTTGTTAACCGTGAAATTAAAAAAGACGGCAGGTCTGTTCATTTACCGACATGGCCGCAATTTATTGAACACTGTCAGCAATCTGTTGACGTGTATAACCGCAGGCCTCATTCAGGACTACCAAAAATAAATGATCCAAAGACAGGTAGACGGCGACATATGGCACCCCTTGAGATGTGGAGTTGGCATGTGCAACAGGGGTGGAACCAGAAAGAATGCCAACTCACGGAAGAAGAAATAGAGATGATTTTTCTACCTCGTCAGGAATGTATGGTGCGACGGGCATGTGTTCAGCTTTTCACCAACACCTACTATAACAGAAATCTTGAGCATTATGACGGTGAGCGGGTCCAGGTCGGCTACGATATTCACAATGCTGACATGGTGCAGATCTGGGACAAGGACGGCAGGATGATCTGTTACGCCCATTTTGACAAGAACAAATCAAGCTATTTTCCACGTCCGGTAATTGACCAGGCCAATGAGCAGAGAGCCAAACGACGCAGGCAGATCAAGCTTGATCAGATTGCGGAAATTGATGCTGAAGAATGTGGCCTTATTGAAATAAAGCCAGCCAAGCAAGCGATAGAGTCAGATGCAGCAACCTTAAAACTACAGGCCGATAAAAAAGAGTTACAGGAAAAAATAGCAGCAAAGGCCTGCGAAGTAACAATTCCTTTGGACGATAAAGGTAAATATCTCCTCTGGAACAGACTTGATGCTACATTGAATAATTCTGGAATAATCAGTGAGAAAGAGATGAAATTTTATGAAGCGTATCGAAAGAGTACGAGCTATCGGGCTTTTCGCTCGGTTGCAGAGACCCTTGGACAGCAACAGGAACAAGCAATGTAAAAAAAGCCGTGGCTGCAACCACGGCTCTTACGTAACCGGCTCTTATCGAGCCTTAACACTATACAGGAGAAAGTATGACATACCTGGAGGATGAATTCAACAGCCAAAAAACCGGGGTGCTGCAAACCGTGGCCCCAATAACCAACGTCAGCCTGTGCAGCCAGGCGATGATGCGGGCGGTGAACAGACCGATACACCTGCCCGGCTTTGTCTGTTTTTACGGGCCTTCCGGCTGGGGCAAGTCGACTGCTGCATGTTATGTGCAGCACGATCAGGATGCCTATTACATCCAGTGTCAGGAAGGCTGGACACGCAAGGCGGTTTTACAGGCCATGGCACGTGAACTTGGGCTGGCACCCAAAAAGACAAACTACGAGATCACCGAGCAGATCTGTAAGCAGCTTGCAAGCTCCCAGCGTCCTTTGATAGTTGATGAATTTGATCACCTGGTCAACCGTGGGGCGGTGGAGATGATCCGGGATATTTACGAAGGTTCCCGTGCTGCAATCCTGCTTATTGGTGAGGAGTTATTGCCGGATAAACTCCAGCGCTGGGAGCGTTTTCACGGACGTGTGCTGGATTGGATACCGGCACAGCCAGCCGATTTTGACGACTGTAAACACCTGGTCGCCCTCTATTGTCGTGAAGTTGCGATCGGAGATGATCTTTTACAAACATTCCTGCAAAAGACCAAGGGATCGACCAGAAGAATCGTTGTCAATATAGAGCGGGCCCGGCTTGCGGCCATGGAGATTGGTGAGACATCCATTGATCTTGCCGGTTGGGGCGACCGTCAGATCTTTACCGGAGAACCACCAAAGCGGAGATTTATTTCATGAGAAAGCAGATGAATAAACTCAATGGATACGATTCCCGCGAGGCGATGTGGGAGTTTATCCGGCAGTGGGCCGGGAAGTTTACCGTGCGTGATATCTATCTTGCGACCACTCTGGATGCAAGCTCTGTACGGGCCTATCTGCGTGGCCTTACCAATGGCGGCTATCTGGCAGAAGATACCAGCACAGCCCCTTCCTCTTTTACGCTGGTTAATGATTGCGGGATCGATGCGCCCAGGGTGCGCAAAGACGGCAGTCGCGTTACCCAGGGACAGGGCAGAATCAATATGTGGCGTACCATGCGCACCCTCAAGGTCTTCAGTAGCCGTGATCTTGCAATACACGCATCCACGCACAGCTGCCAGGTAAAGGAGTCAAGTGCTGTGGATTACTGCAAACACCTGTGTCGGGCCGGATATCTGCGTAAAGACAGGCATGGCAACTATTTCTTTCTTCCCCATATGTTTACCGGGCCGAAACCGCCGATGATCCAGAGGGTGAAGCGGGTGTGGGATCAGAACCTGAAAAAAATTATGTGGAGCGAAGATAATGACTGAAACAAACGTAATAGAAATGCTGCACGATGCGGTAAAAACCCATGGCAGTCAGGCCAAAGTCGGCAAAATGCTCGACTATTCCACCGCCACCATAAGCCAGGTTCTCAGCGGTAATTACAAGGGCGGGCTGGAAACTTTTCTGGCCAGGGTTGAAGAAGTCTTTGGTACCAGGATAATTCCCTGCCCATTACTGGGCGATATCCCCTTAAACAGATGTGTACGGGAGCGCAGGCGGCAATTCTCCACATCAAACCCCTTACGGGTACAGCTTTATCGTGAATGCAGGCGCTGCCAGTTTAACAGTGATCGAATTGAAATAGGGAGAGAACAATAATGAATGCAATAGCAGAAAAGACCAGAAATGTGTTGGCAACACTCAGCGATATTCATCCGGCGATCAGTGTGTCGGGGCTGACGGAAGAATCGGTAAAAATACAGAGTATGAAGCGTGATCTTGCGGGCGTTCTGAAAGAGATCGAGCGGGATAAAGGTGTGGCGATGGGGCGGGTGGTTGCCTCGCTGCATGCCGATATGTTGTCCCAGGCTCTGGAGCTCGGCTCTGTTTTACTGGAGGCTGACCCGGATACAATGGACGATGAGCATATTCAGCGTTTGAGCCTTACCGCTCAATGTTTTGCCGGCAAGGCACAGGATTATCTGGCCAGCAAGGTACATTGTGGAGGGCACTATGGCAACTAAGGATAAGCAGGGCCGCTGGATTGATGCCAGCGGCAATCCGGTACCGGTTAAATATATTGATCCGGTCGAAAAAAAGCGGGATGCAATGGTTGAAAAGCAGATCAGACAGGCTCTTTTGATGCAGGAACGGATTAAAAAGTTCAAGGCGTCAGTCCTTGGTGATATTGCCAAATATCTGGATTGGCTGGCACAGCAGAATGGAGAGCAGTCACTTTCCCCCGGCGGTAATTATCAGTTGACCGGATTTTCCGGATCCAAGCGGGTGATGATCAAGATAAACAAGGTAATTGAATTTGACGAGAGGCTGCAGCTGGCCAAGCAGAAGATTGATGACTGTCTGGAACGTTGGAGCCAGGGGGCAAACGATAATCTGAAAGCGGTGGTCTTTGATGCCTTTAAGGTCGATCGTAAGGGCAATGTTGATACCAAGCGGATTCTTGGTCTGCGAAAACTCAAGATCCGCGACAAGGCGTGGATCGCCGCCATGGAACTTATCACCGAGGCGGTGACAGTCACCGGTACCAGAAGTTATCTGATGTTTCAGGTTAAGGCTGACAAAGAGGCGGAATGGGAAACTCTGCGGCTTGATCTGGCGGGGGTTTGATATGGGAAATCCAAAGATCGCCTTAATAAAGAGCTTTTGTGAAGAGAATTTTGAGCTTTTTCAGGAATGGCTTGAAGAGCGTGAGATTGAATCATCTGATGCTGAATGGATACTTGACGGTTTGGAGGGCAGCAATGGAGATGCTTAGGCCAGCGATTAAAAATGGAGGTACCGTCAATGCTGTTTGTCCCATTCATTGCAACTGTGAATGTTTGCCTGAAGAAGATGGTGGCGTGTCTACGAAATGCGGCTGGTTGAGTGGGTATTTGACGGATAGGAGGGGGTTGAAGGCCCGGTGCAGGTATCAGAATACAGAAGCCAGAAGGGAGAGGTCAGTATGAAACCAATAGTTACGAAAAAACCAACATTGATTATTGAAGAGCCTGTCAAGGTTGGTACACGGCTGGAAATATCCTGCAATGATGGCAGGGTATACGTGTTGGGCGAACTTGCTGAGGTAATAGGTGTTTCCCCTTCGACCATATATAAGCGTTTGCGACAACATCCATGGGATTCTCCGCGTATCCTCGCATCTGCTTTGCACCAGCGTGACACAATAAAAAAACGGGTGGCGACTGCGAAGAGAAATAAAAGAAAAAATGAGAGTGTGTTTTCTCATCTTGGTTACCGTCCCCGGCCTGAGCATCTTGACAGAATACCGGGGCCTACCTCGTTTGACAGAATGTGTATGTAACAGCGAAATCCCGCTTCCTGAGCGGGATCGTCGGAGCGTGATGGCTCCGGCCTGATGAGCAGTCGGTAGCAGAAGTCAGAAGTCAGAGGACAGAGGACAGAAAATGCATAACGAGCCGGAAAAAGCCTGCAAAATGCAACGGGGAATGAAGGTTGCTCTTTCGTGGTGTGATCTGGCTCAGTTTCAACAGGCTTGCAGGGGATGTCAATATAATGAAGGGCGGAAACGCTCTAAATATCAAAAAAAGGCAGTCAAAGAAAAATGAAATTAATCTGTCCGGGTTGCGGAGCAATAGCCAGTGCGGAAAGCTGGATGAATGATGGTAATTGCAGAGATACACTGTTTGTTATCAGCCGTCTTCCCTCACCTTTGCCAAAAACCACGCTTGGTTATCTTTCTCTTTTTCGCCCTGGACAACGGGCACTTGGCTGGAAAAAGGCTTTGCGGCTGGCTGGAGAGATAGACCAGCTTGTCAGCCGGGGCTTTGTCTCGGTTAAGGGTCAGGTTGATCGCAACTGCAGCCCGGTGATCTGGGCACAGGCAATGGAATCGATGGTTGAACAGCGGGATCGTTTAAACCTGCCCATGCCAAACCATAATTACCTGCGCAAAGTGGCCTATGATATGGCCGACCGGGCCGATTACAAGAACGAACAAAAGCAGCATGCAGCTCCTGCCAGGCGGGTACGGACAAGTGATCCGGTGGTAAGCCATGATCCTTTGGCCAAGGTAAAAGAGGAATGGGATAAGGCCCACCAGGGCGATGATGGTAAATGTGATTTAACAGGGCTTTCAAGCGTTGTTAAAGGGATGGAATAATGAAACGAAAATTGGATATTTGGGAAGATACTGAAGAATTAGTAGACGTATTATATTCTATGGCGACCTGTCGCAAAGGAACTCCTGCCGCATACTACTTAAAAGAATGTGCTGTTCATATGACCTCCTTGTACGAGCATTGCCAGAAGCTGGAAGCGAAAAATGATGAGAGTGAATCAAACGCCGAGGCAGTAAGTCCGGTGGATGCGCTGGTTAGCTTGACGATTACCGACCAAACCAAACTCACACAACAAGCCAAAATGTTTGGTGATGGCGAAGATGGTTATTTTATGCAGCAAGATACCTTGAGAAGCCAAAATAATAAGCCTGAAAACGGCGCTGTTTGTGGTCAGAGTACAGCGCCTTGTTCTGTTACATCGCCGTGGCCTGCGAAGGATATAGTAAGAAAGTTGGTCGAGGCAACAGACATACTGCTAAACGATAAAGATTATGACGGGCACGGGTGGGAACAGATACACATCGCGCAACAAAAGGCCAAGAGATGGCTGTGCCAGTAGAACAGAGGAATAACCATGGCACCAACACACGCAGATTACGCAAAGATCAACATAGCCTGTAAAGAGCTGGGCTTGGATAAATATCAGCTTATTGGCGATCGCTGGGGGCTTGAATCCTCAAAGCAGCTTTCCCACTTTCAGCTGACCGAGCTCTACGCTCATTTTAAAAAGCTTGGTTGGGTACCATCGAGATCAGCGGCAAAGGATAAGGACTTTAGTGTGCGCTATAAAGAACCACGGCATAGAAAGGTGCAGGCGATGTGGATCACACTCGGTAAAGCGGGGATCGTACGCAAGCGTGGTGATCGGGCGATGAATGTCTTTGTGAAGAACCAGACCGGCAAGGACAATCTCACCTGGTGTACCACAAGCGATGTGTCCAATCTGATCGAGGCATTAAAGGCCATGGGCAAGCGAGGCAAAGGAAAAAATGGCAGCAGGCAATAAACCACTTAAGCCGTTTACACTTACTGCTGATACTGCAGATCTGCGTGACGATCTGGCACGGGCAGCGGAGATAATAGAGCAACTGGTACCCGGCAAGGGAAAGGAGCTGGTGGTGCGCCTTGCCTCTGAGTTTGCAGGCACCTATGTCTATTTTCCGCAGAAAGAAAAACTGGTGCGTGGTAGTCGCAATCCATGGATTATTGAACAGTATGAAGCAGGCTATAGAGTTGTTGATATCGCTAGGTCAGTGGGTTTAAGTGAGCGGCAAGTCTGGTATATTCTAGGCAAAGAGGTTGATGAAGATAAGCAGCTCAACCTTTTTTAATGGATCTTAAATTTCAAGGCTACTCCTGGCTAGCACCGTTTGTCTCTTCCCGGAGATTGTCTAAAAAACATTGAAGCGGATATAGATTCGCTGTAACATCTTCACGCTAACCCTTTTTTGGATCGAAGCTGTTGATACTCCTTTTGTTAAAAAAAATCTATTAGGCTTCATTATGAGAGACATATTTATTTTAGTTTTATTGACCATTGTTTTTTCTGGATGCGCGCCAACAATGTACACAAAGAGTGATATTGAAGATAACATGTTGAACCAGGGTGATCTGATGGTGGAAGAACTGATTAAAAAAGTTCCGTCAATACGCTATTGCTACAGTTATAGTGACGAGGTTTTCCATAGAAAGATGCTCATGGCGCTAGAAAAATCTATTGCTATTGTGGGAAAACGTTACCCATATAATTTGACACAATCAGAGGCCATCGATTATTCGAAACGACTTGGCAATGCGAGCATGATGATTTTTGCAAAAAAACACATTGATAATATACGCACCACTGGACTGCCAGCTGCAAAGCAAAAGAAATGTTCAGCAATGTTACGTGATGCTCAAATCTTAAAAGCCCTGTAATATTTCAACTCTGGTTGTTAAAAATCATTGAAGACGCCGTAGAATCGCTGTAACATTCTTTCTTATTCATTCAAAGGGCCGGGATCATCCCGGCCCTTTTCTATTTGCGCATTTTTTCACTGCACCCTGCATATTCATCCTCCTGCTGTAATCCCGTATAACTCTTCTCGAATCTTCTTTATCTCCTTACAAGCCAGGGAGGACAGTTTGCCAAACTGTCTCCCTGGTTTTTTCGAGGTTAAAATCAGAGGGACAGGAGTTTATGGGAACGCAGCATAAAAAGATATCCAACTGTTACGACGATTATTTTAAAACCTACAGCTATCTCCTGTTGCCGTCTGTAATTGACTGGCACTGGATGAAAGCGATAGGTGTTGTTGAGTCAGGTCTTGACCCGGAAGCAGTATCCCCGGTCGGTGCCATCGGTGTTATGCAGTTGATGCCGGAAACCGGTGCTGAAATGGCCCGGAAACACCATATCGAAAACGCTCCCTATACACCCCACCTCAATATTAACCTTGGAATAGCATACGCCAGGCGCTGCTTTGACCTTTGGAAAAAGGAAAAAGGTGTTGAGAGATTGCGCTTTATGCTCGGCAGTTATAACGCCGGGCCGCGTAATATTCTTATGGCCCAGAAACTGACTGAAGCATGGGGGATACCCACGGATGAATGGGAGTCCATCGCTTCTGCTTTGCCAGAGATCACCGGCCCGTATGCAAAGGAGACTATCGTCTATGTGGCTCGCGTCGAGTCGCTTTTTAACACACTCACAACGAGGGGGGAAAAATAAAAATGAAAGGATGGAAAACGTATACAGCAGCCGCATGCATGGTGGGCCTTGGCGTCGTCTCTATTGCCAATGGTGATACCGAAGCCGGAGTACAGCAGATTGTTGCGGGCATTGCCCTGGTCGGGATCGGCCATAAGATTGAAAAGATTGCTTCGTAAAGAGAGTCGATGGATCAGTTTGACAGAGCCCAGGAGCTTGATGCCAGATTCAGGCAGCAAGCTCTTTTGCAGCATGGTGGTACCAGGGGCGCAACAGTTTCACGGCTGACCTGTATCGACTGTGAAGAGCCGATACCTGCAGCCAGAAGAGAAGCGGTACCCGGATGCCAGCGCTGCATACAATGCGAGGAAGAAATTGAAAGGAGATAAGGTTGAGCCCTGAAATTACCACAGCAATGGCTGCATTCTCACTTATTGACAAGATGGGAGGCTGGTCGGTGGGAGGGATATGCGTCTTTGTCGGCATAACTCCTGCCGTTTTTGTTTACCTGTCGGCCCGGATGCTGGTGCGAACCATTAACAGTCTGCGGGTGCAGATGGCGATAAACGAAAAAGAATCGGCCCAGCGTTTCCATACGTTTCAGGTCGAGTATGACAACAATATAAAATTTGTAAAAGACTATAGCGATCTTGCGAACAGGCTCGAAGACACACTGCGGCGGAATACGATAATCATGACGAAGCTTGTCGATCGCATCGATACCATAAGGATCTCCAAATGAACCAGCACCGTCAATTGCAAAAAGCAAAACTGGTTGACTATCAGAAAAAACGGGAAGAGCACAGGGTGAAGGCCCTTGGCCTTTGTCGGATGATTCTGCCACTTATCGACCCGGATCTCCAGGAGGTTGAGGATATGGATATCCCCGGAGCAGCCGGAGCCATGGATGAACTGATGATGAGACAGGGTGAGTTGCTCATGCTGTCATCGAAGATACAACGCCTGGAAGAGGCTTTGTACAGCTGATGAACAGGGACGTTCGAATGTCACGGGTGCCAGGACGACACAGGAGGGACTATGGCCAGCAAGGGTGATAAAGGGGTTCTTGCCCCGCAGGCACAGCGGCTTTATGCGGATGGTCACAGTCTGTCTTCGATTGCAGACCAGCTTGATGTCAGTGTGACATCCCTTGCCCGCTGGAAGGCCGATTCGAAGATTCCGAGCCAGACCATGGATGAATGGGATCGGGCCAGAAGTCAGAAGCGTGGCAATATACAGCGCTTGCGTGATCTGTTTGAAGACCAGCTGGCCTATCTTGAGGATCTTAATGCCGGTGACAGATCATCTGCAATGATGGATACCCTGTCAAAGCTCGGCTCGTTGCTTGAGAAATGGGACAAGATGGAAAAGGCGCAGCGTGTTGCTGAAGAGGTGGTCAAAATCGTTGAAAAAGCTGGAGTTACGGCGGAGACAACGGCCAATATACGATCTAATATTCTTGGTATCGGTGCATGAGCAAAACCACGCCATATCTCTTTTTACCCTATCAGCAGAAATGGGCCGGTGATGCGGCCCAGGTCAAGGTGATAGAAAAATCCCGGCGTATTGGTCTGTCCTGGTCTGAGGCCGGTGATGATACCCTGTTTGCAGCATCGGAAACCGGCACCAACGTCTGGTATATCGGCTACAACAAAGAGATGGCTGAAGAGTTTATAAACGATTGCGCCTGGTGGGTACGGCAGTATGCCAAGACGCTCTCCTATTTTAATGAGGCCTCGGGCATAGAAGAAGAGATACTAAAGGATGAGGACAAAGACATCCTCACCTATCGCATCCGCTTTGCCTCCGGCTTTAAGATTGTGGCGCTTTCCTCCAGGCCTTCCAACCTGCGGGGTAAACAGGGCCGGGTTGTAATCGATGAAGCGGCATTTCATGACGATTTGAAAGAATTGATCAAGGCTGCAATTGCTCTGTTGATCTGGGGCGGTCAGGTGCGGATAATCTCCACCCATGACGGTGATGAAAACTACTTTAACGAGTTGATAAAGGATATTCGGGCAGGTCGCAAACCCTATTCCCTGCACCGGGTAACCCTTGATGATGCCCTTGACCAGGGCTTTTATAAACGGATCTGTCTCAAACTGCAACGGACATGGAGCCGGGAGGCTCAGGATATCTGGCGGGATGAACTGATAGCATCCTACGGTGATGGAGCCGATGAAGAGCTTTTTTGTGTGCCGTCCCAGGGCTCTGGCACCTTTTTAACAAGGGTGCTGATTGAAGGGTGTATGGATGAGAGTTTGGTAGTGATCCGCTATGAACAGCCCGATGAATTCAAATACCAGGAAGAAGAGATACGCTTTACGGTTGTGGACGCCTGGTGTGAGGAAGTGCTTTTGCCCCTGCTTGTTGATCTTGATCCGGCCCGTCAGTCCTATTTTGGTGAGGACTTTGGCAGAAGCGGCGATCTGACGGTGATCATCCCCCTGCAGGAGACCCAGCGGGCAACCTTTGTGGCCCCTTTTGTTCTTGAGTTACGCAATATGCCTTTTAAGCAGCAGGAGCAAATTCTCTTCTACATTATAGACCGTCTTCCCCGCTTTAGTTATGGCGCTCTTGATGCCAGGGGTAACGGCCAGTACCTGGCGGAGGTGTGCGCCCAGAAATATGGAGAGAGCAGGATAAGTGAAGTGATGCCCACCGAAGGATTTTACCGGGAGGCGATGCCAAAATATAAAGCAGCCTTTGAGGATAAAACAATCCTGCTGCCAAAGGATGCGGATCTTATCGAAGATCACCGGGCCTTTAAACTCATTAAGGGTGTTGCCAGGTTGCCGGAGAGTAAGAACAAGGGCCAGGACAAGAAACCACGGCACGGTGATTCAGGTATTGCCGGTGCTCTGGCCTGGTATGCCACCTATCAGGAAGCTGGCAGTGGAGCCGATGAGGATATTCTGGTCGGGATGAAACGTGAATCAGAAACAATGCTTGAGGGGTATTAATAATAATCATGGCAAAGGGAATCTATATAACGCCTGAAAAGTTTGTCTCCTTTGAAGAGGCCAGGAATCTCAGCTCTTTGAAGCAGGAGATTGCCAGCCGCTCTGCAGCCTATGATTTTACCGAGCTGGTTGGTTTGCTGCCCGACCCTGATCCGATACTTGCAAAACGTGGTGACGGTGTTGAGATACTTGAGACTCTCTCCAGTGATCCACATCTTATCTCTGTTATGCAGTCCCGCAAGCTGGGAGTACTGAAACAGGAGTTTAAATTTGATCCCGGCGTTGATGAAAGTGACAAGCCGACAAGCCAGTCTGAGGCCCTGTGTCAGGATTTTAAAAAGGATATGGCAGAACTTGGCAGTCGTGATCTGATCTCCTCGATACTCGATGCACCATATTATGGCATGACACCCATAGAGCTGACCTTTGAGCCAGTGGAAGGACGGTTGCGCCTGAAGAAGCTTGAGGCAAAACCTGTGCGCTGGTTTGGTTTTGATACGGATAATGAACCCCGTTTCAGATCTCTTGATGAGCCGGAGGATGGAGATAAACTGCCCTGGGGCAAATTTGTTTTTGCGCGGCATTTCCCCACCTATGACAATCCATATGGTTTGCGGCTGTTGAGTCGTTGCTTCTGGCCCATCACCTTTAAAAAGGGTGGGCTCAAGTTCTGGGTCACCTTTATGGAAAAATATGGCATGCCCTTTCTGCTTGGCCATTATTCCAGAGGTACCTCGCCTGATGAACAACAGGCGATGCTCGATAAGCTTGAGCGCATGGTTCGTAATGCCGTGGCTGTGGTGCCAGACGGTGATCGTATTGAGATGCTTGGCGGCTCCGGCAAGACCGGTGGTGGCTATATGGTCTTTGATAAGATGCGCAAGGCCATGGATGATGAGATCAGCAAGGTTATCCAGGGGCAGACACTGACCACCGAGGCCGGGGATAAAGGTTCACGCGCCCTGGGACAGGTACATAACGAAGTGCTCTCAACTTTTCAGGAAAGCGATAAGCTGCTGGCAAAAACCGCACTTGATGAAATAGCCAAAATTTACGCACAGGCCAACGGTGATGATGTGCCGCCGCCTGTCTGTACTTTTTTTGAGGCTGAAGATCCACAAAAGGATTTTGCCGAACGGGATAAAATTCTGGAAGAAGGCAGTGGTGGCAGGCTGCGCCTCAGTAAATCGTATTATGTGCGGCGTTATGGCTATCAGGAAAATGATTTTGAACTGGTTGCAGAAACTGCTGCAGGGGATCTCGGGAAAGGTGAGCCTGTTGACCATTCAGAAGATTCTCAGACTGTGGCCGCTGCAGGCGCCATGGATCATCTTGATGATTCTGTCGCTGCCTATGTCCAGGATGGGGCTGATATTCTCGCAGGCTTTAAGAAGATGATCCGCAGATGGACAAAAGGGCATAAGACAATTGAGAGTGGTCTGGCAGATATTGGTGGTCTTGGTACCCGGTTAAGCAAAACCGATGGCACGGAGCTGGCGGACTCGCTGCTTGCCGCAATGCTTGAGGGCGAACGGCTTGGATCTTCATCCATCAAAGATGAAGATTTTGCAGAAGCTGAATGGGGCGCAGGAAAACCTTTTAAAAAAGCGATCGACTACTTCAGGGCAAAGGCGTTTCTCGTCTCGGGGATCACCCGTGCGATGGTGCTTGAACTGATAAAAAACGAGCTGCTGGCTGTGATGGAAGCGGATGGTGATATCAACAGTTTCAGGGACAAGATAGATACCATCTTTATTGCAGGCGGGCTTGATACAATGGCCGCCCACCATATTGAAACACTCTATCGCACCAATATGCATGCCGCTTTCCAGGCTGGTAGATACAACCAGCTGACAAAGCCCCATATCTTAAAAGCCAGACCCTACTGGAAATATATCGCTATCCGGGATGGCTCCACGCGCCCGGCCCATGCTGAGATGAACGGCAAGGTCTTCCATCATACAAATCCGATATGGCAGGTCTGGTATCCACCCAACGGTTTTAATTGTAGATGCCAGGTTGTGTCGCTGTCGGAGCGTGAAGTGAAACGGGATGGCTATGGGGTGGAAAAAAAGGATCTGGCCGGTACCACATTTGAACATCTCGACAAGGAGACCGGTCGTATCACCAAGCACGTATTACTGCCAGATGAGGGATGGCATGGCAATGAGAGTGAGCTGGAAAGATTGACCAGACAGTTACGGGAAAAAGAAGAGAATTTATAAAGCTCTTATTTGAGCTGTAAGGCGATTTTGAGGTTGAGGCGAGCAATGAGGCGTAGAAAACAAAGGCCTTCGATACACGAAAGTTTAAACGTATTTTAAACGGGGTTCCTGATGCCGCCACCTGGGCTGATTTACAAATATGATGATACCACCATGCAAAAGCGTGTTGCAAGGGCTATTTCCCGCTGCAGGGATTTCACCCCGGCTTTGGAGATTGTCGGTGAGCTGGGTGTCAGCTCCATACAGAAAAACTTTGAAGAAGGTGGTCGCCCCGGCTGGCCGGATCTGGCGGAATCGACAAAGGCGCAGCGGCAGAAAACAGGCAAATGGCCGGGGGAGATTCTGGTGCGCTCCGGCACCCTGAAGAGAATCAGTACCGAGGTGACAAAAGATGCGGTGACATTTTCTCCCGGTGCAGGGTCAGCGGCATACGCAGCCATCCAAAACTTTGGCGGCATGGCGGGTCGCGGCAGGAAGACAAGGATTCCCGCCCGTGAGTTTTTAATGTTCCAGGATGAGGACGGCATTGAGATACAGGCAATATTTGCAGATCATGTAACCGAGGAGGACTCAAGTATATGAAGGGATGGATTGAAATTTTTAAGAGCGGTCAGCATACCAGCTCAAACGGTGTTGCCAAAACATGGACAACGGGCGATCTGGATAAGATGGTGAAGAACTATGGTGCAGCTGAGCATGAGGCACCGGTCGTTGTCGGTCATCCCAGGGCCAACGATCCGGCGTATGGCTGGCTGCAAAAGGTAAAACGGACGGGCGATACCCTGCTGGGGAAATTTCATCAGGTGGCACCTGAATTTACTGAGCTGGTAAAGGAGGGTCGTTTTAAAAAACGTTCCATCTCTGTTTACCCGGATGGCACCATACGACATATCGGATTTTTGGGAGCACAGCCTCCCGCTGTAAAAGGGCTAAAGGATATCACGTTTAGTGATGATACCGAGGCCATAACCTATGAGTATAACGAAAATACAGGAGAGGAGGCGAACATGACGGAGCTTGAAAAGCTACAGAAGAAGCTGGATGAGGAAAAACGGTTGCGCAAAGAGGCGGAAGATAAAGCCGGCAACAAGGAAAAGGAAGCCAAAAAGAGTGCAGCTTCCTTTGCTGAGTTGCAGAAGAAGATGCAGCGCAAAGGGATTGAAAACTTTATTGAGGCTGGCATAAAGGACGGAAAAATCCTGCCCGCCTGGAAAGACAAGGGGCTGGCTGATTTTATGGATGGTCTGGAATCCCAGGAAGAGACCTTTGAATTTGCTGAAGGGAAAAAGCAGACCAGGGCCCAGTGGTTTAAGGAGTTTATCAGCTCCTTTTCCGAGCATCCTCTTTTTAAGGAGATGGTGAAACCTGAAGATAATAAAAAGAAAGAAGCTGATGATTTTGCCGAAGATGAAAAAGCGGCTGAGGAGATGGCGGCAGCTCACCAGGTGAAGTAGGCGCAATCCCCTTTTTGCTCAATTAAAAAATGATACGGAGAGACAAATGACAACCACAGTAACAAAAGACATGAAGGCCTATATCGGCTCTTCCAACTTCGGGCCGGTGCTGTTACCGGAAACCGTCCTCGCCGGTGCAGATCTGGTTCGGGGTACCGTCCTTGGCCGGATTACCGCCACAGGCAAGATGAAGGCATATGTTTCCGGCAGCTCGGATGGCAGTCAAAACCCCGTTGCAGTTCTTATGGAAGATGCTGCAGCAGCATCGGCTGATGTGGATGCCACCTGCGGTTTTGCAGGGGTCTACGTTGAGGCCAATATGACCGGCCTTGATGCGGCTGCAAAAACGGCCCTTGAGGGTCGCGGAATTTACTTTAAATAAGCGAAAGCCAAAATGGGGCCTGACCCCTTCATGGCAGGAGGATTGAAAAAATGGCAGATAATTTTACAGCCAGAATGTTGACCTTGACGGTGAACAAAATGAAGCCGGTAAAGACACCTGTTCTCGATAAGGTCTTTGCTAAAAAGAAGCGACAGCTCACGGGTATTTTTGCCTGGGATGTGAAGACGGCCACCAATAACCTGATGGCCTCCATTGCCACCAGTGCCGAAGCGACTGTGCGTGGTGGGATTGGCAAGGTGGAGGTGACCTGTTCGGCCCCGCGTTATGCAACCAAAGAGCTGATCAGTGCAAATGATCTGGCCGATATGCGTAAATTCGGCTCGGTTACCGAGACTGAGCTGCTGAAAGAACGTGTTGCAGAAGAACAGGCTGATATGAAAGCAAACACGGATCTTACCCGTGAATTCCAGGCGGTAAAGGCGCTTTCCGGTGTAGTTGTCGATAAAAACGGTAAACAGCTGGTGAACTTTAATGTACCGGCTGAGATGAAGCCGGTGTTATCCGGTACCGCACTGTGGGCTGATGATGCATCTGATCCTATCAAGAATCTGCGGGCCTGGAAAAAACTCATTACTCAAAAGTCCGGTGGTATTGTCTCTGAGTTTGTCGCCTATTGCGGTAGTGGCGCCATGGACGCTCTCTTAAACAACCCAAATATTCTGGAAAAACTAAAGTTCTATCTCGGTCAGCAATTGGCCGAAGAGGGCCGTGTTGCACGGCTGGCCAAGGTATCGATCGAGGAGTATGACGGCACCTATACCGATGATAACGGGGTGATGCACGATATGATCCCTGAAGATGTTTTTGTACTCGTCGGTATTGTCTCCGATGGGGCTGCAGAACTTTTTGCACCGGTTATTGATCTCGATGCACCCGGTGGCGTCGGTAAAGGCAAGGAAGCGGATATCTTCTTTTCGAAGATGTGGGATGAGAAGGATCCTTCCGGTAAATGGATCAAGGTTGAATCGAGACCTCTACCTGTTCTTACCCGGCTGATCGCTGTCTGGGCTACTGTTATATAGGCCAAGAAGCCAAAGAAAGCCAAAAGGGGTCTACCCTGCCCCCTTCTTGGCTGGAGGTTACAAATGATGGAGAGTTTTAAAGTTGAGGTGTGTGAAGGGCATGTTGTTTACCACGGTGACGATATCGTCGCACCTGGTGAGAGTTTTGAAGCCGATGCGGCAACTGCCAGAAAACTCTTAAACAGTGAGGTTGTGGTGCTTGCCGAACTGGAAGAAGAGAAACCTGGCAACGATCCGCTTGTTGCAGCCATTGGCGGGCTTGATCCTGATAAGAGTAATGGAGAATTCTGGACGAAATCGGGTAAGCCGCAGACCAGTGCTCTTGAAAAAAGAGTTGGTTTGATGGTCTCTGCAAGGGATCGTGATGCTGCCTGGAAACGCTACAATGACAGTTTAACAGGTGATTAATAATGAGTTATGCCGACAGTAGCGACCTTTTAAAACTCTTGCCGGAAGAGACGTTGATCGGGTTGACCGATGATGAAGATCTGGGCACGGTGAACAGTGGCAGGGTTGATGCAGCGCTGGAAACGGCAACGGTGGTAATCGATGGCTACCTCGCATCACGTTACAATCTGCCCTTTAGCTCTACCCCGCCGATACTGAAATCGATCTGTGTTGATCTGGCCGGACATCTGCTGCATATCAGGCGGGATCTGAACTCTGAAATGTGGGAGAAACGGCATGAAAATGCAATCCGGTTCTTAGAGAAAATCGGTGAAGGCAAGTTGTCACTCGGTGTTGCTGAGCCATCCGGCAGTGGGGATAAAGAGTCTCTTGCCATCTCTGGCCCTGCTGCTCTTTTTGGCGAAGATGAACTGGAGAAATACTGATGCAGGAGCTGCTGGACGCCATCAAAGCCCGTTTGCAGAGTGAGCTTGCCCATGTGCGGGACAGGGATATCTATATCACGCCCCATATCGGTTTTATTCCCCAGGGCGTAAAGAGGCCCTGTATCGGCATTAAGGATGGCAAGGTTGAGCATAGCTATGGCGCAGGATACTCAAAGGATTATTCGATGGGGATCACCCTGGCTATCTTCTGTGATCTTGGCAAAAAAGAGGCGGCGGTCAGTGGTGATAATGGTGTTCTTGAAATTCAGAAGGCGTGTATTACGGCGCTTGAAGGCAATAAACTCGGGCTTTCCGGTATGGATCGGGTGCGAGTGGTTTTTGATCCGGAGTCTGAGCTTTTTATGGTGAAAAACGGCTCTGAGATGGTGCGCAAAAAACTGGGGCTACTCTATGAAAAACGGGGTGTGGCCACAAACGGATAGGGAAAAGGAAAAGGGAAAGGGAACAAAAAATGAAACGACTGAGAGACAATCAACCAGGGTTTGTGGTGAACGCTGGCAGGTTTTCAGGCAGACGATATGAGAAGGATACGCTCTATCCGGACTGTGATATCCCGCCTGATTATAAAGATAAATTTATGACGGTCAAACCAGCCAAAGCTGCCGGAAAAACCGCCACGACCAGGGGAGGGACTAAATGAGATCCCTGAGAGCTACCGAAAACCTGCTGGCCATATCGGCCACAAACGCAGAAACCGCCATGAATACAGCGCAGACGCTTGATACATCGCTGATTGTAGGCATTGACAATATTATTAAACTCGATCCCCGCCGGGAAACCGATGTGGAAGAGGCCAACGGAGTTGAAGAGGCCAGCCGGGTCTATAACCGTGGCAATACCTCCTCGGTCTCTTTGAGCTTTGAAAAGATGATGGCCCAGCATGCTGCCATGTTTCTGGCCTATGGTCTGGGGGATTGTACGAGTGTTGCCCAGGGCTCCGGTTTTTTGCATACCATCGTGCCCCGGCAGAACCCCTTTGACTATAGCCGGGATCAGCTTGGCATGACCTGCGGTCAGAAGCTTGCCGGTGTATCCAAAAGGCTTTTTTCATCGATGTTTGTTGACTCGGTGGAGTTGAGTTATGCCAAGGATCAATTTGCAAAGCTTTCCTGCTCTTTAAAAGGCACGGGCAAGTTTGAAAACAATGTGCAGACTGAAACCGTGGCTGCAGCCGGGAATGTGACGAGTATAAGCCTTGCTGCAAACGGGGTGCAGGGGGGGACGGCTGAGGAACGGCTGGATGCCATTCACCAGGTTTTTGTTGAATTGACGCCCGGTGTACGCACGGAGGTTGTTGTTAGCGCTGTTTCTGCTGCTACTCCTGCCGAGCTTACCATTGTGGCTCCGGGCAGTGATACCGGCACATTCAATTATACGGTGATGTATATGCCCACTGCTGCCGCCTGGGAGAGTTTTCCTCCGACCATTGAAGAATCTGCGATGCTGGTGTGCGGTTTGACGGTTGTTGTTGGCGGTACCTGGAACGGCAGTGCCTTTGTGGGCGGGCGTGATATCAGCTCTGAAGTGGATGAGGTGACCTACTCTCTTGCCAATAGTCTCTCTGTCTCTTTTGCACCTGGTGGCTGTAATAATCATGCCAATACCTGCCTGCGACCGGCGCGGGAACAGACCATTAAACTGGGTAAAGAGATGCGGGATTATATCGTGCAGAATTATCTGGAGCAGAACCAGTATATCGGCCTGGAGCTGAATTTGATTGGCGATGAGTTTGCCACCGGAGAAACGTACCAGATGAAGACGGTAATCCCCAAACTTGGGATTTTGGATGCACCGCTTTCTGTCAAAGATAAAAAGCTTGCTGAGGCCGGAGATCTGCTGGTGCTCGATGGCGGAACATATCCATCGGTTATCCATACGATACGTAACCAGGCGAGCGGATACGCTCAGCATTAAAACAAATTTTCAAAGGAGATATGATGCCACTGATACTTGAGAGCAACAGCGATAACAAACTTGAATTTGAATATGAGGGAGGGTCAGCGGTGCTCTACTGGGCTGATCCCACCACGAAGCAGCGCATCGACTATTCAAACCGGCTGATCAAACGACAGGGCCGGAAAATAACAAACGATCTGGCTGCAACCAGGCTTGCCGGAGGGTTGGCCATATGTACAGGTATGCGGGAGGGTGATTTTGCTATTCCTGCAAAAAACAAGGCCGGGTTTGAACTGATTTCCTCTGATCCGAAGTCAAAGAACTATCGGAAAGACTGGAAGGAGCTGCTGCAACAGTATCAATCTGATTATCTGATGCTGCTCGGTGCCCATGCCTTTGAGAATACATCTATTGGAGGCCTTACCTTTGATGATGATGAAACAGATTCCCTTGCTGAACCGGTTGATAGTGAGGAAGTTGCGGCAGATCTGGGAAAGTAAGCGCAGATATAGCGGCCCTTGCCAGGGGCCTCTGTAGCGATAAAAAAGAGGCCCGCTGTCGGGCCGAATTTGGCAAACATTTTAAGTGGACATGCGAAAAATGCACATCATGCAGGCCGGGGGATATACACCCCTATGTATGGAAACTGCAGGAAATAGGCCAGCTGCAGGAGGCCGGGTATCCATTTGACAAAGATGATCTCAGCTATGAAGAATGGCTGGATCTGGCCCTGGTAAAAGCGGCTTTAAAACCACGATTAACATGCCCTTTAATGGGGATTAAATAAGAGAACGGGAAGCAATGTCAAAAAGCTCTACCATTAAAATATCAGTTGTGGTTGACGACAAGGGCTCTGTTCGGCTGAAAAAGCTGGGTGATGTGTCAAAGAGTGCCGGGGCAAAAGGTGAAAAATCCATGCGCCGGTTTCGCAAGTCGATTGCCGATCTTGACAATGGTGCAAAGCTCACCCTGGGCTCGATCAGCAAGCTCGGTGCCATTACTCTTGCCGGTGGAGTTGCCGCCTTTGCAGCACTGACTGCCGGGATGCTGAAATCCATTGGTGCTGCTTCTGATCTTGCCGAAGTACAGGGCAAGTTTGATGTGGTCTTTGACGGCCAGCAGGGCAAAGCTGAAAGCTGGGCCGCTGAGCTGGTAAACAGCTATGCCATGTCTCGGCGTGAATCAAAACAGTATCTCTCCTCTCTACAGGATCTGCTTGTACCCATGGGTATGGTGCCGGAAGCTGCCGGGAAAATGTCCTTTGGTGTAACCACCCTGGCTGCTGATCTGGGCAGTTTTAATAATATCGAAACCGCCCAGGTGATGGATGATATCCAGTCTGCCCTGGTGGGCAATTACGAGACAATGAAAAAATACGGGGTGGTGATCAATGCCACCACCGTACAGGAAAAAGCCCTTGCCATGGGGCTTGCAGCAACCAAAGATGAATTGACTGCAGCGGATAAGGCTCAGGCCGCATATAAGATGATGCTGGAGGGATCTGCTGCCGCAATTGGAGATATGGCTCGGACAGCGGATGGCTATGCCAATCAGTTAAAACAGTTTGATGCCAATGTCGAAAATCTGACCGCTGCCATGGGCAAGAGGCTTTTGCCGGTTGCAGCAGATGTGATGGCCAAAATCAATGCCGGCTTTTCCACCGGTGAGGGATCTGTTGATTCTCTGGCCGAGGTTATTTCAGTGAAGCTGCTCAAGGCTCTTGGTTACGCCGTTGAGACCATGCGTTTTTTTCACAACGGATGGCTTGGCATTAAGCTGGTTGGTACTGCTGCTATTAATGCGATCGCCGTATCGGTTGAATATCTGTTTGGTGGTATTCGTAACTTATTAACCCCTCTTGATATGGTCTTTGATGGTCTGGTGCAGATTGGTGCCATTGACGTTAATCCCTTTGACGGTGTTGAACAGGCACTTGGCACCTTTGCCGCATCGAGCTCGGATGTTACCGCCCAGGTGATGGCTGATATTGAGAAGACGAATAAGGGCTATGACAGTATTAAAGCCACAATTGCCGGTTATGTGGTGATGGTTAAAGAAAAAGGCAAAGAGGAAACGGCAGTAGCTGTACAAACAGCAGCTGCCGTTAAACAATCCACCAGTGTCCAGGTAGCATCGTATAAGCAGCTGCATGATGCCGTTGTTGGTGGATCCGGCAGTGCAACAGATATGTTTGAGCAGATGATTGATGGTTTTGGAGCCGTCGGGGAGGCCGCAAATATTTCCCTTCTTGGTGAAGGTGGTGTGGAGTCCAGCTTTGCAGGGCTCAATGATGCTGCCAGCGGGAATATGGAAAGTCTCTTTGTTGATACCACTACCATGTTCAGAGATCTACAGATGTTTTCCGATGAGGTTATGGTCTCTGGTGATAACTCCATGCTCGGGCAATGGCAGACTTTTGCCACTGGAGCCTTTGACACTTTTAAGGGATCTCTTGGCGATGTGCTGGTTGAGGAGTTTGGCGGACTTGGTGGTGCCTGGGGCGATCTTTGGGACTCTATGCTGCAGAAAATGGCTGCTGTTATTGCTGAGATGGCTGCAAAATGGGCCGCATCAAAGATCGGTAATATGTTTGAAAACTGGGATATTTTCCACGCAGGAATGTGGGATCTGAAAGATGACGAAGTCCCGGCGATTATCCAGCAGGGTGAGATGATTATCCCCAAAGGGCATGCCGACCAGATCAGGGATAACTTTGGTACCATGGGGCCTTCCAGTAATTTTGATTCACTTGTTGCATCGACAAAGCTTGCCAGCCCCGAAGGGTGGGATGATGGTTTTTCCGGTTATTTCAGCGATGATCTTGGCAAGGATATGCTGGAAGCCATTGGCATTGGTATTTTTACAAACACGCTGGCAGCGCAACTGGCCAAGGTTTTCTCACCAAAAAACATGACCAATAATGTTATTGGCGCCCAGGCAAAAAGTTTAAAAGGTGAACTCGGTCTGTATGGCAATTGGGCTGATGCAGGTGGGTTTATCGGTAGTTTTGCGGCACTGCTCGGTTTAGGTGCCATAGGTACAGCCATACCAGGTGTGCAATCCATTGGTGGGCTGCTTGGTGGGATGATTGGTGATGGTGTCGGTGATGCATTCGACCTCAGAGGATTTGAGGACGTTCGCGATCAACTGGAGGATATGGGATATTCCGGGGGTGCTATTGTTGGCGCAATAAAGGATTTGGACATGTACGCCACCCATGTTGGCACCATAAACAGTTCCATGAGCCTTGATGAGACAATGGCTGCGATATCCCAGGATCTGGGGGTTAATTTTGGGCTTAATGATCTGCTGGCGGAAGCAATAGCACAGCAGGAGGCCGCCAAACTCGCAGCCATTGATCAGGCCCTGAGTGATTTCTTTGACGATATTGACCATCCGGGAGAGAGCCATTCTCCGGTAACCGGCGATAGGATTTCCTTTGGTGAGATTGATCCCGAAGAACATTCCCTCGATGAAGGCAGTGGCGGTACTTCTCCTGGAGGCAACCGTGATCCATCCAGCCCCGGCAATCTCGGAGAGGATGATTCAGACAGTGGCTGGTGGGCCAATGGCGGAGTTGTCAATAAGTTAATGGTGCCAAGTGGCGAGGACGGCTGGGGTGCCCTTAAATTCGGTGAAGGCGTAGTCGATGCCGATACCATGGATATCCTTTCCGCATCCATTAAAGACGGGAGCTTTGGAGGCAGTGGCAATGGTGTTGTGGCGGCAATACAATCGCTTAAACAGGAACTAAAAGCAATTGGTCTTGCCGTTGCAGCAAACACCGGTAAAACAGCGAAGATCCTGGCCAGATTTGAATATGCAGGCATCCCTGTAAGCAAGCAGGAGGCCGTGGCATGAGAGTAATTGATCCACGTGCAATTGCACTTAAGACAACCACAGTTCCGGCAAACAGTGAAGCGGAATGGCTGTCGACCACAACATATGGCCTGGGAGATACTGTCCAGGTTTCTGACGTTGCGCCACACACAGTATATGAATCACTGCGGGGCAATAATACCAACCGCCCGCCTGCCGACTGGCTGCAGCCGGTTAAAGAAATAGGTACCAGCTCAACCAGTGTGTTGATCGGAAACGGTACAAAGACATTAACGATAGAGGCCGGGCTTTCCTTTAGTCCTGGGATGATTGTTCTAATCACAAAGACGACGACACCCAAGACCGTCAAAATGACGGGAGAAGTGACCGCATATGACAGTGGCAGCGGCCAGCTTGATGTGACCGTTTATTCGGCGACAGGCGAAGGAACCCATACCAACTGGACTGTTACCAGTGAAGATGAGATCGGCTTCTGGAAGGTTCTTGGCTCGACAAATCAGTATGCGATGTTTGATGAATTCGTCAATACTCAGACTGAAAATTCGAATGAAATATATGTCACCCTCGATATTGAACGGGTTGATTATGTAGCACTCTTTGGCCTTGCGGGCAAGCGTGTGGAGTTGAGTCTCTGGGACACAACAGAAACAACGCTGCTCTGGTCCGGTGAAGTTGATCTTGTTTATGGCGCTGCCGTTATTGCCGCCATCTCAGACTGGTATGAATATTTCTTTGGGGAATTTTCATCAAAAAATGATGCCACTGCAGATATAGCGGTGATCACCTACGCCGGGGTGCTTGGTATCAGGATCATTGCCGAACCAGGTGAAACGGCAAAATGCGGCAATGTTATCGTTGGCAGGTCATTTGATATCGGCATAACACAGTGGGATGCCAGTGCCGGGATGGTTGATTTTTCCACCAGGGATACCGACGATCTGGGCAGGACAACGGTCACAAAGGGGTATTGGGCCAAGCGCAACAGCGTGAAGATGCGTATTGAAAATTACAAGCTGGATGCCGTGTATAAATTACTTGCCGGTTTGCGGGGGACACCCACCGCCTGGTCTGCCAATAATCCGGGGATTGAATATGAATCTCTGGTTATCTTCGGCATTTTTAAAGATTTTGACGTTGTTCTTGCCGGGGCGAATCGCTCCTGGTGCACGATAGAAATAGAAGGACTTATTTAGAGGAAACGCTATGGCATTAAACATATCTCCAGTGACCATTCTGCCTGAGCCACCGACCAAAACCAATCCAGAAGATTTTGCACAAAAGGCTGATGCCTTTGTTGATGCTCTAACTGGCTTTGGCACTGATATAAACGCGGCGATAACAGAATTAAATAAAATCACATCAGGTCTTGACCAGACTACTCCTATTGCGGCGCACAATATGGGGTCGACGTACAATTTTCCCGATGTCGTGGCCGGAAGCAATGGCGCGACATATCGCTGTGTGACCACAGCGTGTGTCGGGATTGACCCAACTTTAGATAATGGGGCCAATTGGTATAACCTCTCGGGCAGAGAAGGCCAGTCGATGCACAATTACGGCAATATCAGTGTTGATACCACCATTGATGTCAAAGCCGCTGATGTTTTTACCCTAAATCTGACATCAGCGGTCACCATATCGTTTTCCGGGTGGCCAAATGGCAGGCATAAAACCGTTATGCTGGTGATTACTGGTGGGGGATTTGTGACCTGGGATAGTAGTATCAAATGGCCTGATGGCAAAGCCCCAGATATCACAACAGGCAGGGTTCGGCTAGTGTTTGCCAACGAGGATGCTGGCTCAAATATAGACGGTGGTCTCTGTGGAGTGAACTATGCTTAGAAACTGGTGGATGGCGACCGGGGGTGGAATTATCGTGCCCGCTGGAATCATCGTGCCATATCTTGACACCGCAGATAATATCCCCAGCGGCTGGGGACAGTTTATTGCTGTGGATGGTGCCATAAAAGGGAGCATCGTGGCTGGGATCTCCGGGGCAGGTGTTGAGGCATTTGGAGTGACAACAGGAGCAGCTGGAAGCCACGCCGGAGGTACTGGATTTGCGAGCAATATGGGTAATGCAAGTGCTGGTGGAAACGGTCGAACTACTTACGGTGCAGTTGGGTATCATGCCCATGGAGCTACTGCGAATTATACCCCGCAGATGCGTAAATATATATTAATTAAATCGGTTGCTGAATTAAAAAACATGCCCCCCAAAACAGGGATATTATCAGATGTAATTCAACCAGATTTAGACGATGTAACTGACACCGGATCTTTGCTCGCGGGTACAAACAGCACAGCCGCAGAGCTGGTTGTTGAGAGTAAAAGCGTTGGGGACACGCCAGATGGTGGGAACCATCACCATATGAATGGGTTTGGGGAGGCCCCGAATACAGGCACAGTTGTTGAGAGTAACGCAAGCGCTAATATGGGCTCACACAGCTTTGGTGCCGTTACGGTGACTGACAATATTAAACGTATGTATCTGGGGTTGTGGACATCAGCAACAGAGGAAATAGGAGTAGTTGATGGGATGTATGCCATGTGGGAGTCGGCCACGCCACCTGACGGCTGGAGTATTTGTAATGGGGCTAACGGCACTCCTGATCTTGTTGATTATTTCATAGGTTTTGATGTGTCCAAGCTTGGTGTGCAGGATGGCGACGGAAAAATAACAATATCAGCGACGACGAACAGTAAGGCCCACCGGCATAACTGGGGCACAAATAGCAATGGTGTTAATGAGCCTGGACTCCACAGTAACGGTGTCGGACATTACCATGTTGTAAACACAACGGTTGACTTTGATCCACCACATCACACATTGATTTTTATCAAATATACAGGGGTATAGAATGAGTAATTACAAACGTATGGTGCTTGTTGAACATGGCAGCATGGTTGTTATTCAAAATATTGATGGTCTGGCAGTGCATTTCAACAGTTTTGCCGAATGCCTGAAATACACTGATTATGATTTTACAGGTAAATTTTATGTGGGATATGAACCGCAGTTGCCGTTTTTCCAAGACAGTAAAAATCCGTTGATCTCTGAAAGCATGATCCCCTTTGAGCCATATGAACAGTTGATTGCCAACATCCAGTTATATATTGACCGTATGGCAGACCCATATTACGGCATGAACGATACAGAAAAAAAACAACAGTTGCTAATCGATACCCTTGATGCTGTTGATAAAAAGACAGACGAACTGATAGCAACAGGATGGGTATATCCAGATGCAAGTGGCCAAGCTGTTCGGATGCTTGATCGTGACCAGGCAAATTTTGAAGGTGAAAAAAATCTTTATGTTGAGCTGGCTGTTGATGGTGTTGATGTGTCTTCATATTTTCCTGTCGAGATCAAAGTGGCAACAGCTGCGAATGGTGCACCGGTAATGCTTACGATAGCGGATATTACCGCGTATAAAACGTTTGTACGGGCTGGGAAAATGTATATAAAAGGCAGGCTGCAGGAGGGGTGGGGGCTGAAAAATCAGTTAACGACAATGTCTTTGCAAGATCTCGAAAACTGGGTTGATCCTCGTTAACAAGGAGTAAAGAAATGGCAGCAAAAGATTATTGCACACTGTTCCCCGATGGAATTCCAGGGACAAAATACCAGTGGGGAGACTGCTGTAAGGAACATGATGAATATTTTGGCAGTGGGAAAGTTACGTATTTTCAGGCTAATCTTTATCTTTGGCATTGCGTCAGGCGCAAGGGAAAAACTTACGAAGCGGTGGCTAATATTATGTGGATTGGTACAACCCTTTTAGGGTGGCCATTCTGGTTGCAGCACAAAGACTAAAAAACTCATTATAAAGCCGCTTTAATCACGCTTTATTTAAGGGAGTAAAAAATGGCAAATATAATTTGGACAGCGAGGGCAGTAAAGGGCTTGTCGGGTTTTTTCGACGTGGTCTCACCTCCGGTTACAATCTCGGTGGATGGATTAAAACCGGCTGAAGTGGTCAGTGTGCGCTCTGCGAGCCAGAGCAGCGATACACCGGTGCCATTTCGGAGCGGTGGTAATGTGCAGCTGGATTTTAATAATACAAAAATCATAGTCATCACTAAAGGGCGTTTTTGTTTGGAGCTGGAAGAGGATCCGACGGATCCACTCGATGCCCACTGGGAATAGGGAATAATAATGGAATGTACTGGTAGAGCCATTTTGCAGGCGTCTCAGGCTGCTGTTTTATCCGGCAATTGCAGGGGGTCAAAAAAACATAGGCGGGCTCCGCTTATTGTCGTCATAAAAACAGACGGACAACCGCTGCACGTCTGGAATGATAGTGATATTTGGGATGATACAGCACCATGGGAGGATTGATATGCGACGACTACTCTTTACAATAATTTGGCTATTGATGTGTATGGCTACGCCGATTGCAACCATTGCGGCACAGCTGACGCTGGATAACGGTGTGACGATGGGGGTTAATCGTAGCCGGATGAATAGCAATTTTACAGAACTGTATGGTCTTTTTTCAGGTTTTGTCGATTGGTCATTGGCTAACCAGGGCACTATTGATCCGACGAACTATGTCGATCTTGACACCCATATTGATCAGGCTGGTATTGAGGCATTTGGTTTTGTTACCGGGGCTCATACTGTGGACACTGATACCCATTTGAGCGATAGCGATATAGGCGCCATGGGGTATATCAAGACCTATACCGAGACAGATCCAATTTTCGTAGCATGGAATAAGGATTATGCGGATTTGATTAATACTCCTGCTATACCCACCGCCTTATCAGAATTAACAGATGATAGCACTCATAGAGTAGTGACCGATGCGGAAAAAGCAGGCTGGGATGCAAAACTCGGAGCAAATCCGGCAATCGGTGATGCAACAGGAACCACACTTACTCTTACCGGCGTCATCACTGCTGAATCATTAATTGTTGACCCTCCGCCTTCTGGCAGCACCGGCGAAATGTATGTGCAGGAAGACCCTGATAATGGCTCAAATATCGTTGGTTTTAAGGCTCCTTCCTCGCTTTCTGCTGATTTGATTTTAACTCTGCCGTCGGTTGACGGTACTGCCGGACAGGTTTTACAAACTGATGGCGCAAAGACGTTGTTATGGGGTGATGGTGGAGGTGGCACAGTTGATCTTACGGCACCTGGCCCTATCGGGTCTGTTACCCCAAATACGGCAGTTTTTACCACGCTTGTTGCCGATAGTTTTGATTTTGGCGCACCATCAACTGGAGAGACTGGAGAGATTGGCTTGCAGGAAGACCCGGCAAACGGCACTAATATTTTTACGCTGAAGGCTGCTGCTGATATGGCTGCTGATGTAACATTAGTTTTGCCTGTTGCCGATGGTGCAGCTGACGACGCACTAATAACAGACGGGGCTGGCAATCTTTCTTTCAGCGCCAATAAATTAACGGAAACTGAGGTCGATGCTTTTGCAGATAACAATGGTTATCTGACATCATTTACAGAAGTTGACCCCACAGTCGATACATCTGCTGAGGTCGTTGCAATAATCAACAACACACCGTCGACTCTTATAGTTGACGCAGCTATTGACACGGTTATCGCTCGTGACTCTGAGGTTACTCTTGCCCCTGTGTCAGCACCGGCGACAGCAGTGGACACCTGCACTGCTGGCACATGGGCATATGATACAGGATATATCTATATCTGTACTGCAACAGATACGTGGCTGCGTGCGGCAATCGCCACATGGTAGGTGATATTATGAGATTTATATTTTTTATATTGCTGTTTTTGCCCTCTATTTGTGCTGCTGCAAGCACCTGCATGACTCTTGTTTACACTCCTCCATCCAGCCTTTGGCTCAGTGCCGGTGATAAATCATATATGGATATTGAGTGGAATAATGTGATTGCAAAGCGCAGAATCTATGTTGCGTTTTTTTCCGGGAAAACTCAAATAGCGAGCGTGTGGGACGATCCAACAGGAGACAGAACATATAATATTTGCACGGATCTTGATGGTAAATCGACAACACACATAACCGGGCAAACCATGGCGACAGAGGGCGGGCCTTGGTTTGCATCAACAGCCTATGTTCTTGGTGATAAAATCAGTGCTGGCGAGTACCCATCCCTGAATTATTGGTGGGAGGTTACAAGGGCTGGCACAACTGGAGTCACAGAGCCGATATGGCCTATCATGCGGCAATTTACCCTTGCTTTGAGCAAAAATATAAATGCAGGTGACGCCGTCGATAATACGGATGGAACCGTTACCATACCAATGGGTTCAAATCTTTTTAAAACAGGAGATGCGGTAACAATCACAGGCACGGTCAACTATGACGGTGATTATATTCTTCCAGATCAGACCACGGCAACAGAGTCAAATATCATAATCACCGCCACCTATGTCGCTGAGACATTTGCCGGAACAGAGACAGTACAGATAACTGGAGCTGAGGTTACCGATAATGGTGATGGTACGGTAAATCTGCCGCTGTCTGCACATGGTTACGTCGCTGGTCAAACCGTCACAATATCAAACTCAGTTAATTACGACGGCAGTTACACCCTTGGTACACAATCAAACCCTGATCAATTAACAATTACTGCTACATATGTTGCTGAACCAATGGCTGGTGCGTCAGTTATTGCCACACCAATTGATGATCCAGATATAAACGGGGTCGAATGGACATTTACACCTGGTCTCCAGGGGTCTTTTTACTCCGAGCCAACAGGCCGAAAAATTGGCCGTGTTAATGGTGATCGTCTACAAATTTCTGGATCAAAATTTATCATTCGGAATCAATGATATGAGTAAATCCTGTACAATCGTAGGCTGTGATAAATCGGCATTCTGTAAGGGGTTTTGCCGCAAGCACTATTACAACTACAATATCCACGGCGATCCTCTGTATAAAAAGCCTGAAAAAAAATGCAGTGAATGTAATAAAAAACACTATGCAAAAGGATTGTGCCGTGACTGCTATTTTAAAGCCAAAGGGACTGTTGGTGGTGCTCTCAATCATGGTTGGGAAACCTGTTCGCAAGGGTGTGAAGCACCTGTTTATGGCAAAGGATTGTGCCGGAAATGTTGGAACCGTTTAACCCATGCGGGCACGTTGGAATCTAAAGCCATACCGGATCTGCAAGGAGAAGAATGGCGAGAGATAAATCGGCCTGATTGTGCCGGTATCCTTGTATCAAATATGGGCCGTTTGAAGTCTATCAGAAAACGTGATGAGGTGTTGCTTAAGACTCACATGACGAAAAGCAAGAGTGAACAACTTTATTCCCTCAAGGCTGCTGGAAATATAAATGTACACATGGAAGTATTACGGGCCTTCCATCCAAATAAAGAGGGTGATTTTCAGGCGGTATTTATAGACGGTGACAGATCAAATTGTCGGGCTGACAATTTACAATGGTACGGCAAAGAATATCTTGTCGTCAAGGCAGTTGCCATGGCTGAGGCCAGTAATCATTCCCTTGCTGATTGTTTCCTGCGATTTTGGCACGGGGAAACCAATGTGTTAAACGATTGGTTTGAGCAACAGAAAGGTCGGCTTAAAGCCTTTTTGTTTAAACGATTAGATAGTTTTTATGTGCCATTTTATGTCGATATTGAGGATTGCGTGCAAGAGACCATTGTTGCCGCTTTCCTGGCCCTGCGGCGTGGCATGATAAAGTCTTTGGATAATATTAATTCATGGATAATCGAGATTGCTAAAAAAATCCTTGCGTCAGGTGTGCGGGATCTGCTGCCAGCGGTGCCAATGATTCGAGATGGCGCGGATGGTGAATATAATATCGTTGACTATGCAGGCTTGTGTCATCCGAGCGCTGAGCTTGCGGCAATCGCAAACGAGGAGATGATTTATGCGTAGGTTGCTGTTTATCCTTTTTTTTCTGATCCCTCTTCCAGCATCGGCAATTGTAAAAACAGTTGAGATCGAATTTGCATTTACATCCCCTGAAGGTGCAACGGTAACCGGATATAACGTTTATACAGATGGGAATCTTGCATGTAGTAACGTAGCCGCCTTTCCGCCTGGTATTATTGATTGTACCTCTGATGTTGTCCTTGATTACTCCTATGCCTGGACGTTATCTGCTGTTTATGATGATGCAACCGAATCTCCAGCATCCCCAGAGTTTGCGTTTACTGTAACCGCTAATGGCAGCAATGCTTCAGCGGTTGACTCTGGAGTAACCCTCCCGGCTGGAGAAATATGTATAGATTACGTATTGACAAATATTATTGACAATGCGACCTGGTCGTCGGTTGATGTGGGTGGCCATACGTCAAGAGTTGCCCTGTATGGCATACTTAATAATCAATCCAAAACGTTTGTCTTTGATGATCCATCGGCCAGGCAGTTGTGTTGGTCTGGCGTATTCCCAAATTTAGGCACAGTAAAGGTGCAACTGGCAACGTATCGAGGCTCAAGGTGGGTAGCTGGATCAACATATGACGTGGATGACGAGGTGACAGGCGATCTGGATAATTACTATTACGTTGCTACCGTTGCTGGCACTGCGGGGGGCACAGCTCCAACATGGCCTACCACGGTAGATGCAATAGTGGTTGATGGTGGTGTTACTTGGCAGTGTAAGGATGGTGCCAACAACTGGGTTGGCAATACACAACGTCGCAAGACATATTTGAAAAATGGGGAGAGTTTGAAAAAATCATCTACGCATCGAATGCGTGGTAACTTTGGATTACGATCAAACTAGGTGAAAAAAATGAAAACAAATTTTGTAATGTTGATTGTGTTACTTGTTGCACTGAGTGGCTGCGCTAATGCACCACTAATGGTTACACCAGAGTTGTTAAATGCGGCTGGAGTTAACATCGACAACGGTGTGGCAACCATCGCTGACGCCTCTGTTTTAAAAGAGCTGGCTGTGCATAGGACTTTACAAAACAGGGATCTGATGATCAAAGAGGCTACTCTGAAATCAGGTTTTAAAAGCAAGTGGCAGCAATGTTCCAGAACGGTTTTTTACCCTGGTATGAAAAAACCGTTAACAGTTACAGAGCCGTGCCTGGCCATATCATATACACCTATGCCCGAATTCAAACAGCCGTTACCTGTAACCCCTTCGATTCATCCAGGCTATAAAATGGCGGAAAATATTGTGCACGATGTGGCTAATGCCACTTTGATAGGATATGGGATCAGTGTTGCCGGTGATGTGCTAAAACAGGGATACAATGCAGCTGGCAGCGATTACTCGAATAGCACATATGAACAGAGTTTTAATAACGGAAGTTCCACAAATACCGGTAGGGTGAGCGAAATATCTACAGTAGGTGCAGAATGAAAAAAATTAAACAAGAAGTGTGGAGCTATGCTTCAACTGATAAATTACCTGATCACATGAGCCTCGAAGACATTGTTCAATTTGGTTATAAAATCTGGGGATCACGTTTTAATGTTATCGCCTCGGGAATTATGGCTAGACATATTGACGCTCAACGTGGAAAAATATCAAGGCAGAGTTGCTAATTTCAAATTTAATTAACGGTTGTTTAATCTTGAATTAAAGGCAGGAAAAAAGCTGCAAAAGTGGTTTCAAACCTCGCGAAAAGTGGTTTCAAACCTCGCGACGCGCTACACTCGCGACGCGCTACAGGAGGTGTAGGCACCAATATAGACACCCAACAAAAAAAGCGGTTAAGTCAAAAAGACTTAACCGCTTGAATATTTGGTAGCGGGGAAAGGATTTGAACCTATGACCTTCGGGTTATGAGCCCTAATCAAGTGTGTTTCCCTCAATTGTCCCCACCTTTCCTATACCCTCTTATCCTTTGACATATAAGGCTTTAAGCTGTATATGTGTACTGTATAGCTTTCTTGATATTCACCCATTTTTAGCATATTCATGGAACCGGCATGGAACCAGAATGAAAGAAAAGCGTAATGATTACAGGCTAAACACTTTTTTTCATGGAACCAGAGGACGAAGGAAATGAAAAAAGAAGCAATCGTATTTACCATTGAACGAATCAGAAACCTGAAGTCAGAGGGTAAAAGATACTTTGTAAGTGATGCCAAAACAGACGGATTGAGGGTTCAAGTTACACCAGCGGGAACGAAAACTTTCCAGTTTAAAACATGGGTAAAGAATTACGGGGCTTGGACTTACACAATAGGCCGGTTTCCTAAAGTCACTCTGGAGGTTGCAAGAACAAAAGCTGTACATCTTGCAGGGGAATTGTCGCTTCATGGGAAAAAGATTATTGAAGCCATCCAAGCTGACCGGCAAGAGCAAACTTTTCACGACCTGTATAAGTCTTGGTATAAGGAACAGGAACAAGCGGGCAAGCGAGACCTGAATAACCTTGAGTCAAGATATACAAACCACATTCAACCGAAATTAGGGAACAAACGTCTTTCAATAATTACGGAAAAGTTTTTAAGAAATTGGTTCCATAGCTTACCAAAGAAAAAGAAAGCCAAGGGAAAAGGTACCTTGTCAAATACTACCGCCAACAGATGCCTTGAAATAGTCTCTGCTGTGTTTTCTGAAAAAGCATCAAGTAATCCCGCAATCAATATAAAGCATTTTGGCGAAACAGCACGAGAACGATATTTGTCAGGGGATGAGTTAGGCAGATTGTTTGAGGCCCTTGACCATCCTGAAACACCGACCATTATAAAAGATATAGTTCTACTGGCTTTGACTACAGGAGCCAGAAAAGGGAATCTTTTTTCTATGTCATGGGCAGACGTTGACCTTATAAATGGATTATGGGTAATTCCAGCAGGAAAGAGCAAGAATAAAAAATCAATGGGTATTCCACTGATTCCAGAAGCGGTTGAAGTCCTTGAAAAGCGAAAGCAGAAGGCCGAGTCTTTTTTTGTTTTCCCTTCCAGAGGAAAGAGTGGTCATATTACTGAAATCAGAAAGTCATGGGGGACAATTTTAAAACGAGCAGAAATCACCGACTTTGTTTTTCATGACTTGAGGCGAACGGCTGGAAGCTGGCAAGCTCATATAGGCAGCAGTGACATTATTATAGGCAAGAGTCTTGGGCATAGTTCAACGCAATCTACAAGAGTGTATGCCAGGATAAGGGATAATAACCCCATCAAGGAATCGATGGCGGGGGGATTTGCAGCAATGAAAAAAGCAAGTCAAGAGAAAAAGATTGTCAATATAGGTGACAAACAATGAGGTGGGGGCTGTATGGCCTCATTGTAAACCTGAAATACTATGCAAGGTTTTTACGAACAAATTGTCCTGAGGATGCTGTCAGAGCTGTTCAAGACCCGAGGGACAAAGGCCAGAACTATAGTCAGGAGGAACAGATAGAAGCTGTTGAAACATGCCGGAACCATAGGCAGGGTACAGTAGCCTTGTTGAAATGGAGGGATGAGCAAACAGCTGTTGCGGCCAATATGGCGTTTGTTATTTTATCCAGAGAGGGTGGGACTATTCCTTCTGATTTGCTTCAGGCTATGACGGAAAATGTAGAACAATGGATTCAGAATTATGAAGACAAGTTTTCTGGCAAAGGTGATGGATTTAATGAGCTGGAATGGCAGTATTCTATATTGAAAACGAAAATATATAGGTGTAGTGTTGGTACAACTAAAGTTGACGTCTTTAAAAGATATGCAGCAGAATGGAATACTCCAGCGACAGAAATAAATGAGCCCTGGGAGGTATTAAAGGAACGATACAAAACACGGAGAAAAAGAGAAATAAAAGGATTGAAAGCAAGGTTAGAGGAGCCTGGTATTAGAGTGCGAGAAAAAAAAGAAATAAGAGAGGAACTAAATAAGCTACAAAAAAAGAGAGACGGTTCATAGCTGCAATTGTATCAGAGGGCTACTTATAATAGGGGGACAGAAAGTTTAACTTTCGTGTCCCCTTCTTTTTTTATACCAACAGAATGTATTATAAAAGCAACAGAGGCCAACATCTACAAACTCTATCAAACAAAAGGAGAAGATAAACGAATGAGTGAAAAACTAATCGACACTAATGAATTGTCTGAAATGTTAGGGGTTACGGTTAATGCTCTTCAGATCTGGAGACACCAGGGGCGGGGGCCGAAATACATCAAACTCTCCAGGCGGGCGGTTCGCTACAGGGAACAGGATATTTTAGCCTGGATGGACAACTCAATAATTGAAACCGAGATAGGGGGGGTAGTAGGGGTATGAAAACATGAACAAGAAAACAAGCATAATACAAAAACAAACAGTCAGCGGTGATGTTTTAATGGATCTTAAGTCTGGAGGGAGGGTCACTGTAAAAACAGCAGCAGACTTATTTGGTTGCCGGTCTTTAAGTTCGATAATATCCAATTTTAGGAAAAAAGGTTATCAGATAGAATCTATACCGGTTGAACACGTTACCAGATATGGCAAAAAAGGAAGGCACGTAGAATACTTTATCAAACCTGAAAACCGGTAAGGTAATCAGGCTTGGCAAAGCATAAGACATTCAATCAAGCAAACAACGGGCAGGGGGTACTCCAATACTCTCTGCCCTACTTAATAGGATAAAATGATGATAGCTAATTCAGAACTAAAAAGCACGAATAAAAAAGCCGCACTCTGTCAACGCTTCCTTACTAACAGGGGATTACGACATAGTAAGGTGGGGAAAGTAAATAAGAGGAATAGGGGAAGGGTATATAGGCATGTGTGTAGGCTGATATAGAGTGGTATGTATTTTATATTATTTTCTGTATATCATGGCTGTTATATGGCTGCCAAAAGCCAGCCCTTTGTTTATTGATAAGTTAAGTATGACTCTGCATATCCCAGAGCATGAACAACAAATAGTAATCCATAATTTCAAGCAATACTTGTCTGGATTTATGGGTGGGGGACTGTATCCGAGCAAACTCTACTCCTACAATAGAAAGCTGTATCTGGAGGGGGAACAACTATTTGTTCAGTGTGGGCCGAAAGCAAAAAATACTAACTTTTTCAGGATAGAATGGAATCCAGCGAAAATGACCACAGAAACTGTAGCGGATGTTGTTAATTTGACTTTACCGGATGGATATGCAGATTTAATTTCATATGGCAGGATAACCAGAATCGATATAACGACAGATGTGAAAAACTTGAAAATGAAAGATATACGGTTTCGGTATCCTGGTATGACGATAGGCTATAATTACCTGAAAGCGGGCGGTATTCAGACTGCTTATCTGGGAGCTAAAGGCGGTGTTAATCAGTTTAAGTTTTACGATAAAAAGCAACAGGTAAAGGACAACAATGCTGGCAAACCAAAACAGTATCATGAACCGTTGCCAGAGTATCAGACCACTCGGATAGAGTGGGAATACAGACCACAAGAGGTATGTACATTTGCGAATATTACAAAGGCTTGCAAGCCGATATATCAAAAATTATGGTGCGGGATGGTAGCAAACCTGCCTGAGCAGCCGGAAACGATATTTGATAGTTTGGTGTGTTTGGTAATCAGCGACAGTCTCGACAAGGGTTTACCACAAGCTCTGTATAAGGTTGTAGAATTTAAGCGGGCAGAAGTAAGGGAGTTCATTGAAAAGAACACGCATACATTATGGTGGAACCCTGAAAGCCTATGGGAGACCCTGCCCGACACAATAGAGCAGATTGTAAACCCAGTGCCAAACAAATGGACAATTTTACAGTAGCGTTAATTTGAGATATATGCAAAAATTTTTAGTAAATTGCAATCAATTGCAATCGTAAGAAATCTTAACCAAAGATAAGTTTATGGTAAAATTCGAATTGAGCGGAAAACAGATTCTGGTCGCTACCCTATTAGCATTTGGGGAAAGCCAAAAACATGCAGCAGAAACTGTTAAAGTCACACCTGGGACAATATCTGTATGGAAGCGAGACCCAGAATTTAAGGCAAAAATAAATGAGATTCAGCTTAACGCAATACTTGACACCCAAAGCAAATTCAGGGGATTAGCTTTTCCAGCAGTAAAGGTGTTAAAAGACATCTTGGAAAAATCCAAGAGTGAAAAAATGAAGCTGGAAGCAGCAAAGTATATTCTTTCAACTATTCAGCTTGCACCTTCTGATGGTGCTTTTTGGATGGCGGGGCCAACCACAGCAGAGGAAATTGAGCACCAAGAACATACAGAAGCAATGCAACAAAGACTAAAAGAAATACATGAAGAACTCAATATCCTTTGAAGTGCAAGAGGCATAATATGTTATACTTTGTGAGTTACCTTGATATTAATTGTTTAATCGTATCGTTGAGTTCAGCATATTCCACTGATACAGGATTAAGTTTTTTTCAAGCGGGATAGTGTAATTGTAGCTTGTTCATTAACTTCCCTATTCAAGACAAAGGTCGGTAAAACATAAATGTCCCGGGGATGAAGGCCTGGACTGTCCAAGGGTGTCGTGGGTTTCCTGTTTGGCGAATGATTGTTTTATGGTCTTGATTGCCTTGGTATTTTCAAAAAAGATTGATACATCGTCACCATTTTGGGCGGTGGTTGCAATTCCAATATCCTAATCAGGAATTTTGGGATGCTTTACAAAGTCCTTTTTTTTTCAACCACATACACACCGTATTGTTTTTATTGAGGGGGGTAGAGCTCAGGAGCTTAATACTTCTAATATTTCAGTTTGAGTCTCTGATATGACTTTTTTCCATTCATTTTTTACTGAAAGCAAATCAGAAATTTGTATTCTTTGATTCTGACGATGAACTTCCCAGCATGATGGCTTTTCATGTTCTCTGACATGAGCACCTGCAATAAGCCCAGCCAACTTTCTTTGATAATTATGCCCAAGTGTAACTTTACCGATTTTCTCTGGTATCCAATTAGAGACGCCTGTATCCACCTTTCCTGTCTTGAATATTGAACCAAAATTCATCTTCAGGTTTTCTTCTGGGAACCAGCGTAAATTTAAAGAACTTGCTCCAAAAACGGGAGTAATATCAAGGCCGGTAAGGTCATCTACGAATGTTTTCAATTCCTGAGCCACCGTACTATTGACTGTAGATAATTCTTCATAGAACTGTCCCTCGGAAATATTGGTTCTACGTCCTGAAGTATTATATGAAATGTTTTGGGTTTCAGGTGACTCAATCTTAACTTGAATACCTTCAACTCTAATCACGGCTCTTTCTATCGTGTAGGTACGAGCAAGGACACGGGGTTGGATAATGTATTTTTCTTCTTCAGGAACTTTGAACAGCCCTAACTCTACAAGGCCAAAGGTGAAGTCTAAACCAGCATGTTTTTGTAGGAAGTTGGATATGTTTTCAACACCCTCCCTTATTCCATCCCCTACAATGAGAATCAGGAATCGGCCCCTGGACAGATTCTTACTAACTGAATCAACAAAAGTCGTCTCATGTAGCTCCTCAACCTCACTAGCGACAACATCGAACAGAACGTTGCCAGATGCCCCTGTCGTGTCCTGAATGGCCTGTGAGAGGTCTTCATACTGCCATCCAGCAAACTCTTTAGCATAATCAAGAGCTTGCCCTACAACCTCTCTCCTGGCTTCTGGATTCCTCCACAATTTGCACTCGACCAGAGTCAGGGAACCATTTTCAGATACAAACAGATTATCCAGGTATCCAGCAGGTGTTTTAAGTTCTCTACAAACTGGATACAGCGGGAAAAATGCAGATTCCAACTCTTCAACTGGGAGAATCCTGGGATTGTTATGGATTAAATTTTGAATCCAATCTTCATCATATAACTTTTCTTTATCTTTTTGGCGGGGGAGGGAAGTCAAGCTAACCTTCTCAAGGAAACGGACATCTTGGTTTTCTGGTTTTCCATTAAGAATTAATGGAGTTGTATGTTGTTTATTCATTGTTTTGTGGTCACTCGACATGTGATTGACTTCTTTGAGTTCAACACTCAAAAAAAATGGGTATGGCAACGCTATGCCCACTCAAGGGTACCGCCAAGCACCCACCGCAAAACATAACAGAAGCCATACCCAAGTGGGTGGCTCCTATCAGTTTCGTTTTGCGGGAAAAAAAGTTGGCGGTTTCTTGAGTAGGCAAAACTACAGGAACGAAAAAATATTTAATTGTTAAAACTTAAAATGTTACGGCATATAATATCCTTGTCATGTGGGGGAAAGTGAATTTCATTTCGCTTTTCATCCTATATTAAATCAGTCGTTAGGGACAATAGTTTTTTGGGAATCATTTTCATAAGCTGTCAAAAAAAACTCATTTTTGGCGCTGGCATGGAACCGGCATGGAACCAACAAAAAAAGGACTCACAACAAAATGCTGTAAGTCCTTAATATATTTGGTAGCGGGGAAAGGATTTGAACCTATGACCTTCGGGTTATGAGCCCGACGAGCTACCAGACTGCTCCACCCCGCGCTGAGATCGACCAATATACAACCGTTGAAAATATTGTCAATGGTTAATTGGGTGTATTGTTAATCTTTGTTCTATCTTTTGCAAAAGAAGCAATTTTTTCGATGATTTCATCGGGGAGTCGGGTGAGTTTTCCCTTGTTGTCGACGGCCGCATGTACGGTGTAGCCTTTTGCCAGTAGTTTTTGCCTCCCTGTATCTGGTTCTTCTCTGCAGATTCTATAGCTAAAGGTACATTTTAAACGGGTAACCTCGCTAACAGTTGTTTCTACAATGAGCAGATCGTCGTAGAAGGCGGGTGCTTTGTAGCGGGTCCAGCATTCGATGACCGGCAGGGTAAAGCCCATTTTTTCTATTTCGTTGTACGAACAGATCCATTCGCGCATTAACTCGGTTCTACCTGTTTCGAAATAACGGAGGTAATTGGCGTTGTAGACCACCCCTCCTGCATCGGTATCTCCGTAAAGTACTCGCACAGTGGTTTGAAAAGTTTCTTTTGACATTTTTTTCTGAATATTTCCTATTGGTTTTGCAGTAGTAGTTTGTTGATCATTGTGTGGCCATCATCTGCCCGGTCATTATAGTCGGTATCATGCTCTATACAGCTTTTTTCGTGAAACGGCTGATTTGAACCTTTAATCTGTTCGCTGGAATCGTAAAGCAGGGTTGGAACAGGGTCGGAAACATGGGTCCTAAGGGATAGAGGGGTAAAGTGATCCATAGTGACAACTACTCGAAACTCTTCATTGCTGTCGCGAAGTGCTTCAACGATGGGGTGCACGATTTTATTATCAAAATCTTCGATGGCGGTGACTTTGTCTTTTAGAGATCCCTGGTGTCCGGCTTCATCCGGGGCTTCAAGGTGGACAAAAACAAAGTCTTTTTCTTTTAAAGTATCGATTGCAGCCTGGGCTTTGCCTGCGTAGTTGGTGTCGATATAACCTGTGGCACCTGGAACATTGATTACAGAAAGGCCACCCATAACACCCAGGCCTTTCAAAAGATCAACAGCACTGATCATACTGCCTGTAATGTTGAATCGTTCTTTGAGTGTAGGCATACCAATCATTTTGCCTTCCCCCCAGAGCCATATCAGATTGGCAGGATTTTTCCCGTCTTTGATGCGCTGGATGTTAACCGGGTGGTTTGCAAGGAGATTCTGTGCTTTGTTGACAAGTGTTTTCCATTCCTGTTGTGTCTGGTATTGATTGAAATGGGTGGTGACATCTTTTTCAATATAGTCATGGGGTGGAACAGTAACAAAGCCGGGGTGTTCACCTGTGTATATCATCAAATGCCTATAGCTGACACCCGGTTTGAAGTGAAACTGTGACGTACTGCACTCCGCTTCCAGTGCGGCGATAAGCTGGTGTGATTCTTCGTTGCTGATATGACCTGCCGAAAAATCTCTCATGGAAACTTTACCGTCTTTGCTCTGGTCTAACGTGACCATATTGCACCTGAATGCAATTTCGTCAGGAGCAAGACGTATATTCATTGCGGCTGCCTCAAGCGGTGCCCGGCCGGTGTAATATTCTGCAGGATCGTAACCCATTAGTGACATATTGGCCACGTCACTGCCGGGCGGATATCCCTCAGGAACTGTCTTATTCAGGAAGAATTCACCTTTGGCGCATAATGAGTCCATCATCGGAATATGGGCAGCTTCGAGCGGGGTTTTCCCGTCTAGTTCGGGGATTGGATAATCCCCCATGCCATCTCCGACAAGAATTGCGTATTTCATGGTTGCCTTTACTCCGGGTTGAGGAGACGAATTTTCACAGTAGGTGCCGTGCAGACATCAAGGTTGTCAATGTCATTAATAGCTTTCTCGACGGCATCTTCTGTTGCCCTGTGGGTGCGGAAGACGATATAGACTGGTTCGTTGACATCACGTTCCTGCTGCATCATCGATTTAATGGAAATGCCATGTTTACCGAATATTCCTGTAATGGTGGAGAGAACGCCTGGTTGGTCAAGTGCGGTAACCCTGAAATAGAAGGGGCAGATCAACTGTTCCATCGGTGTAATGGTCGGTTTGCCGATGTTTTCAGAGAGGTAGGCCAGAGGTGGCACCCGATTAACACAGTCAAAAATAATGTTGCGTCCAATATCGACAACATCTGCGGCAACGGCGCTACCGGTTGGCATCATGCCGGCGCCCTGTCCATAGAGAAGGACATCGCCAACGGTGTCGCCCTGGAATTGTATACCATTGTAGGCACCATTGATGGTGGCAAGCATATGATCCTCTGGAACCATGGTTGGGTGAACCCTGGCCTCCACATGGTCTCCGTGATTACGACTTATGGCCAGCAGTTTAATGCGATAACCGAATTTTTTGGCGAAATCGATATCAATAGGTTCGATGCTCGAGATTCCCTCCACTGAAATATCATCGAGTTGAACATTGAGTCCGTAGGCGATGGTCATAAGGATGGCAAGTTTATGGGCGGTGTCTATGCCCTCCACATCGTATGTGGGATCCGCTTCGGCAAAGCCAAGCTCCTGGGCTTCCTTTAACACCTCCTGGAATGGCGTGCCGTGGTCACTCATCTGGGAAAGGATATAGTTGGCGGTACCGTTCACGATACCCTTGATGAAATTGATTTTGTTGGCAACCAGTCCTTCTTTTAATGCCTTGATTACGGGGATGCCACCGCCGACACTAGCCTCAAAGCCAACTTCTACATTGTGTTCGGTGGCGGCCTTGAAAATTTCCCAGCCATGGACGGAGAGTAAGGCTTTGTTGGCGGTTACAACGTGTTTACCGCTTTCGATAGCCTTTAGAAGAAATGTACGGGCGGGCTCCATGCCACCGATCAGTTCAACCACAATATCAATGGATGGATCATTGAAGATATCCTCTGCATTGTTTACAAGCTTTGTTGCACTGAATTCGCCTGGCAATGTCTGCAGTGCAATATCGGCTACTGTTGCGAGGACAAAGGCTGTCCCTGTTTTTTCGAGCAGTCTTTCTTTTTGTTCTAACAGAGCATTTGCCAAACCTTGCCCGACTGTACCAAAACCTATTAATCCAATACGTATTTCTTTCATAATCCCTAATAATGTTGTTGGTTGAATTTTGTTTGCATTCCTATGTAAATCAACGGTTAAAGGCGGATTTTAGTAACTTCTCCAAGAGTGGTGGTAAAACAACTACTGGATTCCCGGTAAAAACCTTCGGGGATGACGCGTATAATCAATCTCTTGCTGTTATTCCCGAGTTCTTTTATCGGGAGATAGCGTAGAATAGAAAAAGAATTTACAGAGTACTGAAAACTAATCGGTTTCAAAGTGAAAGTCAAAATCTAAGCAGAGAAATTTTTATGGCTCGAATGTGTATTTTGGTCTATAGTATTCAGCTTGTTATGATAAGCTCGGGCGTTGAATTGTTCCCAGTGATAAACAATGTGATGTCGGGAACATTGCTGTGATCCTGTAATAATTATGATTTTTCGAGATATGTTGTTCTAATTTAAAAGTATACAAGGAGATCGAAATTATGGGTAAGAACATTTTGTTTTTTGGACCAAATGGAAGTGGTAAAGGAACACAAGGGGCTATTGTACAGAAGAAATTTGATATTCCCCATATCGAGTCCGGTGCAATTTTCAGAGAGCATATTGGTGGCGGTACAGAGCTGGGATTAAAAGCCAAGGTCTATATTGACAAAGGTGACCTGGTTCCCGATGATATTACCATCCCAATGATGGTTGCCCGTCTGCAAAAAGATGATTGTAAAAACGGTTGGATTCTTGATGGTTTTCCACGCTCCAAAGACCAGGCGGTCACCCTTGCTGAAACACTGAAAAAGGAAGGTCTGGCACTTGATTATGTTATTGAGATAGTACTCGATCGTGAGATAGCCAAAGAGCGTATTATGGGACGGCGTCTCTGTGTAAATGACAATAATCACCCGAACCATATTGCCTTTGATGCAATCAAGCCGGTTGAAAAAGATGGCAAGCTGGTATGTCGCGTCTGTGGTGGTGAGTTGAAAACCCGTGCCGATGATCAGGATGAAAATGCAATCAGCAAACGTCACGGTATTTATTACGATGAGACAACAGGAACCATGGCAGCTGTAAATTATTTTAAGCAGGCTGACGGCGTCAAAGTAATATCTGTTGATGGTTCGGTTTCTATTGGCGATGTAACTGATGCCATAATGAAAGAGTTATAAATATTATCATGGGGTCAGAATGTATCTGATTCTTTTGATATTTTGATTAGTTAAGGGGTTTCCTGTTTTGAGGAAGCCCTTTTGCTGTTAGTGCCTTATATTGTAAAATCTGTAAAGAAAGACAGGAAAAGTAAAGCGCTGTTAAATCTGAAGAATTAGATAATAGCCCCAAGGCACATATGCCTTGTAGCGTAAAATTTGTGTTGATTATGGAAGAGAAAACAAAAATGAAAAAGACAGGAAAAGTATATCTGGTTGGTGCCGGTCCAGGAGATCCAGGTCTTATTACAGTACGTGGTAAAAGATTGATCGAGCGGGCTGAGGTAGTGGTTTACGATTTTCTTGCCTCTAAAAAACTCCTTAAACACGCACCCAAAGATGCTGAACTCATCTATGTCGGGAAAAAAGGTGGCGTAAAACACACCTTTAGCCAGGAAGATATCAATACAATGTTGGTTGACCATGCCCGGGCCGGTAAGACAGTTGTCAGGTTAAAAGGTGGAGATCCCTTCATTTTTGGACGTGGCGGAGAAGAGGTTGAAGAACTGCATGCGGCGGGGGCACCATTTGAAGTCGTTCCTGGTGTTACATCTGCGACAGCGGCTGCTACCTACGCCGGTATTCCAATTACCCACAGAGACTATACGGCAACTGTTGCTTTTCTCACTGGTCATGAAGATCCGACCAAAGAGACTTCAAATATTGACTGGTCAAAGCTTTCCACCGGTGCAGGCACACTGGTTGTCTATATGGGTATTAAAAATCTGCCGATAATCGTTGAGAATCTGGTTAAAAACGGACGTGATCCCAAGACTCCTGTTGCTGTGGTTCGCTGGGCATCGACTCCAGAACAACGCTCGGTTGTCGGAACACTGGAAACCATTGCCGATGTTGTTAAAGATGCGGATATAAAGCCACCGGCACTTATTATTGTCGGCGAAGTGGTCAATCTTCGTAATACAATTGACTGGTACGAGAAAAGACCTCTGTTTAGCAAAAAAATTGTTGTGACAAGAACGCGGGAACAGGCAAGTGAACTTGTCGCAGGACTTGAAGAGTTCGGTGCCAATTGTCTGGAGTATTCAACAATTAATATTCAGCCGGCTGATTCTTATGAGGTGCTTGATGAAGAGATTGAACGGCTTAATGAATACCATTGGATTTTATTTACATCGCTTAACGGTGTGAAGTACTTTTTTGAACGGCTCTATTCAAAAGGAATGGATGCAAGAGATCTCAAGGGGCCTGATATTGCCGCTGTTGGTAAGAGTACCGCTGATTTATTACTGCGTTACGGAGTGAATGCAGATCTTATTCCGTCAACGTTTACCGGAGAAGGGTTGGCGGAAAGCCTCCTTGATCAAGGTGTAGAGGGGCGTAATATTCTTATACCCCGTGGTTTGCATGGTCGTGAAATTTTACCGGAAACCCTGCGGGGGGCTGGCGCACAGGTAACTGTTGCACCCGTCTATGAGAACTGTCCCGTTGAAGGGGATAAAGAAAATCTACGTGCGGAGTTTGATGACGGTAAGGTGAGTATGATCACCTTTACAAGCTCTTCGACGGTCCGTAATTTTCTGGGGATGATTGATGCGGAAACTCAGGAGGAACTCCAGGAGTTGCTCTCGCGTGTGAAGATCGCAGCTATAGGCCCGATAACTGCAAAAACAGTAACTGATAATGGTTTGCATGTTGATGTGCAGCCGGAAGAATTTACCATTCCCGCAATGATTCAATCAATTGTGGATTATTATAGTGGTGATAGCGAATAATATCTTTTGTTTGCGAGGTGAAAGACTGGACAGAGATGGTCTGGTTGGCACAGCAGATAAAAGAAAAGAGAACGTCTGCGATCCTCCCTATTCCTTATATTGCCGGGCGTGTGGTGGGCTGGTAACCGACGGGAGTCAACAAATCTCCGTCAATGGTTCCCACGCGCATACTTTTTTTAATCCGGCGGGGATTGTTTATGAGCTTGGCTGCTTTCGTCATGCTCCCGGTTGCGCTGTCGTCGGAGACGCAACTATGGAATTTACCTGGTTTGCAAACCATAGTTGGCGTTTTGGGCTCTGTCTTTTGTGCGACTCCCACCTGGGGTGGCTGTATGAGACAGGAGAACAGACGTTTTACGGGTTAATTCTTACCAGATTGCGTCGTTGATTATTTCTGTAATTCCAACATGACGACCAGACTCAACTGGTCGATTTTGTATGGTTTTTTGATGTAGTTGCCTGCGCCGAGTTTCTGGGCTTCTCGGACTCGATTCGTCTCGGAGAAACCACTGGCGATGATGGCTTTCTGTTCTGGACGGATGGCAGTAATCTGTTTATACGTCTCCAGGCCGTCCATTCCTCCATCCATTATCATATCAAGAATGACGAGATCAACGCTTTTGTCAGTCAGGTATTGTACGGCTTCTTCACCACTTGCAACCGAGTGAACCTTGTATTGTAATCTTTCGAGAATGGCACAGGCAATTTGTCGCTGAAAATCAATGTCATCAACTACGAGAATAGTTTCACCATTGCCCATTAATTGCTTAGGGGGCAACTTTCCTAGTGGATCGGTTACTCTTTCCGACGTGGCAGGAATATAGATATCAATAGAAGTACCCTTGTCCGCACTGCTTATAACATCAATCCCGCCGTCATGATCTTCAACTGTTCCCCATACAATGGTAAGGCCAAGCCCCGTTCCGCTCCTGCCCATAACTTTCCTGGTGTAGAACGGCTCAAAGATGCGCTGCAGATCTTTATCTGAAATTCCTTCACCTTCGTCGACAACACTGAAAATGATATATTCCCCATTTTTGATGGGTTGGAAGCAGGTAACCTTATGTTGAATAAACTTCCTTTTTGTTTCAATTAGTATTCGTCCGCCCTTCGGCTGTGCTTCAATACCGTTTGAAATGAGGTTCATTATTATTTTGGTCAGTGCAATGGGTGAGCCCATCACTGCGGGGAGTGGTTCTTCGAGTTGTAGAACCATTTCAATTTCAGCAGGGTGCTGGACAACGAGTTTTTCATATTCCGGTGAGCCGCAATATTCTCTGATGAGTACATTGAAGTTGAGTGGTTGCTTGGCAACCACGCCACGCCTGGCAAGAGTGAGCAGATCTTGAACAATTTCACCGGCTTTTATGCCGGATTTTCGTATAGTTTCGATGGAACTGCGCATGGGGTTATCCATTTCCATATCCATCAACAGTAAATCCGGGTAGCTGACGATACCTGAGAGGACATTGTTGAGATCATGGGCGACACCACCTGCAAGGAGGCCAAGCGATTCCATTTTTTTGGAGTGTTCCAGTTTTTGCTGGAGTTCTTCTCTTTCTTTTTCCGCCTGTCCTCTTTCACGTATCTCGTTTCTTAAGGATTGGTTGAGTTCTGTTAATTCATTTGTTCGTTCCGCTACGCGCTTTGAGAGTAGATGTTTTTCCTTGATGATTTTGTCGTAGAGAAAGATGATGAGACCCATCATCAGAAGGAGACAAAAAGTAAACGTCAGCGTGATATATGTGTGCGGAATCCATGTGGCCTCGATTTGGCCAATTTTTCTGCCCTTAAAGGTAATGGGACTGAAAAGTATGCTTTTCGAGATGAGATGCAGACGCAACAGAATTTTTTCAGAGGGAGTTGGAAAGCTGGTTATGGCCTGTTGAAAAATTTCTCCGTTCTGATTCGTAACCACGAGCTTTTCATAGTGATCCGCCGTTGCTGCGAGCTTTATATAAGCAACCGCTCCAGAGGCGTTAAAATTCCAGAGATCGTCTGCAATTATCAGGGCGTGTTCACTCAGGCGTGCCTGGGCTTGCAGGGATGTATATTTGGAAAAACCGAAGGCAAAAATACAATAGAGCAGAGTCAGGGTGATTGCGGCCAGAAAAGGTACCGTGTTGTGTTTTTTAAACAACTTCATCATGGCGTCGCTTATATATGGCGGTTACACGCATAGGTACCCTGTAATTATTTTATAGCAAAGTTGTGAAGGCGTTTTTACCCTTTGCGGGGTGCTATCAATTCTGCTCCATATTCGTAACTACTCATGGCTTTCATCACGCTATGATTTTATTACCTTTGAACTGTAACTGCTCACAGGTGTACCATATTCATCTTATTACCGGCTTCGGATAAGGTCAAGGAGATCTTCAGAACTCATCTTTGCACTGATGTCGGTTCCTTCAAGAAGGCTTCCAGCAAGATCACGTTTTTCCTGGTGCAGATTGACTATCTTTTCTTCGATAGTGTTTTTGCAGACCAGGCGATATATAGTGACCGGCCGGGTTTGACCAATTCTATGTGCACGATCCGAGGCCTGGTCTTCAATGGCAGGATTCCACCATGGATCCATATGAATGACATAGTCTGCTGCGGTGAGGTTAAGGCCAAGTCCACCCGCTTTCAGGCTGATAAGAAAGAGATCTCCCTGGCCTGCCTGAAAGGCATCAACCCGTATTTTGCGCTGTTTTGCGCTGGTGCTGCCGTCTAAATATTGATAACTGACACCAATGTTGTCGAGGTGTTTACGAATGATACTGAGATGGCCGATAAACTGGCTGAATACAAGTGCCTTATGTCGGCTTGCCAGCAGTTCATCCACCACCGAGGCGAAAACCCTTAGTTTCGAGCTTTCGATGGAGCTGTTTGGGTCGATCAGGCGTGGATTACAGCAGGCCTGACGGAGTTTCATAATCTCCGTAAGAATCTGCAGATGTCGTCCTTTCTTCTCCCTGGTTCTTTCTAGAATACTGATGGCGTTTTGACGAAGTGCCTCATAAAAATGTGTTTCTTCAGGACTTAATTTTACATCCAGGGTCACTTCCGTGCGGGATGGGAGTTCTTCAAGTACCTGAGATTTTATTCTTCTGAGAATAAATGGTCGGATAAGCTTTTTAAGTTTTACCTTCGCGTCACGATCCTGATACCGTTCTATGGGAATGGCAAACCGCTCATTAAACGAATTCAGGGTTCCGAGTAGGCCGGGGTTGATAAATTCGAAGAGGTTCCACAGCTCTCCCAGATGGTTTTCAATCGGCGTTCCGGTGGTGATCAACTTGAATTGGGCCTTTAGAGACATTGCTGCCTGGGATCTTTTGGTGGCACTGTTTTTTATGGCCTGGGCTTCATCAAGAATAATTGTCTGCCATTTGACCGAAGAAAGAAGTTCGCTTTCCTGCTGCAGGAGGGTGTAGGTTGTGATCATGAGATCAAATTTACCGAGTTCCTCTATGCTTTTCTTCCGGTCTTTGCCGGAGAAGAGTTTTATATTAATGGTCGGTGTAAAACGATGTACTTCGGATTGCCAGTTGGTTGATACCGATGTGGGGGCAACCACCAGTGAAGGTCCGCTTATTGCTGAATTGAGGATGACAGCCAGAGATTGCAGGGTTTTTCCCAGCCCCATATCGTCGGCCAGACAGCCGCCGACACCCCAGTGGGCAAGCCGGGCAAGCCACTCAAATCCCTCACGCTGATAGACCCTGAGTTCAGCCTGGAGTGTTGAAGGTACAATTGGTTTAAAGTCCTGGGCATCTTTGATTTTCAGGAGTTGCTCTTTCCAGCCTGTATCGGCATGCGTTTGTGCCAGATTGGTTAATTCTTCAAGTTGCAGTGCAGCAAGAGGGTGGACGAGGATTTCATTTTCGCTCACCTCTTCTGATGTTTCAGAGAACAGGTTCATGTCTTCAAGGCGTTTTCTGAATTCCTGCGTAAGGGCGACAAACTGACCATCGCCGATTTCAATAAAGCGTCCAGAGGCACTTTTCATCTTACTCAATAATTCTTTGAGTTCGATGACTTTCCCCTGGTCAAGTGTGAGCTGGCCACTCATGGCAAACCAGTTCTGCCGGTTGGTGCGTATCTTTAAATTGAGGTTATCAATAGAGGCCGTTTGCGTAATGGAAAGCTTTTCTCCTTCAGGCCACTCAATTACAACCTTGTCTCTTATCTCCTGCAGTTCCATCAGTGCCTGGAGGCAGTCGTCCGGGTCGTAGAGATGCCACTCCCGGTCATTCTCCTGTTCCATGTCGATAGCCAGATCGAGAATGGGGCACAATTCCTCAATATCACGTGCTTTTTCTTCTTCGAGGGCAAGATTTCTTTTGGTCTGCAACCGTCTGCCATTGACCTCTGCCATGATGTTTTCAACACCCTGGCCGGGTTTTAAATAGTGACCACCCTCGATAAACGGTTTGACAAACATTTCCAGGCGAAATCCTGTGCCATAAGGAATGAGATGCATATAAATGCTGGAATCTGCATCAACAAAGGCAATATTATTTGTTTTTCTATGGGAGATATCTGCAGCGATAGCAGAATGGACCGTCATAAAGGAAGAAATATTACCAATGGCGGTGAGTACCTGTTCGCTTGCCCCTTTTGGTACGACAATACCGTCTTTTCCTGTAATTTGTGCTATGCGTCTGTGGTTGTCGTTAATGGAGATAATTTTTACTCTGGTTGGTGTTTCCCGGTGGAAGTTAATATTGTCGGAAGATATTGGTTGGGCAAAACGGATATGTAGATTGTCTCCACGTTCTTCTACCAATAGCTCGGGTTCTCCCGCGACAAATTCAACAGGGGTAGCCGCCGATTCTGTCAGATACAAATGTGGATGGCCTATCATTGCAGGCAGGGCTTTATCCATATTGAACTCATAGCTGATGCCATGGGTTTCTGGATTATGCAGTTTTTTGATTGCTGAACATATCCTGCGATCCTGAGATGTGAGATAGTTTAATTTGTTGGTCTGAAACAGTCGGGATAAAGATATTGGTCTCCCTTTGCTCCAGCCATCGTCCGGCGTTCGTTTCTGTTCTTTGGGAGAAATGGTGAGTTGCTTTTTTTCAAAGGCTATCATCCAGACAAGTCGTGTGCTTTGCTGTGTGTCTTCAGTGTCCTGGCTTGTTGCGTAGATCAGTGCCTGGAGGCTCCGTTTCCATGGTTCTTCCGGTTTGAGAATGCAGAGCAGGGGGATGATTCCCGTTTCTTCTCTCAGCTTTTCAGTTTTTGCCAGGTAGGAGCCATCATTATGGTGGATTGTTGCAAGTATTTCTCCAAGGAGCAGGGAGAAAAAGCGATAACTTTTTTCTTTGCCTCTTTCATAAAAAGAGACGATTTCTTCCTCAATTTCCGGATCAATTGAGCTATTGAGCCAATATTGACAGATACCGGCAAAAAGGACTGTTAAAACATTTTGCCTTGAAACATCTGGAAGGCGGATATCTTCCCCCTGCAACCCCTGATTGATGTGTGAGTTCACAACGGTTGCGAGGTAATAGTACGCTTCGTTTTCCCGGGCTCCCTGGAAACAGGAAAGGGCAATACTCACCTTGTTGGCAATGGCCGGATAGTCTTTTTTATCTGATACGTTGAGAAGGGCAAGAATATAGAAAAGCCCGGATGGCCCGAAAAAGGCAACATTTTCGTCGTTGGAAAATGTCTGCAGAAACGTCAGGTCTTTATCGAATGAGGCGAGGGCTTCTTCGCTTTCACCTTTAAGGAATTGGACAAGCCCCAGCGCACCGGTACCATTAAAAGAATCCTGGTGACCAAGGATAAGTTCCTCTGCGTCTGTTATGTTGCCCTGAAACAGTAACTCGTGAAAGAGAAGACGTCTAAAAGGAAGTTGCTCGTCTGTATTCAGGTGCGAGAATTCATCGTCGCAGGCCAGATATTCCAATAATTCAGGGTAGACGATAAGCATCTCCTGTCCATACTGCAGAACATTTGACAGGAGATAAAACTGGAAAGATGTCGGAAGAGTCCGGAACCATTCAGGATCAAATGGTTTGGTCATTATTCGTACGGTCGGTGGAGGTTCGGCGTTAAGATCGGTGCACTGATTTTCTATAAATTCTGATGCATCATCAATAAGTTCGAATCTCTGGGTGTATACGCCAATGCGCATCTCCCGCATACCGCGCCAGCATCTGGTTGTCCATTTCCCATAATAATAGGATACAGGGGCCTCTTCCTGGATGACAGCGGCATAGGTTTCAAATGTTCCTTCCCTGACAGCAATTTTGCTGAGAATTTCGACTATATTTTCATGACATTGACGATTCTCTGTAAGCAGCCCAAGTTGTTCGAATTTGGAAAAATAATGGTTCAAATTCGCGGCAGTTGGCTTGTTGCCTCTGGGGTTTTTCAGGTCCAGCTTACGCAGGCAGTTTACAATAAGAGTTGAATGGGCGGGTTCATACACAATTGATAAAAATTGAATAAGGGCCTGTTCAAATGGCGAAAGTTTGTTGTACTGGTCAAGGAGGGTGTTCTGAGTATGCATAAATTTCTTGTCTGACGCTTAACGGATGATCCTCTTGTAAAAACAGGAGGGGTGGAAAGTGAACCAGTCATTATATCATTGTCTGGCCTGCAAGAGAACTAAAAACTGTGATTGTTGTACGCATAAATGATTTATATTAACAGTAAGGCTGTCACGAAAGCGATTCGATCATGACAATTATCGGGAATGTTTTGCTCGAATCGTTTATAGTAAGGGGTCTTACGCTGGTGAAAGAGTAGTTGTGAGCATCACAATCAAAGGAGAATACGGCGATGGGAGTGTATGGCTATATATTTCTTGCACCGGAAAAAGAGCATCTGGTTTCGCTGGAAAAGCAAAAAGACGTTCTTTGGGATTACGTTTTGTCCATTGGGTTGAAAATTGATGATTTTTTTATTGAGACAGAATCTTCACTCAAGCGACCCCTTCGGCAAAGAACTGAAGGCGGAAAGATGTATCAGAAATGTCGCCCAGGGGATTCCGTTGTCGTTATGAAGGTGGAATGGGTGCTTGGATCTGCCGGGGAGGCCTCCGCGTTATTGAGGATATTCCGGAAGAACGGTGTGGCCTTGTATTGCGTTGATCTTGAGGGCAATATAAGTCTTGATGAGAAGCGAAAACTCATTGTATCTAATGGGTGTGCCGAGCTGGTACAAAAACTTCTGGCAGGGCTTGCTGTCTGTGAAATCAGTAAGCATGGGGCGGCTATCAGAGCGGCCAAAAAGACACGAAAAGAGGAAGGAAAATATCTGGGTGGGCCGGTACCATTTGGCTGGGAGGTTAATGCTGATGGCTTTCTTGTCGAAAACAGAGAACAGCAGAAAATAATTTCGGTAATTGAAGTTATGCGGCAGGATCGCTGGTCCTTTCGTGATATTTCCAGAAAGATAAAAGAAGAGTTTGATATCCTCATTTCCCATGAGGGTGTACGCAGGTTGCTGAATAATAAAAAGAAAAGAGCAGGTGACCGCAGGAAATAAAAATGCGCAAAAGGGCGTTACTCCTTATCCGCATTTTTTATTCAATCTTGTAGCTGTTCTTGGCCTATAAGCTTGGGTGCTGGGAGATCTCAGCATGCATTTCAGCATTTCTCAGCCAGGCTGAGAGTATTTGCTGACGCTTAAATGAGAGCAGGTTGTTTCTGTAGCGATCAAGCTCCGTTAAGTCTTCTGGTGGAGCAGGGTTTTTTCTGGAAAGAAGAGTGTAGACATAAAAATCTTCACCAAACTGTCCAGGCTTTTTAGGCAGTGGCGAGGACGGTGACAATTGGAATGCGTCCTTGACTAATGAAGCCGGGAAGCTGCTTTCCTGTGCAGATTCTTTTTGTCCGAGTAGGCCAGATGTTTGCAAGGCCACACCTTTTTCTTGTGCTACTGCCTCAAAATCTTTGCCACCCGCCACAGCATCAAGGATTTCTTTGGCCGAGGACTCAGCGAGTTTTTCTGATTCAGCCTTTTTAAAATCATCAGTCAGTGTAGACTTAATAGTGTCAAAAGGTGGAATGACAGGCCCTTTCAGATCTTCAGCAAGGAATATTGCATAGCCTGATTGTCCTTTGATGAGTGAGCTAAGTTCCCCTTTATTTAAACTGAAGGCTTTATCAAGAAAGAGTGGATCCTGTCTGAGTATTTCAGGGGCGTCCGAGCGGGCAACAAAACCGGTTTCAAGAATTTGTGCATCTTTATTTTTCTCGGCGTAACTGGCAAAACTGCCAGCACTGATAATACCTTCATAGGCGTTATTGGCGACCTGAAAGGTAAGGTTTTCAGCTTGTTTGCGTTGCAGGATCTGTGTGATTCTTTCTTTAACTTTTGAGAGAGAATATGTTTCAGCAGGTTTGATCTCCTCGAGGAGAATAATATGGTAACCAAATCGGGTTTTTACAACGTTGCTGATTTCGCCGGGTTGAAGGGCGGAAACGGCAGCATCAAATGGCGGAACCATTGAACCTGTCGGGAAAAATCCGAGGTCGCCACCACTGTCTTTTGAGGGGCCTTCAGAATATTTTCGTGCAAGATCAGCAAAATCGCCGCCATTTTTCGCGAGTTGTAAAACTTCTTCGGCCTTTTTCTTTTTCTCCTCATGAACCTGTCCGGAATCCTTGTCTCCAGCTTTTAGGAGAATATGGCGGGCATGGCGCTGTTCCGGTACTTGAAAATCGCTTAAATTGTCGTTGTAGTACTCTTCAATTTTGGGGTCATCAATTTCAATTTTCTTGCTAATTGCATCAAAAGTAAAAGTCAGATATTTAAGCTTTAAGCGAGGTTCCGTCTTGTAATTATCCTTTACGGTTTCGAACCAGGTTTTGAGGAGCTCATCGTTTACTTCAACTTTTTCCAGAAAATCCTTGGGGGAAACTTTGACAAAATTAAGGGATATTTTCTCATTTATCTGATTGTAGACAGCCATAACTTCATAATCAGTTGCAACAGTGGCAAAATTTCCAATATCTCTTGCTGCAATTTCAGTCAATCGGTCAAAGCGAAGGGAATTTTCAAATTTTGTTGGTGCCATTCTGTTTGAAGCGAGGATTGATTTGTAGCGCTCCATACTGAATGTACCATTTTCTTGAAATTGAACCATCGCCTGAATAGTCTTTTGTATTTCTTCAGCGCTGACAACGATCCCCATTTCGGTTGCACCCTGGCGTAGCAGGCTTGCCTGTATGAGCTGGTTGATAACCTGCTGTTTAATGTTAAATGTTTCGGCAAATCCTTTGGGTACATTACCGCCTAACTGGTCGCTTAGTCGTTGATAGGCACGGTCGTAGGCTCTTTGGTATTGCTGAAAGGAGATTTCTTCGCCATTGACAACCAGCGCAGCATCTCGGCTGCCCATCATATTAGTGCCAACACCCCAGAAAATGAAAACCAGGGCGATAACAACAACTATGATCTGAATAAAGGTGGACTGTGATTTCTTGCGGAGTAATTGCAGCATGAATAGATTCAGTGAGCTAGGGTTAATGTTGTGTCCTGCGAGATGATCTCTCCTCTAAAAGTTACGTGGAGAAAACCAAATGTCTCAGGTATTGTAGCCGATAAATCAATAACTGTTCGATTTACTCTTTCTTTTTCTCCTGTGCAAGGAAAAACCTATATACCGGGCGTGATAAAGGTGAATAGTTACCTTACAAGTTATCCTGATGTGAATCAGTGGTAGTGAATTTGTTTTCAAATAATGATGATATTTGCTTTTAGAAACATGAATTCATAAATAGTAGTGAGATTCTTTAACATTAACCGCTTTCTTAAAAGGGCGGTTAATTGTAAAAAAAAACATAACTGTCTAAAATTATAGTAATATATCTATTCTGGGCTGTGGCTATTATTGATGATAAATGATTCTTCATTCACTTGACAAATTGTTTTGGCTATAGTAATAAGCCCTAATCAGATTTTTACTGACACGAATTGTAAAACGGCGAAAGCTACAAAATAATATTTAAGGAGGTTTGTAATGCCAACACTTGAGCATAATGGAAGTAGTTTCGAGGTAGATGAGGACGGTTTTCTTCTCAAAGGTGATGATTTCAACGCTGACTGGGTTGATTACGTGAAGGGAGTTGAAGGTATCTCTGACATGACCGACGAACATCAGAAAGTAATTGACGCTCTTCAGGAATACTACAAGAAGAACGGAATTGCACCTATGGTACGTATTCTTTCTAAAACCACTGGTTTTCCATTGAAGCGTATCTACGAACTGTTCCCATCAGGACCTGGTAAGGGAGCATGTAAAATGGCTGGCCTTCCGAAACCGACAGGTTGTGTATAATTTAATTATACCTGACGAGTAAGGATCTAAGAGGGAGTGTGCTGATTGTTCAGCACACTCCTTTTTTTTATGAAAATTTCAAGCGTCCGTTGTTGGAGCGAGTTCGTTCAAGAGATTTTCATGAATAGTAGTTATTTTTTCCTGATATACCCTTCCTGATATTTTTGCCCCTCTCAGTCCTCCCCGCAGGTTTATTTCAGTTAACCGATAACTGTTGTCAGGTAAAAGCATCAAGTCCAGGTGGGCATAAGGAAATTTTCCCCGCTGCATGACCTCATGGCAGAATGAAATCTGCTGATCTGACAGGGTGAATTCTGTGGATTTTCCCCCACAGTGCAGGTTGCTCCTGAAATTGGAGGGGTTTTCTCGCTCGTAAGCTTCATGATAGTCCTGAAGTATGATTACCCTGATATCTCTGTTTTCCTGCTGGAAAGGCTGAACAACAAAAGGGAAGGGGAATGTCTCACCGCCGGCGTGGTTGTACAGGTCCTCGATATTGTTGAACAGATGAACGCCCAGGCCGCCATTTTTTCGATCGCATTTGAGAATAACTCTGGTGAGTTGCAGCTTGTTGTAAAGAGAGGATGCTTTGAGTATATCGTGGGTGTTGTAAACAGCGAGGGTGCCGGGCAGCATAAAATCGCTGAAAATTTTCGCCTGAAAAACCTTTGATCTGCTTGCCAGCTGTGAGCTTGCAGATGGAAGAAGCTGAATGCCTCTTTCGACGAGATCCGTCAGGATGTGTTCTTCGCCTGGGCGCAGACGAATCCGCCCGCAGATGATGTCACCATTTTTCAGCTGCTGGTATTGGGTAAAGAGAGAATCATTGTCGCGGTAGATGGTCGGCGGATCTTTCAAAAGATCATCTCCGAAAACCGCTGGTGAAAATCGGTCAAATCTTCTTCGCAGTTTCCGCAAAACAGCTTCACGTCTCCAAGTGCTTGGGAGCATTGTTCTTCAATGGTGAAGCTGCCGTCGTGGTTTTGCCTGTAGTGCGTCGTGGTTATAACATCGTCGGTGATTTCAAAAAAATTCTTCGCATTCCCGCAGTGGGGGCACTTGATCAGATTAGCCACCTGAGGTTTATTTGGAGACATGGGCGTTATTTGCCTTGGCAAACCCTCGGTAGAAGTCTATTTGGTAGCTTTTGGCGCTGGTTTTTCAGTCGCAGGCTGCTTATCTGTAACCTGTTTTAACGATTCAGCAGAGGCCTTAATTTCGCCCTGTAGTGCAGCACCCGGTTCAACAGTCAGGCTGCCCGCTTCGAGCTTGCCCTGTATTGAACAGTCTTTTCTGGCTGTTAGGATATCTGCTTTAATATTGCCCTGGAGGGTTCCATAGCAGTTGAAAGAAGAGACGGTAATGTCACCTTCAATCTTTCCGGATTCACTGAGGATCAGGTGCTCACCTTTAATGTTTCCGATGATGACTCCGTCTATCCGGGCTTTACCTTTAAATGAGATCTCTCCCGTTATTGTCATACTTTTGTCAATAATAGAGGAGATAGCCTCATTGTCAACTTTTTGGATTTGCTGCTCGACATTATCTGTTTTTGCAAACATGCTCATTATTGCGCCTTATTCCTTTTGTGCCTTTTTTCGAGTTGACTGTGATAATTTGGCAACTTTCATAAAATTATAGGGGTTAATCGGTTTTTTATCCAAGTTGATTTCATAGTGAAGATGAGGGCCGGTTGATCTACCGGTGTTGCCGACAAGACCAATAATCTGCCCTCGTTTAATGATGTCACCTTTGTGCACGAGATACGCCTGCATATGGGCATAAATAGTATTATATCCATTGCCGTGGTTGATCAGGACATAGTTTCCGTATCCGCCATTGCGGAATGCTTTTTTTACTACTCCGTCAGCTGTGGCATATATTTTATCGCCCCGTTTTCCTCTGAAGTCGATACCAGTGTGAAAACCTTTCTTTTTATTTACCGGATCCCTTCGTTTGCCAAAACGTGAGGTGATCGGCCCATTGATGGGTCTACCTAGAGGAAGAAAGCGTATTGTTTTCAGATATTTGTCGGCTTTATAGAGAAGTCCATCCCATTCTTTGTCCGGTTGTTGAATAAAGGGGCCGCCACTGTTCTTTGTGCCTGTTGCCTCATCTTCGGGGAGCTCGATGCCAATACTACCCATGATGTTTTCGATCAACTCACTTCTTTCTGTGAGCTCACTGATCGCGGTGGAGATGAGAGTCTCTTTTTCTTTTTTAAAGGCCACCGCCTGTTTGACATTCGTCAGTTCAAGTTTACTGAGCTGGAGGTCGAGGCGAAGTTTTTGTGCTTCGTTGAGTCTTTGGTGTTCGGTAATGAGCTCTGCACTTGCGCGGAGTTGTTCTCGTAACTTCGTAATTTCTCTTGAATTATTTTGGTTTTTTGTGAAGAGTGAAAGAGAAAAAACGCTGGTAACTATGAGGAAGAGCAGGGACGCGACAGAAAAGGCAAAAATATACTGTAGTTTCTTCTTGGAGCACGGTAGCTTGTGAATTTTCCCTCTATCACTGGCAATAATGATGTTGAGCTGTTCCCTCATTTTCAAGTTCCCGAAAAAGTTGTTAATCTGTCCAACAGAAAGTATGGTATTCAAAGCTGTACGATTTATACTAAGGAGCATTAAAATAATCAATAAGAAAAAGTGAGTCGACGGGTTCGTTTTATGTTCTGAGCGGCCTGTATATGCAGGGTTTTTCGATTTCGTATTCTATGAATCCGGAGATGAAAAGCTGATGTTAATTTTCTATTTTCCGTTTGCCTGATCATGTCAAATCTCATACAATGTCAATCGCTCTCAAAATCATTTGGAGCACAACTTCTGTTTAAAAAAATAAACCTTGTGGTTGATGAGGGGGATAAAATTGGGGTTATTGGCCCTAATGGTTCAGGGAAATCAACGCTACTTAAAATGCTTTGTGATCTTGAAGATCCTGACTCCGGGCAGGTACGTTGCCAGAAATTTGTCCGGCTCAGTTATCTTGCTCAGGATGACATTTTCGATGGTGAACAAACGGTTACCGGTGCACTTTTATCGGCAATAGCGGATGAGGATCTCGAGGAGGTTGAAAAATACAATAGAGTACAGAGCCTGCTCAGCCGGGCGGAATTTGTCGATAATGAAACACTGGTGAAAAATCTTTCCGGTGGCTGGCGTAAACGTTTGTCCATATGCAGATCACTGCTGGTAAGGCCCGATGTTCTGGTTATGGATGAACCGACCAACCATCTTGATATCGAAGGAATTTTATGGCTGGAAAAGATACTCAGTGGAGGACTTGCTCCGGCTGCATATCTGCTCGTCAGTCATGACAGACATTTTCTTGAAAATTGTACTAATAGAATTATTGAGCTTTCTGCGGTATATCCCGAGGGTACTTTGCAGGTAGAGGGCACCTATTCCAGGTATCTTGAAAAACGGGAAGAATTTTTATCAGGACAGTTGCAGGAGGAAGAACGTCTCGCCAATAAAGCCCGTCGGGAGATTGAATGGCTCAGGCGTGGGCCAAAGGCGCGGGCAACAAAAGCAAAGTATCGTATCGACGAGGCGTATAAACTAACAGATGAGCTGGCCGAAGTGAAGGCCAGAAACCGTGCAATTTCCAATGTCCAGATAGATTTTGAGGCAACCGGCAGAAAGACCAAAAAACTACTGGAAGCCAAAAAGCTGCAAAAGTCCTTTGATGCTGAGCCACTTTTTGAGAATCTGGATATAGATCTTTCTCCCGGAACCAGGTTGGGGCTGCTTGGCCGCAATGGTTGTGGTAAATCCACTCTTATGAAGATTCTGGCAGCGGCCGGAGAAAGTGGTAAAGCCGCTCCGGATTCGGGAACGATTCGGGTGGCTGATAAGGTGAAAATTGTCACTTTTGACCAGAACAGATCTGCAATTGACCCAACTGTATCGCTGCGCAGGGCTCTTGCTCCAGAGGGAGATTCGGTGATGTATCGCGAGCGTTCGCTCCATGTCGTGTCATGGGCTCAGAAATTTCTTTTTCGGGCAGATCAGCTGGAAACACCTGTGGGACAGCTTTCCGGGGGAGAACAGGCTCGCATTCTTATTGCTGGTCTTATGCGCCAGCCCGCAGATATTTTGCTGCTTGATGAGCCCACAAATGATCTTGATATAGCCTCTCTGGATGTTCTTGAGGCAAGTCTTGTCGATTTTCCGGGGGCGCTTGTTCTTGTTACCCATGACAGATACCTGTTGGATCAGGTGTGTCAGAAAATTTTAGGTTTTGGCAGTTCTGCGGGGGTGACATACTATGCCGATTATGGTCAGTGGTTGGCAGATCTTCCTGTAAAATCGAAGAGTGAAACGGGTAAAAAGAAACCTTTGGCGCAGGCCGGAAAATCTGTTTCTCCAAAGAAAAAGGGACGATTGTCCTATCTGGATCAACGCGAGTATGATCAGATTGAGGAGCGAATAAGCACGGCCGATGCCCGAGTGGAAGAGTTGCAGCAGAAGATGGAACTGCCCGAGGTGACAGGCGATCCCGCAAGACTTGACGAATGCTGGCAGGAGCTAGAGCGTGCGCAAGGGGAAGTGGAACAGCTCTACAGCCGCTGGGATGAACTGGAAGAAAAACTCAGCGGCTGAGGGCGTGGGGTGTACGTCATTTTCTGGCAGAGAAAAACGAATTGATTTTTTCTATAATTAATTCAACATCATCTTCGGTGATGTCTATGTGCGTCACCAGCCGAATTGTTTTGCCGGGACTCATCAGAATATTTGATTTTTGTAAGAAGAGAGCCAGTTCGGATGCAGTCGCCTCATCCATCTCAAAAAAGAGCATATTGGTGTGTGCTTTGCCACCTTCTATCTCAATAGCATCAATTTTGCCAAGTCCCTCTGCAAGGTGTGATGCGTTTTCATGGTCAGTTGCGAGACGGTCGATATTGTGTTCCAAGGCATAAAGTCCTGCTGCTGCCAGAATTCCAGCCTGACGCATACCTCCCCCAACCATTTTTCGCCATTTTCGCGCCTCTTCAATAAATGATTGCGTGCCACAGAGCAGAGAACCTACTGGACATCCCAAACCTTTTGAAAGACAGACCGCGGTGGAGTCAAAGTGTTTTGTAATGTCGCCTGCAGCCACGTTTTGACCCACTGCAGCGTTGAAAAGCCTTGCTCCATCCAGGTGTAAAACCAGGTTTTTATCTCTTGCAAAGGATGCTGCTTCCTGCAAGTAATCGGCGGGAAGAATGCGACCGTTTTGGGTATTTTCCAGGCAGAGCAGGCGGGTGCGGGCAAAATGGATATCATCGGGCTTTATTTTGGCTGCAACCTTTTGCAAATCGAGCGTTGAATCCGCCTCAAACTCGATGGGTTGTGGCTGGATACTGCCCAGCACTGCGGCCCCCCCTGCCTCATACTTATAAGTATGGGCCAGCTGGCCGACGATATATTCATCACCGCGTCCACAGTGGGACATGAGGGCGATAAGATTTGCCTGGGTACCACTGCTTGTGAAAATAGTCGATTCAAAACCGAGTCGTTCGGCGCATGTTTCTTCTAGTGTTATGACCGTCGGGTCATCCCTGTACACATCATCTCCCACTTCGGCTGTGGCCATGGCCTGGCGCATAGGCTCTGATGGCCTGGTGACTGTGTCGCTTCTAAGATCAATTATTTTCATCATTCCTGTTCCCGGTTGTTTCGCGTTTAAAAAAGTATTACAACGTGCTTTAGAAAGTACAAAAAAAATGAACAAATTGCGATGGGGAAAAATGGGATTTACTAAAGAACAAAGGGAAATTTTAAGTAATATGAGTCAGGTATTTAAACATGTTTCTGAAGAAGAAATGTGTGATGCTGTAAGCGATCAGAGTAAACTTTCAGTTCTGCATGATAAATCTCTTGTGGAATTGCTCTCTCTACTCAATGCGCTGTACCGTAGCGGTGCACCGATGGTGAGTGATGCTGACTATGATTTCATATTTTTAGAAGAACTTAAAAAAAGGCAACCTGATCACCCATTTCTGCATAGTGTGGAACCTGAAACTATTGTAGAGGCCAAAACCGTTGATCTGCCCGTGCGAATGCTTTCAACGGAAAAAGCGTATGATATTCAGGAAATTGAGCGTTGGGGAAAACGAATTGAAAAGGCAGCGATAGAATGCGGGGTACGTTTTGATACGCTTATTTTCAGAGCAACCCCAAAGCTTGATGGCTACGCCGCTTTTGATGATGGCACGAAACTGTATACCAGAGGCGATGGCAGACGTGGTACAGATATTACCAGGGCCTTTGAAAGGGGTTTGCAGATAGCAGAGGGTGGGGAACGTGGCCTTGGGCCGGGTGAAATTGTGGTCAGTCGCAGTTATTTTGCAGAACATCTTAGTGAATATTTTGATAATTCCAGAAATTTTCAGGCTAGTCTTATCAAGGAAAAGGAGCTTGAGCCACCCGCAGCCAGAGCAATTGAACATGGTAAGGCGGTCTTTTTTCCGTTTACTCTTTTACCGGATTGGCGTGGGTCTTGGCAGGAGCTGATTGCTGATTTTGACAAGGTGATAGATAATCTATGGCAGAAGCTAGACTACGATATTGATGGGATAGTACTGGAAAGCATAGATGAGACGATAAAAAAACAGATGGGTGCCACCCGCCATCACCATCGCTGGCAGATAGCATTTAAGAAAAATACTGAAACGGCGGAAGTAAAAGTAGTACAGGTCATTCCACAGACATCAAGATCAGGCCGGGTGAATCCAGTGGCCAAGGTGGAACCGACACGACTGAGTGGAGCGCTTATCAAACGGGCCTCTGCCCACCACTACAATATGGTGCGGGAAAATGGTGTTGGCCCCGGAGCACTTATCACATTATCGAGAAGCGGTGAGGTTATTCCCAAAATTGAGGAGGTTCTGGTTCCGGTCAGCCCGGAGATACCTGATAGCTGCCCAAGTTGTGGTTCTCCTCTTATCTGGGAAAATGATTACCTGTTCTGCGTTAATAATATGAACTGTGCGGCTCAGATAACCCATTCCATCGAACATTTTTTTAAGACCCTTGGCAATATTGACGGATTTGGCCCGGCCTCTATTCGTAAAATATATGACGCGGGAACACGGTCGATCAGCGCTATTTACAAATTTTCCGAACAGGATTTTGAAGCGATGGGCTTTGGTCCGAAGCAGGCTGTCAATATGGTGGCACAACTGCAACGCAGCCGGAACGAACCCATTGAAGACTGGCGTTTTCTCGCTGCCTTTGGTGTGTTCAGGATGGGGCTCGGTAATTGTGAAAAATTGCTGGAAGTATTTCCACTTGAAAAAGTGTTTCACCTCAGCCGGGAGGAAATTATAGAGGTAAAAGGTTTCAGTGATAAAACTGCTGATGGTATGCTTGCAGGTCTGCGGCTGGTTGAAGATCTCTTCTCTGCCCTTTATCAACTGAAATTTAGTCTGATTCGCACTCCGATTGTGGGTGATGATGAAGAGGACGAATCAGGCAAACCTCTTTTGGGCAAACTCCTTGTCTTTACGGGTGCCATGCAGAGTGGCAACCGTGAAGAGATGAAAAAACAGGCAAAGACCCATGGCGCAAAAATTGGCAACTCCATCACTGGTAAGACTGATATGCTTATCTGTGGCGAGCGGGTGGGAGCTGCTAAACTTGCAAAAGCTGAAAAACTCGGTGTGCAGATTGTCCCGGAGAGAGAATACCTGTCGCTGGTAAAATCAGATTGATTTATCTAGGGAGCGGTGGTTTTTGCCAATTTCGCCACTTATTTCTCTACAGAGACCGGCTTTACCTGCAAACTGTGGCCAATCCTGTACTGCTGCTTTTACTTCTTCAATAACCTGCATCGGTTTAGGCAGACTGATACTGTTGCCCACCGCAATAAGGTCGTCGATTGTGAAATGATCCCGCTTGCTATTGATGCTCATCTGGTGCTGGTTTGTCCACATCCCTGCCGGGTTATGGGAATACGTGACATCATAAGCCGGAGAAAGATGCCATTTGCCGTTCCGATCCATGAGAAAAGCGATGTTTTTTGTATGGTCATCCTGGTTACGGGTAATGACGTTAAAGACCATCCTTCTGTACTGCTGGACTGCTTCAGCTTTACTGAGCCTGAGTCTGCGCATCACTTCAAATGCCTGTTCGTAGCTGTAGCCTCCCGCCATATTGAAATCGAAATGTGCCATGCCGCAGAGCGACTGCATATGAAGTTTTCTGCCCTCTTGTCGGTCAAATCGTCTGGTTAAAAAATGTGCCCGTCCGTGTTCCTCGAGAAGCCGGCATGTGGTCATGGTGATACCGGCTGCCCTGGCCATAAGGAAATAGCCATATTCGATGCGGCCATATTCCTTTGGAGTACCTAGCTCAAAATCAATAACACCATCAAATTTGAGGATCCAATATTCGTATTCTTTTGGTACATCTGCCTGACCGGACAACACGTGTCCATGATCGTTCATGGCAATGATGGCCTTAGGTCTGGCTCCACCAGCGGAGGTACCAACCCGAAGAATATCCAGCAGTGCTTTATTGTTAAGGTGTTCGTTCTCTCCAAGGGATACATCCAGTTTGGAGCGTTTGGCGGTGATCCGGCCGGCAAGACGAGTGAGCTCTTCAATTTCGACGGCAACTGGCGTATCAATATTGTGCTGAACGGGAGGCAGAAATTCCAATGCGCCCATTGCTCTGCTTCCTGTATAGCATAGCCGTTCGACCGGACTGAAATCTGAAGCATCCCGACCGTTTTGTGCAAGCCAGGTATCAATGATCCTGTTGCCGAATTTGTCTGGCAGGGCGTCAGCCAGCAGGCCGGGCAGGCCAAGGAAGGTGTCCCGGTTCAGGGCGGGAAACGAAAAAATTCCATCGCCCCGTCTGGCCGTGTCAAGGCTCATATGGATGGGGGAGAGTTCCAGATCCTTTGTCAGAAAATCCGGTTCATATTCAAAAACGGCATAGCCTCGGTCTTTGAGCCACGATACGGCACCGATATCTTCACCCCAAAGCATGATAATGGCGGTTTCCACCTGCTCTACCATTCAACTGACTCCGGGTTTGAGTTTTCTGTATTCTTTTTTCCTCTGGTTCCCGTTGCCCGTATTCGTTTTTTTCCCTGTCGCTTTGCGAGCTGCACCGGGCTTACTTCGGGTTTGCGGATAAGTAGATCCAACCCGTCAATTGCCTCAAGTTCGCGCAGCACAGCCACCAGGGAGGAGAGTTTTCCTTTTCCTGCTTCCAATGCCTTGATAACGTTTAGAGAGACTGCCGCAGCATTGGCAAGCTGCTGTTGGGTGAAATTTTTCCGTAGGCGAAGGGCTCTCAAACGAGAACCGATTTCCTCACAGATTGCTTTATCTGTCATTGAATAGAAATTCATAATAGACCTAAATAAAACATTTAAGTGCATAATGATTGAATAATAGCCTTATATGAAACTATTATGTTTGTATGATACCTGGGTTGTATAGATTTGTCAAATACGGTGGTTGTTCCGTTTGACAATTTTGCAAATCCAGACTGAGGCTTCTCAGTTTCTCGTCTTAATGGTAGAAAGAACCACTTCACAGTAGTATTGAAATGTAGTACTATCAGGTGATGAAGAAAAAACAGTTGAGAGTATTGGAGCTTGTATTCTCGAGGCCTGTAAGTGGTACTATCAAGACCTTCACGAAGAAGGGAAAATTTCTTTAAAGGTATTTCTTGAGATGTGTCGTGAAGAAGGAATTGATCCACAAAAAAAGTATTCAGGGAAATTCAACTTGCGTGTTACACCGGAGCTTCATGCTGAAGTTGCTGCTAAGGCTGCGGCAGAAGGTAAAAGTCTTAATCAATGCGTTGCTGATATGTTAGGTGAATTTGTTCATAATCAGTAGTATGCATCCATAGTGTGTCTAACGGGGGCTGGCATTTTCAAAGCTGGACAATGTTTAATCAAAATGGCTTAAGTCTGTGTTGTTAGGGGAATGGGCTATAAGGTTATACTGTTTGTTTGCAATTTTGTGGTGAACAAGAGGGCAATATGTATGAATAAAAAACTCAAACATCTGGAAATGATTCAAGCGGTGATCAGCCGCATGGCCGGAAATTCCTTTTTGCTTAAAGGCTGGAGTATAACCCTGACAGCGGCAGTTTTTGCCCTGGCCAGCAATAAGGACAGCCATGCTTTGCTGGTGCTGGTCGCTTTGCTGCCGGTTATCATGTTTTGGTGGCTGGATGGCTTTTTCCTCCATCAGGAGAGATTATTTCGTAAATTATACGATCATGTTCGGTTGCTGGAGGAGGATAAAATTGACTTTTCCATGGATACATCACCATTTCAGGATTCTGTTAAGACTGTATCCCAGGTTACCTGGTCAACCACATTGAAAAAATTTCATCTTCCTATTGTCACCATTGTCGGATTTGTTTTTATCCTGCTTCTGATTTACCGCTGAGCTGGAGAATATCATGACTGACAAAGAATATCCGTTCTTGCCGGACAAGGTCGATATCTATATATCATATACTCAGCGTGTGGATAAGGACAAGGAAATAGCCAATGCTTTTCATGCTGCCTGTAAGGCACATCCACGGTTACGACCATTTATAGATACGGAAGACATACCGTACCAGGCAAACATCTACAAATATATGGACACGTTAAGCAGTGCTCCTTTTGTTGTTGGTATATTCAGTGAGGGCTATTTTCAATCAGAAAACTGTGTGATGGAGTTTGTTGGTATCTGTCATAATGGCTATATGGAACATCGGATACTCCCCCTATTTGAAGAATTTTTTTTCAATGATAAAGACCGTGAAAAATGGATGTTATGTAAGGAAAATGATGAGTGTTTACAGGAAAGAGTCAGGGATAAAACAGGCAAAAAGCTGAAAGCCCTGCTTGATACAGGTAGAAAAGAAGTAATGGAGATATTGGCAGGGAAGAATGATAAAAATGCTGAATGGCATATGGAAGATAATTTTAAAACATTTACTGCCACATTTCTGGAAACTGCAAATAGTCATAATAGAGAACAATTTGAGAGGCTACGAAAAGAACTCGTGGAGAAGGTTCAACTCAGGTTGGCAAGTTCTTCATTTGGAAAATTTATCGAGCAACTTGCTGAAAAACTGAATTGTTCAGCAAAACCATCGTCATGCGCTGAAAAACTGTTTTCAGGGGATGTGTATAACGGTATGGAAAAGCTTGTTGACTGTAGAAAGATCTGTCCGTTTATTCAGGAGGCAGATATGAAATTTCAGGAAATTTTTGGTTTTCTTCTTGTTTCCGCTATTAACCGCGACTGGTGGACAATGAATGAGTTTCATTTAAGGCATTCGCTGGAAAACGGATATGGTGTGGAAATCGAAGGTCTCTCTAATGAATTTGAAATTGAGATTGTGTTTGCTCGAATTAATGCACGTCCTGCGATGTATCGAGTAAAAGGGCCAGATATATTCCCTGAACATTTCTTTCCACCAAGAGATTTTATAAGCTTTTCTCAGGACGCCAAACATCTTCTTAGCCTTTATTTGCGGGTATTTTTTGAAGACTTAACCAAAACAAGTCTTGAGGGTAGAGCCATTCTGGAGGAAGATAAACTTATGGAGACTCTGCAAGGCCGTTTCGATGCTATGAAACGGCGAAATCGTCAATATTTTTACATAATCCCTGTGGAAGATTATAACAACCTGAAGGAGATCGGCGTTCTCCGTGCAATTAACTCTATTTCGAATAAAATAGTGCAATTTTTTGTGGTTGGCGAGAGTGACACCGGGCAGAGTGACACCGGGCAGAGTGAACATCCTGTTTTGAAAATAGAATCAAGCAGTATTTTGGGGTATTTATCAGAAATTCACCATGGATGACAGGCAGGCAATAAAATGATACAAAAACTAACAATAGATGATTTCCATCCCAAAGGACTCAAAGTTAAAAAAAAGTGTCCCGCTGGTTTCGAAGTCGCCTATATCTTTGAAAAGGAAATGTGCAATGCACTCTGGGCCGCCTATGCCAATGGCCGTCCTCTGCTTTTGCGCGGTGATCCCGGTACCGGAAAAAGTGAGCTGGCTTTTGCTATTGCGGCCCATCTGGATTGGCCTCTGGTAAAAAAAGTTATCCAGGGCAATACCGAATTGGATGATCTGCATTTTCGTTTTGATGCTGTACAGCGGCTGGCGGATGCCCAGCTTTATTGCCATACCACAGAGAACAGTTCCGGTGGCGAGCCACAAAGACTCGCCATTGAGAATTATATAAGCCCCGGCCCGATCTGGTGGGCATTTAACTGGGCTGAAGCTGAAAAAACATTAAAAAATGTAGCGTCCGTTTTAAAACCTCCATCAAGTCCCAAAAACTGGAAGCCCGGTGATGGTTGTGTTTTGCTGATTGATGAGATAGATAAGGCCGATCCAGATCTGCCAAACGGTTTACTTGAAACCTTTGGCGACCGTTGTTTTGAAGTACCTCTTCTTGGCCGGGAAATTCATGTTTCTCAACCCGTTTTGACTATTATTACCACCAATGAAGAGCGAGATCTGCCCTTGCCTTTTCTGCGCCGTTGTCTGGAACTGGAATTGAAACTGGAAACGAATGAAGAAAAACGGGATGGGTGGCTGATTGAGCGTGGGAAACTGCACTATGGTGAGGATATTGATGAAACTGTCTATGCAAAGGCTGCAAGCCTGGTTTGGCAGCAACGAGACCGGGCGCAGGAATTGAATCGTTATCAGCCCGGTCTTGCAGAATATCTCGATCTTCTTAATGCACTTTCTCAAGCGCCGAAGAAGAAGCAGGGTGAAATACTTAAAAAGATCTCTCCATTTGTGTTAAAGAAAGGTTGATATGGTTGTAACTAGGCCTGATGCCTCCAGAGGGAAGGCGGGACTTGATTGTCTTGTAAGGGCATACCGTTATGGCGGAGATGAGTTACTTGATCCCGTAGCTGACTGGCTTGGGTATGAGAAGGTTGATACAAAAGAAGTTCGGCAGAAAGAAATTGGCGTCTCCGGGGATATGACAATAGAGGCTTTTCAGACAAAAGCCACAATGTCCTCTCCATCATCACTTCCTCCTTCCAAAAGCTACCTGCCCTGGCCCTTCTGGCGAGTGACGGCAAGAACAGAACGGACAGGCCGGGGGCAGCAATCCGGTCCCGACTGGTTGTTGAATGGCACATCGGAGCCACCACCTGTCCCCGAATCCCATATACAAACTGTCCTCCCGGAGCAGCTTGTTGCTATGAAGCATCTCTGGCCTATGTTGATAAATGATCTAACCCATGCCAGAAAAACGAGCCTTCCTGATGTGGGGAAAATTATCAAAAATCTTGCACTGGGTTGTCCTATGCCGTCAAGATTGCATAAGCACCGAAACCGTTGGGCGGAAAAAATCCATATTATCGTAGATACTTCCGACCATCTTTTTCCTTTTCGGGCTGATTTTATGCATCTTGTGGAAAAAATGAGCGATCGGATCGGCTCCCAGCGGATACAAATTCTACGTTTTACCGACTTTCCCGGCGGCCCGTGGGAGGGATGGTATCTTGATGATTCAGCAGGCGATGATGTCTATTCATCGCCTGCTGAACATGGGCGTGTCGTGATTCTCGGGGATTTGGATATATTGAAAAAGGGTGGCAAAGGCAGTAAGGGCTGGGTGGAGTTTATAAAGAAACTGTACCACAAAAAAATTCAAATATTTCTCTTTTCTCCTGCTGCAATGCAAAATTATTCCCCAGAGCTGCAACGCATGGCAGCTCTACAGCCCTGGGATAGTCGGGCTGCATTCTCCCGCCATATTGGCGCTGCCAGGCGGGAAGTTCTTTTCGGGCCGCAACCGAATGAGCTAAAAGAACTCAAGGTTATGCTTTCATGCACGTCGCTTTTTACTCCGGGGCTGGTGCGAAAGTTGCGGATGCGGTTCTTGCCTCAGTCTTCCGCCGCTCTTGAAACCCTGATATGGGAAGAGACCGATAGTTTTGCCCTGATCGGCTCTTTTGCTGCCTGGCGACGGAATCAGTTGGAGCCATTCAGGCAGATATTCAGGGGGAAAAATAAGCAATGGAAAAAAGAAGTACTGCAGATTGTAACCGGATATTTTAAAGGTTTTCCGGCTGATTTTCTCGCTGTCCAGCAAATAATTGCCGGCTCGCTTACCGGTCAGTCTACGGAAAAAGCAAAACAGAAGCTTAAAACAATCATGAATGCTGCCTGGCACAGAGAAACCGACCAATCTGACCTGGCAGGCTCATTTTTCCGCTTTTTTATAGATAATCAGGATCCGACGGACTGGCACCAGGATGATGGTCTGCTGCATACTGCCTTTGTTGTTGCCTATAAAAAAGAGCTGGAACAGGGGTTTCCTGATAAATTGCCTAAAGGATGTGATCCGGATAAAATCAGTTGGTTGACTCCAGTACGGTCTAAAGGTTTTGTTGGGTTGTTGCAGCAGCAGAACAGTTTACTCTGCAAGTATGGTCAAATTGCAGGTCCCCAAGACCAGGTTCTTGTGGCCAATTGCCTGGTGTATACGAGTTATATCCCATCTTTATACAGGTATAAGGATCAGCCATGGAGAAGTCTCAAGGGGAGTCTGGAGTTTTTTCCAGTTCAACAGCCTTTGCAGATTTATACAGACAGGGAACATATTGAGATTACCACATTTACTAAACCTGTCTGGGCCGATTCCATTGGCAGGGATCAATACGGTCTTTTTGCCGACTTAAAGGTGAAAGGCATCACGCAGCGGTTTCGCTGGCTGGAACCGAACAGTTTTATGATGGGGGCTCCTGAAGATGAGTCTGAGCGATATGGTGATGAAACACAGCATAAGGTAAACCTTAGTAAAGGCTTCTGGCTGGCGGATAGCACGGTGACCCAGGAGTTCTGGCAACTGGTTATGGGAAAGAATCCCAGTGGCTTTAAAAGTAAGAAAAGGCCGGTGGAAAATGTAAGCTGGAAGGATGCCCAACAGTTTATCAAAAAATTAAATAAGCTTGTGCCGGAACTGTCTATTCGTCTGCCCTCGGAGGCGGAATGGGAATACGGCTGTCGGGCAGGCACTACGACACCTTTTTCTTTTGGTGATAATATTACTTCCGGGCAGGTGAATTACGATAGCAGAAGCCCATATAATGATGGTAAAAAAGATGAGTATCGAGAGCAGACAGTCGAGGTAAAAACCTTACCCTGCAATAGTTGGGGTTTGTATGAGATGCATGGTAATGTCTTGGAATGGTGTCAGGACTGGTGGCAGGAAGATTTGGGTAAAGATTCTGTAATTGATCCACAGGGGCCTAAAAAAGGTGAGTTTCGTGTTCTCCGTGGGGGCTCCTGGTTCGACGACGGCGGGCTTGTTCGTTCCGCCATCCGTGGCAGGTTTCTTCCCGGCTTTCGCATCAACTACTTTGGCTTTCGCCTGGCCCGAGGTCATTGAGCCCGGTACATGCTGGGGGCGGCTGTCGCCGTTTGTCCCTGTCGTACGCGGTGGGCCGCGTCGTACAGGGGCAAACGGTGATAGCCGAATGGAAATTATTTTTGTGATCTGGAGTTGCAAATAAAATGAAATATAGTTTTTTTACCGTGCCTTTACACAGCCCGCAACAGGCAGGTTTCGAACTCAATGCGTTTCTCGATGCTCATAGAATTGTGGGTGTTGAGAAACGTTGTATAGAAAATGGCGAAAACAGTTATTGGACTTTTTGTGTGGAGTGGCTGGAGCATGAAGGCCCTGTTGGCAAAGGGGGAAGACCTAAAGCCAAAGTGGACTATCGTAAGATTCTCAGCGAAGATGATTTTGCCAGCTATGTAAAACTGAGGGAGCTGCGTAAAGAGTTGGCAGAGCGGGCGGGTGTGCCACCCTATGTAGTCTTTACCAATGAGCAGTTGGCAGATATAGTTCGAGGTCGTCTGACAACAAAGACATCTCTGCAGGGGCTGAAAGGTGTTGGTAGTTCACGGATAGAAAAATATGGAACGCAGTTTTTATCTTTGATGCGGGATATTTGTTCGACAACGGAAGCAAATGAAGAGAACTCGGATTGAACTTATAGATATCGCAGAACGGAAGAATCTTGTTACGGCTTTTTATAAGGCTGCGCGTGGGAAAAAATATCGTCAAAATGTTTCTGAATTTATGGCAAATCTTGATGGTTCTCTCTGTAGCCTTAGTTGTGGTATTCTGGCGGAAAATTTGCCCTATGGCCGTTTTCACAATTTTTTTATTTTTGATCCCAAGAGACGGCTTATTCATGCAGCATGTTTTGAAGACCGGGTTTTCCATCATGCTTTAATGAATTTGGCGGGGCCTGTGCTTGAAAAGGCAATGACGCCCTCCACTTATGCCTGTCGTCCAGGTAAAGGAGTGCATAGAGCTGTACTGAAGGTACAGGATTGTGTTCGTCGTTTTCCATGGTATGTGAAAATTGATATTAACGGCTATTTTGCGGCTATTAATCACGAACTTCTTGTAAATGACTTACTGCGTAGATTTAAAGGGAAAAGATTAATCAGCCAGTTAGAACGTGTTGTGCGATGCTATGAAAATGCGCCTGGAAAAGGTTTGCCCATCGGTTCTTTGACATCTCAATATTTTGCCAACTATTTTCTCGATGGACTGGATCGTTTTCTGGATGATGATAAACGGGTCTTGGCCTCTGTTCGATATATGGATGATATTGTCTGGTGGTCAGAGAGTCGACACACCGCCAAAAGGGTATTATCAGATGTGACTGAGTACCTGCAGGAGCGAAAACGCTTACAGGTAAAAAATAATATCCAAATTCAGCAGAGTAAACAGGGTATCAGTTATTGCGGCGTTCGCATACTGCGGGGAACCATTCGTTTGAGTCGTCGCCGAAAAAGGCGGTATCAATCCAGGCGGCAATATTGGGAAGAGCTTTTTCAGCAGGATATTATCGATTCGGTGCAATTGCAACGTGTTTATAGTGCAGTGCATGGCATAACAACTGGTACGGAAAGCCTTCATTGGCGCATGGGAAATCTGCGGCGACACCCTCCACTTGTTGATGCGTAAAAATTGCGGTTGATAGTTGCAGCCAATGAAATTGCCTGTACAATAATGACGGGTAATAGATCAGAGGGTGAGAATCGTGTTCTCCGTGGGGGCTCCTGGATCAACGACGGCAGGAATGTTCGTTCCGCCATCCGTAACAGGAATCATCCCGGCAATCGCAACAACAACATTGGCTTTCGCCTGGCCCGAGCTCAATACGCTTTGGATTAAGTGTAAATGACCAGATCGTTATCCTGTCCCTGCGGGAACAGCCCGCATGGCAAAAAGCAAGGTCGCCGGTATGTTAGTAGTGCGGTGGATTCCGCAGGAAGGCTTGCCGGTTGACCGTTGGACATAAAGAGACAATGTATAGAAACCCATTATCACCACCGGAATTTCCAGCAACCTGGGCCTCGGACTGGGGGGAAGATCAATACGGCCTCTGGATGTCTTTTACCATTACAGGTGTTCGTCAGACTTTTCGCTGGCTTGAACCGGGTGAATTTGTGATGGGTCATAAAGATAAAGAATCTCAGCATAACGTGACCCTTCGCAAAGGTTTCTGGCTGGCGGATAGCACGGTTACCCAGGAGCTTTGGCAACTGGTTATGGCAGAGAATCCTGCCCGTTTTATGGGCAAAAGAAGGCCGGTTGAAAAGGTGAGCTGGCAAGATGCACAACGGTTTATTAAAAAAATAAATATACTTGTGCCTGGGCTATCTGTTCGTTTGCCCACAGAAGCGGAATGGGAATATGGTTGTCGGGCCGGTACAACAACTCCCTTCTCTTTTGGTGATAATATTACTTCCGGGCAGGTGAATTACGATAGCAGAAGCCCATATAATGATGGTAAAAAAGATGAGTATCGAGGGCAGACAGTCGAGGTAAAAACCTTACCCTGCAATAGTTGGGGTTTATATGAGATGCATGGCAATGTCTTGGAATGGTGTCAGGACTGGTGGCAGGAAGATTTGGGTAAAGATCCTGTGATTGACCCACAGGGGCCTAAAAAAGGTGAGTTTCGTGTTCTCCGTGGGGGCTCCTGGGGCGGCGACGGCAGGATTGTTCGTTCCGCCATCCGTTTCAGGTTTCATCCCGGCGATCGCGACAACTCCCTTGGCTTTCGCCTGGCCCGAGGTCATTGAGCCCGGTTCAAGCAGGGGGAGCTGGCGTCTTTCGCCCCTGCCGTACGCGGTGGGCCGCGTCGGTCAGGGTCGAAGGTTGCCAGCTACAGATTGTGAATTTTGCAATCGCTCAACCACAAATGAGAATATCTATCAGTTTTTGGCTCTCAGCGATATCCATGCCAATTTCTTCGTTGGGCTCAAATTTTAATCCTCAAAAGAATTTATGTATTCCTGTGGTTAAAGTTGTCACCCGCCTCGAACTTGAAAAAAACTTGCAGGTTTTCGTCTAGACACTAGTTACTTCGGGGGTTGCAGCAGATCCCCGGCTTTGGCAATATTTTCGTGGGGAAGTTCATCGATCATAATAAGAATGGATTCGGGTGGCTTATTTGCTGCCTTGGCAATTGCTTCGGTGACACCTTTACTCATATTTTGCTTTTGTTCTTTTGTCAGGGTTCCTGCAACTCGGATATTTACGTATGGCATTGTTAAAACTCCTTTTATAATTTACTGTATTCTGGACGAAAATGTTTCATGTGTTAAACAGCAGTGTAACTCTTTTTCTTCTAAGAAAAAAGAGCCGTGTTTCAATAAGAGGTGGAAATTGGAGTTGGGAGGGACATAATGTTTACATTTCTGCACGCAGCAGATATTCATCTGGATAGCCCCTTGCGTGGCCTGTCACGTTATGAATCAGCACCGGTTGAGACCATACGCAATGGGTGCAGGAAGGCATTTGAGAACCTTGTGGATCTGGCCATTGCGGAAAAAGTGGCATTTGTCCTGCTTGCAGGTGACTTATATGACGGGGACTGGAAGGATTACTCCACCGGGATTTTTCTTGGTAAACAGATGGGGCGACTGGACAGGCATGGTATTGCTGTTTTTGTTGTTGCCGGTAACCACGATGCTGCCAACAGGATGACAAAGGCTCTGGACAGTCCTGCAAATATGCAGATGTTGTCGTCACGAAAGGTTCAAACAATCCAGTTGAACGAACTTGATGTGGTTATTCACGGACAGAGTTTTGCCAGGCAGCATGTCGATGAAAACCTTGCCGTCGGATTCCCGCCAGCAGAAAAAGATATGTTTACTATTGGTCTTCTTCACACCAGTCTTGATGGTCGCGCCGGTCACGCCAGCTATGCACCGTGTTCGCTGGGTGATCTGCACTCAAAAGGGTATCAGTATTGGGCGCTTGGCCATGTTCACAAACGGGAATTTGTCTCAAAGGATCCCTGGGTGGTTTTTCCCGGTTGTATTCAGGGGCGTCACGTTAGAGAGACGGGGGCTAAGGGCTGTGTGATTGTCACCGTTGAGGATGGTGAGGTAAAAACTGTCGAAGAACATGAGCTGGATGTTTTGCGTTGGAATATTTGCCAAGTGGATGTGAGCGATGTCTCAACAATGCAGAAATTGCGTGAACGGACAAGAATGGCGATTGAAAAACAACGTCTTTTGGCTGGGGATCTGCCATTGGCAATGCGCATCTGTTTTCAGGGAGCGACTACACTTTTTGATGAACTGACCGCCTATCCGGATCGATTTGAGGATGAAGTCAGAATGGTTGCTGCAGAGATCGCCGGTGACGACTTGTGGGTAGAGCGGGTGGATAATGCAATGAGCGGTAAGCGTGATCTGGATCAGGTTCTGGCGGGTGACGATGCATTTGCGCAATTACTCAAAGAGATAATTGTTGTGCCGGATGACCCTGATGAAATAATTGGGCTTGAAACTGTCGTTGCAGATCTTAAGAAAAAAATTCCATCTGAGCTGGTCGGATTTGGTTCAACTGTCGATCTTGAAAATAAAGGAGTTCTTGAGCGTCTGGTGCAAGAAGCAAAAAATATGCTCTTGAGCAGAATGTTGGCGGTGGGGGAAAAAGAGTGAGAATAGACCGTTTTGATCTGATCAGCTATGGGCATTTTACCGATAAAACGCTGGATCTTTCCGGCGGAGAGCAGGGATTGCATCTAATATATGGAGATAATGAAGCGGGGAAAAGTACATCTTTGAGAGCCCTTATCGCCTGGCTTTTTGGTATCCCTGTTCGTACAAAAGATAATTTTCTCCACAGCAATCCGCAATTACGACTTGGCGGGAAACTTAGGCTTTCCACGGGTGAAGAACTGGAATTTGTTCGACGAAAGGGGATAAAGGGAACCTTGCTGGAACCATGTTCGGATACGGTTCTGGACGATTCAATATTGCTTTCTTTTTTGCCGGTTGGAATGGATGAAGTTCTGTTTCGAAAATTCTATGGAATTGATCATCCCGGCCTGGTCGCAGGGGGGAAAGAATTATTGCATGAATCAGGAGACTTGGGCCAGGCGTTGTTGAGCGCGGCAGTCGGCACGGCTGGCTTTAGAAAGATTCTTACTGAGCTGCACAGCAGCGCTGAAGAGTTGTTTGCACCGAGAGCTTCGCAAAAGCGAATTAACAGGGCGGTGGCGGATTTTAAGGAGGCCAGGAAGCGAATAAAAGAGGCGAGTCTTCCTGTTGCGGAATGGAAGAGCCTGCAAAAACAACTGGCAGAAACCCTTATCCACATTCGTGAGGTTGAAGAGGATATTGGTGTAAAAACCAGAGAGAGAAATCGGTTGGCCCGTTGTAATCGTGTAAAGGCTGTTCTGGCAGAACATAGAGAACTCACCCACCGGATTGCGGAGCAGGGAAAGGTACTGCTCCTGCCGGAAGACTTTGACGAAAAGAGGAAAAGGTGGAGTGAGCGTTTACAGATTGCTCTGGAAACTAAAGAGAGGGCAAAGGCGAAAGCTCTACGGTTGGAGAAAGAAGTACAGTCATTGAATATTAATAATAAGTTGCTGAACAAAGAAGAGTCAATTCTTTCCATCTATAAAGAACTGGGTGCTGTCGAAAAAACAGTCAAAGATCGTCCACAACAGGATGGGAAACGGCGTCTGCTGCGTAATGATGCGGAGGCTCTGTTAAAAGGTGTGCGGCCTGATATTGTTGTTGATGATGCGGAACAACTGCGCCCGCTGCTAAACAAAAAAAAGTGGCTTGCGGCACTGGTGCAAAAGCACAGTCTTTTACAGCAAAAACGTGAAAATGCTCTCTCTCTTCGACGTGATAATCAAAATGAACAGCAACGTGCCGGAAAGGAACGTGCAGGGCTATCGCAGTTGAATGTTGATCTTGGTGAATTAAAAGCATCTGTTGCTACTGCCAGAAAAAGTGGTGACCTGGAACAGCGATTACTGGAAATAGAAAAACGTGAGCGGGCGGCCAGAACTGGTTGTGAGCTTGAACGTAAACGTCTTGGCAGATTTATGGGCAGTGTTGATGAGCTTTTGCAGATGGCTATGCCGGTGACTGCTACTTTGGATCTGTTCGAGAAAAATATCGATGATCTCGAAGAACAACTTCGGGATCTCAACCGTAAAAAAGAGGAGCTTGAAGAGGAAAAAAAACAGAAAGAGCATACGAAAAAAGTACTGCTGTTGACGGACGAGGTACCCACACTTCTGGATCTGGAAGAATCGCGAAATATTCGGAACAGAGGATGGAGTCTTATCAGGAGTACATACATTCACAAAGATGTCGTTGACGTGAATAGTGTGCAAATATCACCCTCCACTGACCTTGCTGCCTTTTATGAAGAGAAAGTTGAGGGTGCAGACCGCGTGTCAGATCAGCTTCGTCTAGCTGCAGATCAGGTGGCAAAACGGGCCGATCTTGAGGTGCAAATTGAAGATCTTACTTCTCAATTGTTGGATACTGAGAAGAAGAATCGTCTTGCGGTTAAGGCAAGAGAAGATTGTCAGAAAAAATGGGGAGAAATCTGGAGGTCAACAGCGATCGAGGTAGGAACACCAAGAGAGATGAGACAATGGTTGCTCAAGGTAGAGGCGCTTTCAGCAAATGTTCAGCTTGCCGCTGATATTGTAAATGACGCTAGAAAGCTCAATGGAGATTGTGCTGTATTAAAGGAGAATATTTCCCGGCAAATATCCAAATTTGACAGCCTGATTGACTTGAAGAACATGAGCCTTGAGGCGATGATTGTTTTTTGCGAACAGCGCATTGAAAAGGAAGAGTCGGCCCTTGAGAAAAGGCGTCAATTAGATCATCTGCTTGAAGATTTGAGAATTCGCCAGAAAAGAATTGATGAAGAACTGCAGGTAATTGACAGTGAACAGGACAACTGGAGGGGCGAATGGGTAAAGGCTATTGATGGTCTGGGGCTACCACTTGACGTTCATCCGGAACCTGCGTCTGAAACATTTGACCGATTGGTGGCATTTTTTGAAAAACTGGACCAGTCCGAAGAGCTGCGGAAACGTATTTATGGAATTGATCAGGTTGTTGAGAAATTTAATACAGCGGTGTTTGCATTTACAGATGCGATTGGTTTTAAAAGTGATGGACTGGAGCCCAATGGTATAGCGGCACAACTGCATCGTGACCTGAATTCGGCCCGTGAAGCAAGAGCAAGTCTGAAAAAGATCGAAGTACAGGGTCGTGAAATACGAGAAGAAATCGAAGAAGCCGATATAACGATTAGCAACGCAGACAAACAATTTGCCGAGTTAAAAAAAATGGCTGGAGCGGAAAATGACGATGAGTTGCAACAGGCAAGCGATAAATCGAAAAAGGCCAGGATTTTGCGTCAAAAACTCGAAACCCTCGAACAGGAGCTCATGCGAAATGGCGATGGTTTGACTGTTCAGGAGTTGAAGAAGGAAGCGCACGAGCTGGATAATGATATAATAGAGAGTGAACTGGAACGTGTTGTGGCAGAGCTCACAGAACTTCAGGAGAGTCGGGATACTCTGCGGGATACACGACAGATGCTGGTAAGTGAGATCGAGGCAAAAGATGACAGCGGTATTGCAGCTCTTGCATCTGAAGAGGCAGAGCAACATCGTGCCATCATAGTTTCAGGAGTCCAACGCTATCTTCGTCAGCGCACGGCAGCTCTTATCTTAGAGCAGAAAATTGAAGAATATCGCAAGAAAAATCAGGCGCCTGTCATGGCTAGAGCGGGGGAGATATTTACAAGAATGACCCTTGGTTCTTATAAAGGGTTGCGGGATGAACTGGACAATGGCAAGCCGATTCTTCTCGGTGTTCGCCCCGACGAAAAAGAGGTGGCAGTTGGGGGGATGAGCGATGGAACCCGTGATCAACTTTATCTTGCTCTTCGTCTTGCAAGCCTTGAACAGCATTTAAGTAAGGGTGAATCGTTGCCGTTTATAGTTGACGATATCCTTATCGGTTTTGATGATAAACGTACTCGTGTTTGTCTGGAAATATTATCAGAGTTGTCACAAACAACGCAGGTACTGCTTTTTACCCATCACCAGAGGGTGATTGAGCTTGCAGAAACTCATGGCATTGGTGACGTCTTTGTGCATGAGTTGGGGAGGATGAGCGAAGCTCCATAACTGTCTTTTTCTGGTTTTATCCATATCGACCCGACATCGGGTCTCATCGATCCTTATATCCCCCCATGTTGTCTAGTATTTCATATTTAGTTTGCGTACAGTTGTTGGCAAGCTGGCGGTGAATTGTTGGTGAGGTTGAAAAAATGGAATTACAAACAACAGAGGAGAAAAACAGATGAAAAAAGTTATGATGATGGTGGTAATTGGGGCAAGTTTTCTGCTGCATGCAAATGGAGTTTTTGCGGCCACAGTGAGATGTACGGTAACTGAAATAACTGATAGTGTAGTTATTCTTGACTGTGGAAAGGGAACCTCAAAAATTAAAAAAGGGGACAAGGTGAAGGTGAAAACGGCAAAGAAAGCTGCCGTTGAAGGGTGCTGAATTCCTTCTATTTATTGCTATTTTTATGTAGCAACGCACTAATAAAAGAGCAGTCTTGAAATCTTTTCAGCAGTGGCTTTTAAAGCCGGGGCCGCCGATTGCAGAAATGTATCGGTGAGGCGAAAGGCAGGGCCTGCGACAACCACAGCCGCTTTGGTTGAGCCTTCGAGATCGTAGATGGGCGTTGCCATGGCATGGGTATCGATATACCTCTCACCTTTGTCATAGGCGATGCCATCTTTTCTGATGCTTTTGAGCAGCTGGCGGTACTGTTTTTTTGAAACAATGGTGGAATCGTTAAATACAGGGAAGTCCTGTTCGAGGCAGAGCTCCACAAATTTAGGATCACTGTGGGAGAGTATGACCTTTGCACCTGCGGCAACATTTATTGGAACCTGTTCGCCCTGCTGGAAATTAAAACGTATATGGCTGGGCCCCTCCACGTGCAGTGCGAGCACTACATTAGTTCCCGAAAGCATTTCAAGGGCAACACTTTCGCCTAGCATCTGAGAGAGTTCCATAAGGCAGGGTTGGGCGACCGCAAGCAGCTTGCTGTCAAGAGATCTGGTCGTTGCATGACCAATGCGCAGGGCCGATCTGCCAAGCATATATTTTTTGGTAAGAGGATTTTGCTGGAGAAAGTGTGTGGCAACCAGCAGTTTTATTAAACGGCTGGTTGTGGATTTATGCAAACCGAGTTTAACGCTGAGTTCGGTTGTCCCCATCTCATTGTTGTAAGGTGTGAACGCGAGTAGAATGGAGAGAGCCTTTTCCGCTGACGAGCTGTTTGCTGCTTTTGTTGTGATGTGTGTAGTACTCTGCAATGTAACATTCCCCGTACTCTGATAATAACGTTTCGTATATCTGCCTTGTGTCTCGCATGTTGGAACTTATTAGAGTGTCGCGTCCTTTCTGTCAAGATATTTCATGAAAAAAATGAAAACACATTTTATTAAAGTATGAAGTAACATAGTGATATACAATATATAAACGGATAATTGAAAGGTTGGAGATTGCATGTAAAATGATCTTGACATGTAGGCAGGGCCGTGTATTATTAGTTTCGTATGTCGGTATTGTGATTTCATTATACGATACATTGTGACTGATTTTTGGAGGCGGAAGATATGACTTCTTTGAATCAGGAGCAAGTTTTTATAATAATGATAGAGAGTTATTTAATCCGGGAGGTTAAATTATGAGTGAACAAGTTTTTACAAACTGCACCAACGCCGGACCAGTCAGTGTATACGTAAAAGACGGCAAAGTGACGAGAATGCGTCCGCTGGTCGCAGACGAAAAGGATTTCAAATCATGGACAATTGAGGCCGGTGGTAAAAAATATTCCCCGCCGAAAAAATTTGCCGTGGCACCATATGTCCATGCGGACAGGCGCAGGCTCTATTCAGAAGAGCGTATCAAATATCCGATGAAACGTGTGGATTTTGATCCCAACGGCGAACGCAATCCGCAAAATCGTGGTAAATCCCCTTACGAACGTATCTCCTGGGATGAGGCACTTGACATCGTTACCAGTGAGATCAAAAGAGTTAAAGATACTTATGGTGGTTCTGCCATCAGTGGTATGACATCCTCCCATCATAACTGGGGCATTGTCGGTTACAAAATGGGTCCCTTTGCCCGCTTTATGAACCTGCTGGAATTTACTCCGGTTCTTGATAATCCTGATAGCTGGGAAGGGTGGCATTGGGGGGCAACACACACCTACGGTTTTTTCTGGCGTCTTGGCATGCCTGAACAGTATGACCTTCTGGAAGATTCCCTGAAAAATGCCGAGATGATTGTTCTCTGGTCAAATGATCCGGACACCACCCGTGGTACATACACTGGACAGGATTCTGTTCTCTGGCGTCAGTGGTTGAAAGAAAAAGGTGTGAAGATGGTCTTTATCGACCCCTTTCACAATTACACCGCAGGCGTTATGGAAGGCAAATGGCTGGCTCCAAGAATCGGTACCGATACCGCGCTTGCCATGTCCATTGCCCATGTCTGGATCACAGAAGATATTTACGATAAAGAGTATGTCAAAGAGAGAACAGTAGGCTTTGATGAATTTAAGAAGTATGTCCTCGGTGAGACCGATGGACAGCCAAAGACTCCTGAATGGGCAGAAGAAGAATCCGGCATAAAAGCCAGGGTAATTCGCGCTCTGGCAAGAGAATGGGCAGCCAAGAGAACGATACTTTCCGGTGGCGCCCGTGGTGGTGAAGGTGGCGCCTGTCGTCAGGCATATGGTACGGAGTGGGCCAGAATGATGGTTCTTTTGCAGGGTATGCAGGGGCTTGGTAAACCTGGTCGTACCATCTGGGGAACTACCATGGGTGCACCTTCAGAGACGACAACTTGGTTTCCTGCTTATGCTGATCTCCAGGGTCGGGTTTCCACTGCAAGTATAGCCAAAAGTATTCCCATTAATCCAACCAAACAGCGTTTGTACAGACTTACCCTGCCGGATGCTGTCCTTGATCCACCAGTAAGCTGGTATGGAGAAGGATTTTGCGGGCAATCTCTGGAGCAGCAGTTCACCCACTTTGAGTATCCGATGGAAGGATATTCCGAAATAAAGCTGTTTTACCGCTATGGTGGATCGTTTATCGGCACTATGAGTGATACCAGCAAATGGGTAAGAATGTATCAGAGCCCTAAACTTGAATTTGTTGTCAATCAGGATATCTGGTTCAACAGTGAAACCCGTATGGCCGATATTATCCTGCCTGCATGCACAAACTTTGAGCGTGATGATGTTGGTGAGTGGGGCGCTTGTGGCGGCTACACCTGCCATGCATCCAGCGGTTGTAATTATCGGATAGTTGTTCGACAGCAAAAATGTCTGGAACCGATGTGGGAATCAAAATCGGATTTTGAGATTTTTTCTTTGATTAGCGATAGGCTTGGCATAAAAGAAAAATTCACCGACGGCAAGACTGAACTGGAATGGGTTAAGGCATTCTTTGATTCCTCGGATTTGCCAGAGCAGGTCAGTTGGGAAGAGTTCAATAAAAAAGGCTACCATATTATCAACATCCCTGATGATTATAAATCGACACCTTCTCTGCGATGGTTTGCAGAGGGCAGGGATTGCGATACACCCGATACCAACAATCCAAAGCGTGGTACGTTGCAAGGGAAAGAACTCGGTACATACAGTGGTAAAATTGAATTTGTTTCAGAGAGCCTGAAGGCTCATTTCCCGGATGATGAAGAGAGACCGGTTTCTCCCCATTATCTCCCAAGTTGGGAAGGGCATCACAGTGATATTTATGAAAAATATCCGCTGCAACTTTTGTCACCTCATCCACGATTCACTTTCCATTGTCACTATGACAAGCATACGGATTGGCTTGATGATATTCCTATACACCGGGTCAAAAAAGACGGGTACGCATGGTGGCCGGCACGTTTGCATCCTGAAGATGCAAAGCTGCGTGGTATTCAGAATAATGATATCGTTAGACTCTATAACGATCGCGCTTCTGTACTCTGTATTGCTGTAGTTACTGAAAGGGTACGTCTTGGCGTCATTCACAGCTATGCATCATCGGCCAAGTACGATCCCCTTACTCCGGGTGATGCAGATTCGCCTGATAGGGGTGGTTGCGTGAACATGCTTACACCTTCACGTATGCTTTCTAAAAATGTACCGGGAATGACCCCGAATTCATGTCTCATCGAAATTGAAAAATGGGAGGGTTAATATAATGTCTCGATACTCCATATTAATAGATGTCAATAAGTGTAACGGTTGCTACAACTGTTTTCTTTCATGTCGTGATGAATACTATGGCAATGAATATCCCGGCTATTCCGCAGCCCAGCCATTAAACGATCAGTTCTGGATGCAGGTAGCCGAGATTGAGCGCGGAGAATACCCAAAACCAAAGATCTCTTACATCGCTAAACCCTGTATGCATTGCGAGTCCGCCCCATGTATTGATGCGGCCAAAGATGGTGCTGTGTACCGCAGAGATGATGGAATTGTAATGATCGATCCGGTGAAAGCCAAAGGACAGGAAGCTATTGTCAATGCTTGTCCATACCGGGTGATTTTCTGGAACAGTGAACTGCAGCTTCCACAAAAATGTACCATGTGTGCCCACAGACTTGATGAGGGCGAAAAGCAGCCCCGCTGTGTTGAGTCCTGTCCTACTGGAGCGCTTGTTTTTGGTGACTTGGATGATCAGAATTCAGAAATTGCCAAGCTTTCAAAAAGCCTTGACGTTGAAAGCCTGCATCCTGAGTTTGGTACGGACTCTCTGGTCAAATACGTTGGAATTCCAAAACGTTTTGTTGCCGGTGAAGTTGTTTTTGCCGGTAAAGAAGGTGAATGTGCGCCTGGTGTGAAGGTTACACTGACTGGTGGCGGCCTTAATCTTGAAACGGTTACCGATATTTTTGGTGATTTTGAGTTTGAGCGACTGGAAAAAAATGAGAGTTACACAGTAGCTGTGAGCGTTGATGGCTATGCTGCAAAAGAAGTGAGCTTTGTAATGCGTAAGGATGTCAATTTGGGTGAAGTTGTACTGGATCCTAAATAGTTTTTAGCCTGGTGGGAAATTGAGTGGTCGTTATTTTCTCAATTTCCCACCTCTCTTTGTCATCCGCATAAACGAGGTTTTTATTATGATCAGTGTAAAAGATACAGAAGGTAAGCAGTACGACGCGGCAAAGCATTCCGAGGTTTATGGCCTGCAGAAAATAACCGAAGCCCAGTCAAAAAGAACAACAGTATGTTATTCCTATTTCCAGCCCAATGGTGGCGCTGAAATGACATCTTCTCCTAAAGAACGAGTCTATTTTGTTGTTAAAGGGTCGATTACGGTTTGTGGCCCTGATGAAAAACATGTCTTAAATGAAGGTGATTTGATCTATATAGCACCCGGTGAAGAAAGAGATATGATTATCAATGGTGGTAAGCCGGCGGAAGTACTTGTCTCTATTGTAACTCCATAAAACCATGTGTGTTTGCGTTACTGCTTGAAAAGCCCTACCACATTTGACATGTAATATCGTATGCAGAGAAACTCCAGGTTTGGAGACTGAGAAATAAATTTTGAGGAGAACGGCAATGAAAGATATTTTTAAACTGGATGGAAAAATTGCGATTGTCACCGGTGGTGCCGGCGGCATCGGCGAGGCTCTGGCTCTTGGTTTGGGAATCCATGGCGCAACGGTTGTTGTTTCAAGCAGGAATCAGGAAGCAATTGATAAGGTTGCTGCAAAAATTTCCAAAGAATCCGGCAACGAGGCCATAGCCATTTCCTCGGATGTGACCGATGAAAAAAGTGTGCAGAACCTGATTGACACGGTGGTAAAAAAATATGGTCGTGTTGATATCCTTGTTAATGCCATGGGTATGAATATTAAACATCCAGCCCTTGAGTATGAAATGGAAGACTGGGACAAGCTCTTTAATGTAAATGTTAAAGGAACCATGATTGCCTGTAAGGCTGCAGGTAAAGTGATGCGTGACCAGAAGGGTGGTGCCATTGTCAACCTGTCCTCTGTTCGTGGTATTCGTGGATATACCGGTGGTAACTCCGGTTATTGCGCAACCAAAGGTGCTGTGGAATTGATCACCAGATCACTTGCTCTTGAATGGGCATCCTATGGTATTCGGGTAAATGCTCTGGGGCCTGCCCTGGTCATTACTCCGGGTACCAAACATATTGCCGAAGATCCAAAACTTGCAGCTCAATATGCAGCAGCAGTACCCATGGGCAGAATTGGTATGCCTGAAGATATGGTTGGCGCAGTTATTTACCTTGTCTCCAATGCGTCGAGTTTCGTTTCAGGGCAGACCATTTATGTTGATGGCGCTCTTACAGCAAAGTGATAAAATGACGTAACTATCCAGAGCACCGCATCTTCGTCCATCCTGGCCTTCTCGAGTAATACAAATACACTTCGAAGTCCCGAATATACGAATATAAAGCACTCTGAACAGTTACATCTTGTGCTTTTACAGCATTATTTGCTGTATGCGGAACAGTTACAAAATGACAATTTATAGATGAGGAAAAATCGATGACAACAGCTCAAATACTGAGTCAGGCCAGGGAAGAAAAAAGGACGGTACTCACCGAGATTGAGGCCAAACAGATTCTCGGTGAAGCGGGAATAAACTGCACCCGAACCGTACTTGCAGCTTCAAAAGAAGAGGCGGTATCGCTTGGCGAAGAAATAGGCTACCCGATTGTTTTAAAAGTTTCATCTGTCGACATCAGCCATAAAAGTGATGCAGGTGGTGTGAAAGTCAATCTTGGTTCCCGTGAAGAGGTCGAAAAGGCCTACGATGACATTATGACATCGTGCCTCGCCTATGCACCCGAGGCCAATATAGAAGGTGTTGCCGTGCAGGGTATGGCAAAGATGGGTACGGAAATCATCATGGGAATGATTAATGATGGAAGTTTCGGGCCCGTTGTCATGTTTGGTCTTGGTGGTGTTCTGGTTGAAGTTTTAAAGGATGTATCTTTTAGGATTGTGCCCATCGATAAAAATGATGCCATCGATATGACCACCGAGATTCAAGGGAGAAAATTGCTCGAGGGATACCGGGGCCAGGATCCTGCCGATGTTGAATGTCTACGTGATATTCTTGTGAAATTATCCGACTTTGTTAACGCAACTCCGGGAATTGAAGAAATTGATATGAATCCGGTCTTTGCCTATAAGGATGGGGCAGTAGTGGTTGACGCCAGAATAATCCTGTCATCATAAACAGAGGCGCATAGACGAAAATATCAAAACCCATTCGAAAATAACACCCCATAACGACGAGTGAAAACAAGGACGGTGCAATTATGATGGATCTATTTTTTAAACCAAAATCAGTGGCGATTATCGGGGCCAGCGGTAAACCCGGTAAGCTTGGTTACGTCATTGTCAATAATATCGCAAACAGCGATTTCAGCGGAGATGTCTATCCGGTAAACCCAAAATCAGATGAGATTTTAGGTTATAAAGTCTATCGCTCGGTAACGGAGATACCAGGAGATGTTGATCTGGTAATCACGGTTCTCCCTACGCCGAAACTTACCGTGGCAACGGTTGAAGAGTGTGCCAAAAAGGGAGTAAAGGCGGTAATTATAGAGTCTGCCGGATTTGCCGAAATGGGCGGGGACGGCAAAATGTATCAACAGCAGATCGTCGATATAACAAAGAAAAATGATATCCGGGTGATGGGGCCAAACTGCTCCGGTATTGTTTCAAGAGATATTGTAACCTCCATCTATCCAATTAATAAGAAAGTGCCAAGGGGCAACGTAGTGCTTATCGGACAATCCGGACTTCTTGCAGCCGGAATGGCTGCAGATATCGTGGAAAATGAAAGTCTCAATATCAAGCAGGTCTGTTCCATTGGTAATAAATGCGATGTCAGTGAAAATGATCTATTGGAATACTTTGGAGCTCAGGATGACGTTGATGTTATTTCCATGTATCTGGAAACCGTCAGTGATGGTAGAAACCTGACCCGTATTGCAAAAAAAGTCGCAGCCGAAAAGCCGGTAATCTTTCTCTCCGGTGGACGGACAGAAGCGGGTGCAAAAGCCGCAATGAGCCATACTGGAAGTATCGCCAGTAATGCCAAGATTGTTGAAGCAGCAGCCAAACAGACCGGCATGATTATGGCCGATGATTTCACCGAACTGAAAGATTTTGCCAAGGTTTTCTCAACTCAGCCGCTACCTAAAGGTAATCGTATTGCGGTTATCACCCTGGCAGGAAGCGTTGGTGTAAACGTCTCTGATCTTTGTGCCAGCCATGGCCTTGAGCTGCCAAAACTTACCACGGAAACAACGGAAAAACTAAAGGACATGTTTGATACTCCGGTGGCGAATCCAGTGGATCTGTTTTTCAGCGTTACCAAGATTGGCTTCACCAAAACCCTGGAAACAACTTTTCCCGATGCATTTAGAGATGACAATATAGATGCTGCAGTAATAATTCTTGCTGGTTTTGAATATACCCAGGAAGCGGTACAGAAAAAAATCATCCAGAAGATCGTTAAAGAGATTGGTAAACCTGTGGTTATCTGCATGATCGTTGGCTACAACAAGTATAAAAATGTCATCATGGACGAAATGGGTAAAGAGTTACCTGTATTCCCATCACTGATCTCCGGTGTGAAGGCGCTGAGTAAATTATGTGAGTATGGCATCCGCCAGCAGAAAAAATCGTAAGTATTCACAGAATGGCTTAGCACCATGCACTCCCATCTAAGCCATCCTGAGAATGCTTTCAGCCTAAAGAGGGAACTATGAGTTTTGAAAACATTATTGTAGAAAAAGAAGAAAACATCGCAGTTATTACCTTTAACCGCCCCGAGGCGATGAATGCACTTAATATTCAAACCCGTGCCGAATTTACGGCTGCAGTAAAGGATATTGAGGAAGATGAGGCGATAAAAGTACTTATCCTGACCGGTTCCGGGAAATCTTTTGTTGCCGGCTCTGACATCAAAGAATTCCATGCAACTACTTCATATGCAGCGCATAATATCGTTCGTTTAGGTTCCATCGTTGAAAAACTTGGTAAGCCAGTTATTGCAGCCGTTAATGGCTTTTGTTTAGGTGGTGGTTGTGAAGTTGCCATGGCCTGTGATCTGATTATTGCCTCCGAAAAGGCAAAATTTGGCCAGCCGGAAATTAATCTCGGCATTATTCCTGGTGGGGGTGGTACCCAGCGTTTGCAGCGTCTTATCGGCCCATGCAGAGCCAAAGAACTTATCTTTACAGGTGATATAATCCGGGCTGATGAAGCCGATAGGATCGGCCTTGTTAACCGTGTTGTTCCCATGGATGAACTGATGACAGTTGCCAAAGAGATCGCGGCAAAGATTGCCACGAAGAGTTCAGCTGCATTGAAACTTGCCAAGCAGGCAATTAACAAGGGAATGCAGACCAGTCTGCAGGATGGCCTTGATTACGAATACGAAATGTATGCACTGGCACTCTCTTTAGAGGATAAAGCTGAAGGCGTAAATGCGTTTCTTGAAAAACGAAAACCGAAGTTTGTTGGACGTTAGATTTTAATAATATAAGATATTAAGGAAGGAACAAAAATGGAAAACATGGCAAACAAGGTAGCCCGAATACCAAATTTAGTGGACTGGTCGACAGGCGAAGTCAGACTAATGAGCGCAAAATGCGCCTCCTGTGGGACGTATTTTTTTCCAAAGGAGCATTATCAGCATCGCCCCGGTTGTTCACGAGAGGGTGTGGAAGATGTTTTGCTTCCTCAAAAAGGTAAGCTGGCGAGTTACACCATTCAGTATTATCCCTGCCCGGCACCATTTAAGACAGAGAAGAAGATTACCCCGTACGGTATTGGTCTGGTCGAATTTGAAGGCGAAAAAATTCAGATTACCGGCATTATAACTGATACTGATCTGAAATCGCTGAAGATTGGTATGGAGATGGAAACTACTCTTCTCGATATGTACACTAACAAAGAAAAGCAGCAAGTGGTAACTTGGGCATTTACAGCTGTTAAATAGATAATATCGCAATAATGAATGTTATTAAAATTTATAAAATTTGAGATGGATAAGTAAAAAACTTCATATGTGAGGCGTGCAGATGAAGAGTTTTTACGACGCCATCGTAAATTTAAAAGGGATGATGACAATGAGAGATGTATATATAATAGGAACCGGAATACACCCCTGGATGGGTTTTTCTGAGCAGGTCTTTGCCGATTTCGCAGCTGTAGCAGTCGATAATGCTTTAAAAGATGCCAGCATTGAATGGAAAAAAATTGAGGCCATTATGGCGGGAATTTTTATCTATGGTGGTAATGCGGGTCACCTTTCCGGACAATATCTGGAGTCCATTTTTGGCGAAACCGGTATTCCGGTGGTTAACGTCTATAATGCCTGTGCTACGGGTTCAGCCTCGATTCGCATGGCCTATAATAGCATTGCTGCAGGTGAAACCGAAACCACACTTGCTTTTGGCGCAGATGTTTCGCCTAAAGGTTTTCTCACCGCAAAATCCGATAACGCGGTTCAGGATCGTGATGTTATCAGATGGAAAATGGGTGGACTGCCCAACCCGATTTACTGGGCACTGGAATGTAGAAAAAGAATGGAAAAATACGGTACCACTGAAGAAGATCTGGCCCTGGTCAAGGTCTTAATGAGTGAGTATGGTTCCAAAAATCCCCATGCACGCTTTAAGAAAACCTACAGCATAGAAGAGGTTTTAAAATCCGTTTATGTCTGTGATCCTCTAAGACTCTATGAGATTTGTCCGGTTAGCACCGGTGGCGCGGCTGTAATTTTAACCGCCGATGAGGAGTTGATTGCAAAGGCTGACAATCCGGTGAAGATCAATGCCACCACCATGGGAAGCGCAATCTATGGTGATCCGACTATCCGTATTTCTGCACTGTCCTGTCCGTCGGTTCCTGAAGCACCAATGCTCAGTGAAAGTTATTCGGCTTCACGTCAGGCCTATGAAAAATCAGGTATTGGACCTGAGGATATTGATGTACTTGAGCTTCCCGATAACAGCTCCTGGCATTATCTTGTATATCTCGAAACATGCGGGTTCTGCGGAGAAGGTGAAGCTGATAAGATGCTACGTGACGGTGAGACAAAGATCGGTGCTAAACTTGCCGTAAATCCAAGTGGCGGTTTCTCGTCCCATGGTGAAGCGCTCTCTGCCCAGGCACTCTGGCAGGTGATCGAATGTGCAAACCAACTGCGTGGAAGATGTGGCGAGCGCCAGGTTGAAGGCGCCAAAGTAGCAATGGCACAGACCTATGGTCTGATGGGTAACAGCGGTACAACCATCATGACTATTTAGTGCCCGACCGAAAACCACCAATTTCCCCAATTTCTTCGTTGGGCTCAAATTTTAATCCTCAAAATACTTAATGTATTCCTGCGGTTAAAATTATCACCCGCCTTGAACTTGAAAAAATTTGCAGGTTTTCGTTCAGACACTATTTAAGTAACGAATAATACCTTTCAATTTCGTTAAAGCGGGTGTTCTTTTTTCTTTAACGGGATACTTGTAGTAAATATTACTCCCGGGCAGTTTTGCAGTTTTGCGAAGCCTTCCGGGAGTAGTTGGTTTGCCAGTTATCTTTTCTTTTGTAGTTGTGAGCTACAGCTCGTACACATTGTGGAGCCGGTATTATGGCACATGCCAGTTAGTCCATGGCGGGTTTTTTTCTGCCGTCGTTTGCAGAAACTTATTAAAAACACCGTTGTCAACAGTAGGGAAAAGGTGATGCCAAGTGTAAGAATAAAATTTGTCATAGCTTAGCCAAAATCATCAAAATGAACATTTTCCCGCTCCACACCTAGATCGTCGAGCATTTCAAAGATAGCCTTATTCATCATGGGGGGACCGCAGAGGTAATAGTTAATATCTTCCGGGGCCGGATGATCCTGTAAATACTCATCTAAGAGGATTAAGTGGATAAACCCTTCCGGGCCGGTCCAGTTATCTTCGGGCAATGGGTTGGACAACGCAAGGTGGAAGGAAAAATTATCAAACTGGCGTTCAAGTTCCTTAAATTCTTCTGTATAAAAAACTTCCTTGAGGCTCCTGCCACCATACCAGAATGAAACCTTGCGGCTGGTCTTTTTTGCCTTAAAAAGATCAAAGACATGGCTGCGCAACGGTGCCATTCCGGCACCTCCACCGATAAGAATAACCTCTGAATCGCTCTCATCCATAAAGAATTCGCCAAATGGGCCGGTGATGGTAACATCGTCGCCTGGTTGGAGGTTGAAGACATAGGATGAGACCTGCCCCGGTGGGATTGCATCCTGGCCCGGAGGCGGACTGGCAATACGAACGTTCAGTTTGATGATCCCCTTTTCTCCAGGGTAGTTGGCCATGGAATAGGCGCGGGTGACCGGGGTATAGACGTGTGATCTGTACTGGAACATTTTAAATTTGGTCCAGTCCGAGAGGAACCGCTCATCAATTTCAAAGTTCTGATAATCAATAGTATGGGGAGGGACTTCAATCTGAATATAGCCCCCGGCCTTGAAGTCGACATCTTCACCTTCTGGCAGACCTATGACCAGTTCTTTTATAAAGGTGGCAACGTTGTTATTGGACACTACCTTGCAATCAAGTTTTTTGGCATCGAGCATGGACGGCGGGACTTCAATTTTCATATCCCTTTTTACACCAACTTGGCAGGAAAGACGCATGCCCTGCCTGGCTTCACGGTTATTTATCTGCCCCTTTTCTGTGGGCAGGATGGAACCACCACCTTCCGTGACAATACAACGACACTGCCCGCAGCTGCCGCCGCCCCCGCAGGCGGAGGAGAGGATTATTCCCTGGTCTGAAAGAGTAGTGAGCAGTTTGCCGCCGGGTTGCGCCTGGAACTGTTTGCTTTCGTTTATATTAATGGTAATTTCACCACCAGGCAGCAATATTTTCCGGGAGACAACGATAATCGTCACCAGTATCATCTGAATAATCAGAAAGCAGCCAACACCGTAATATATCTCAATCATAATTCTATACCTGCAAGTCCCATAAACGCCATTGCCATAAGTCCAGCGGAGATAAAGGTTAGCCCTAGTCCCCGTAATCCTTTAGGCGGGTTGGCATATTCAAGTCTTTCCCTGATACCTCCCAGGCAGACAACGGCAAGAAAAAAACCGGCACCGGAACCGAAACCATAGGCCACAGATTCACCGAAAGTGTAGTCCCGTTCAACCATAAAGAGGGTACCGCCAAAGATGGCGCAGTTAACAGTCAAAAGAGGTAAAAATATCCCTAAAGTATTGTAGAGTGCCGGTAAAAAACGATCAAGTACCATCTCTAAAATCTGTACTACTGCTGCAATAATAGCAATATAGGTGAGCAGGCCGAGGAAACTGAGATCGAGATCCGGTTGACCGGCCCAGGCCAGAGCGCCCGGTTTAAGTACATAGGTGAGAATCAGATTATTGATGGGGACGGTAATAACCTGGATAAATAGCACGGCTGCCCCCAGCCCCATGGCGGTTTTTGCCTGTTTGGAAATGGCTAGAAAGGTGCACATACCCAGGAAAAAACTTAAGGGCAAATTTTCCAGGAAAATGGAGCGAATAATAATATCGAAATAATGTGCCATTAATTCTTCTCCTGTTGGCTGGGGTCAATGGATCTGAGGAGCCAGATAAGCAGGGCAATCAGGAAAAAGGCGCTGGCGGGCAAGATCAGCATACCATTGCGGATATACCAGCCACCGTTGGTGGTTAGCGGCAGTACCTCGACACCGAACAGGCTGCCGGAGCCAAAGAGCTCACGCACAAAAGAGACAGATAAAAGAACAAACCCGTAACCAAGCCCGTTGCCAATACCATCGATAAAGCTTGGAATTGGCGGGTTGGACATGGCAAAACCTTCAGCACGGCCCATGACGATACAGTTGGTAATGATCAGTCCAACATAGATGGAAAGTTGTTTTGACAGGTCAAAATAAAAGGCCTTTAAGACCTGATCGACCAGGATAACCATGGTGGCGATAACGATGATCTGCAGGCCGATGCGTACAGTGGATGGAATGTGATGGCGGACAATGGATATGGTCAGACTGGAAAATGCAACAACCAGTGTCACACAGATAGACATAACCAGAGCGCTGGTCATCTGACCCGTAACCGCAAGGGCCGAACAGATACCGAGCACCAGCAGGGCTATGGGATTCCGTTTGAATATGGAGCGTGAAAGCAGCTCTGTTTTTGTTTCAGCCATTAGTCTTTTCCTTTGTCTCTTTTAGGCGGGCAAAAAATGGTTTAAAGCCGTGGTCGCCAAACCAGAACTCCATGAGACTATCTACCCCTTTGGTGGTGAGTGTGGCTCCGGATAGCCCGTCTATCTGATGGGATTTTTGTGGCTCAATATTTGCGCCTTTGCCTTTAACGACCTGTAGTGCGACCTTGCCGCCGTCGCCATATATTTTTTTACCCCGCCAGCCGTCCTGCCATCTTTTGTTCTCGACTTCTCCGCCAAGGCCAGGTGTTTCACCATGTTCATAAAAGGAGACGCCGCGGATGGTGGTGAGATCGCCATCGAGTGCGACATAGGCGAACATGGTAGACCAGAGTCCCTTACCCCGAACAGGCAAAATTATCTGTGAAACCCGCTCATTCTCTCTGACCAGGTAGACCAGGGAGTATTTTTCCAGTCGACGGAGTTTGGCAATATCTTCTTCGCTGGTCAGGCTGCGTCCGGTACTGTTGGAAAGCGCTGCCTTAAGCTGGTTGTAGGAGTTGGGTGACACTGTGGTTTCAGGTACAAATTCGCCCGAGGCAAGTTCTACAATTTTTGTTTCAATGGGAGCAAACATCTCTTCAATGGATTTTCCTTCCTGGAAGAGACCTGCTGCGTAGAGGATATGTTTTTTCTTATCCAGCTGTCGGTTGGCTTCCTGCAATGGTCTTAAGCCTACTGCAGCTCCTGCAACAAGAGCTGAACAGACAAAGGCCAGGATAAGTACTGAATAAAAAGGCTTGGCGGGATTTTCTTCAGCCATGGCGTAGTGTCCTTCTTTTTATATTGGCCTGAATTACAAAATAGTCAAAAAGTGGAGCGAATACATTACCCAGTAAAATAGCAAGCATAATTCCTTCGGGGTAGGCCGGGTTGGCAACCCGAATCATAATGGCAAGTACACCGATTAACAGTCCGTAAAGCCATTGGCCGGTATGGGTGTGGGCGGCTGAGACCGGATCGGTGGCCATAAAGACCAGACCGAAGGCAAAACCACCCAGCACAAGATGCCAGTGGGGTGGAATATTGTAAAGCGGGTTGACATCACTGCCGGTGAAGTAGAAGAACATGGCGCAGAGGAGCCCTCCAGTTAAGGTCGATGCCATCACGCGCCATGGAGCAATTCGGGTAATGAGCAGTACCGCCGCACCGAAAAGACAGGCAAGGGTTGACGTTTCGCCCATGGAACCGGGGATTGTACCTAAAAATGTCTGCATCCAGGTGACGTTAATTGAACCGAGAGCCTGACCCGGCTCAGCTGCTGCAAACTGGCTGAGAACGGTAGCGCCGGTAACACCATCAACTGCTGTCCATATTGCGTCACCGGTTATCTGGGCCGGGTAGGCAAAATAGATAAAGGCCCGGGAAACCAGAGCAGGATTCATAAAGTTACGGCCCACACCGCCAAAGGCCTCTTTGGCAAAGATAAGACCAAAACTAACCCCAATGGCAACCTGCCAGAGTGGGATTGTCGGTGGCAGTGTCAGGGTGAAAAGCAGGCCGGTGACCAGGAATGCCTCGGAGAATTCATGGCCCCGTATCAGGTTGAAAACGCATTCCCAAAAAGAACCCACCAGCATGGTAACGATGTAAATTGGCAGAAAATAGAGGGCGCCGTGGAGAAAATTGGAAAGCAGACTCGCAGGGTCACAACCGGCAAGTGTCATAATGGCACCACGCCAGCCTTCAGGGCCTGCGATTCCCATTGCTGCAAGAGCACTGTTGGCCTGATAGCCCGTATTCCACATAGCCATCAGAGTGCAGGGCAAAAGGGCAATCAGTACTGTGGTCATGATCCGTTTGAGATCAATGGAGTCCCGGATATGTGGGGCTGTCTCGGTGGTCTGGTTGGAACCAAAAAGAAAGGAATCAAAGGCTTCGTAGAGTGGATACAACCGTTTGAATCGCCCGTTTTCTCCAAAATGGCGGCCTGCGTTTTCCATGAGTTGACTTAAAAATTTCATCTGGATTTCTTCTATCCTCCAAGTTCTACGGCTGCCAGCAGTTCGCGAAGAACCGGGCCAAATTCATTTTTGCCGGGGCAGACAAAGGAGCAGAGACCCATGTCTTCTTCGATGAGCTCAAGGCAACCAAGGGCCTTGGATTTTTCTGTGTCACCCACTGATATGGATTGCAAAAGAGAGGTTGCAATAATATCGAGTGGCATGACTTCATTGTAGGTACCCAGTGGGTAAATAGCTCTTTTCCCGCCCCAGAGAGCGGTGTTCATAGGGAATTTTCTCACTTTGGCGAAGGCAGATGAAAAGACCGGTTTTATAGAGAAACGGTCTTTTCCAGGCATGAGCCAGTTGAAAAGTGATCGGCCGCTGGAGTCGACAACAACAGAGATCTGGTTATGGAATCTGCCGAGAAATGCAGTCTGCCCGCCAGATTCACGCCCGTCAAGTACAGAGCCGGATATGATGCGAAGATCATCTAAAGAGAGCTCCCGGCGGCAGAGGTCGACAAGTGAAGCGCCAATTCTTGTTTTTATAAGAGTGGGTTGGATAACGCCAGGGCCCGCAAGAGCCACGATCCGTTCTGTCATCAACGTTCCTGTCGTCAACATGTGGCCAATAGCGATTACATCCTGATAATTAATGTGCCAGACAGTTTTGTTCTCATGTACCGGATCGATGAAATGGATATGAGTTGATGGCAGACCTGAAGGATGGGGCCCACGGAAGGACCAGTAGTCAATATCGCTCAGCTCTTCAAATGGTTGCAGATCCTTTTTGCTGGTACAGTAGTGGATTGGCACAGAAAGGAGTTGCCTGAGTGCTTTCAAGCCTGTCTGGTATTCATGGCCGTAACTACTAATGATGATCTGTGGATCGGCGGCAAGTGGAGCGCTGTCGGCAGCGGTGATAAACAGGGAAGATGGTGTTGCATCTATAGTTGGGGTTTTACCGTAGGGCCTGGTTCGAAAAGAGGGCCATAATCCCGATTGTATCAGCAACTTGCGCAGAACTTCAGGATCCTGGGTTTCCGGGATGGTGTCCGGTTTGCAAAAGTTGACGGATTCGTCACTGTCCAGCTCAATGATAAGCGATTCAAATTTACGTTTGGCACCCCGATTTATGGCAATAACTTTTCCGCAACCTGGAGATGTAAAGATAACCCCTTTATTTTTCTTATCGGTAAAAAGCTGTTGACCACATATAACCTTGTCACCTTCTGCAACGAGCATGGTGGGTTTCATGCCAATGTAGTCGTCGCCAACCAGTGCAACTTGTCGAACGGGGTTGCCCAGGCGGGTTGCTTGTTCAGGAAGGCCCGAGATCGGGATGTCGAGCCCCTTTTTTATTTGGATTGTTTTCATAGTAAGTGAATAAATCTGTGGTGTTGCATTGCTAAAAGAAGTGGGCTGTTTATGTCAATTACAATGAGTATAATCAGGATTGTTTCTCTGAGCAAATTAAATACCTCTGGATATTTCATATAAGCCTCCCATCTATGTGAAATAATATTTTAAAAACGAAAATTTCTCTAAGAAAAACGGATTTTGTCAGAATCGACC
>CAMZKN010000110.1 GCA_947311315.1 uncultured Desulfobulbaceae bacterium | reverse complement strand
GATTTTCTTTGTCTTCTTTGGGAATGTTTTTGGTGAGTTGATCGAATGTGCTTTTCATGCTTCCCATCATACAAGGGCAGGGGTTCGAACGCACGCTTTATTTTACCAACACTTTTGGAGAAGTTACCACAATATCAGACAATTAACGCTTTGTTGTCTGATGTGCTGTCGTTTCTCACCCGTTAAGGGAGTAAAAAGTAGCAGAGAAACGGAAAAATATTATAGCGATGGGTAAAATGTTTATTTTGCGTAAGGTTCCTAGCATTTTCTTGTGTAAAGTATTAATTAATGTTCGAGAGTTTTCTTGAGTTGATGTAAGATAAGATTCCGTTCCTTGAAACGCAATTTTCAGATAAACAAAAAATGTGAGTTTGCGATGAATGAAAAAGAACTGCAAAAGCAATTACAAACCAAAGTAAAAAGAAAACTGGAACCACTGTTTGCCCGCTATAAAATGGATTTTAGCGGTATTGATGCAACTCTGAAGTGGAAACCAATGGTTCTTATAATTGGTAACTACTCTTCAGGGAAATCCACACTTATTAACGAATTGGTGGGGCAGGATATCCAGCGTACCGGTCAGGCTCCAACAGATGATTCGTTTACAATTATCACCTCAGATACCGGGGTCGAAAACGTTGAAACCCCAGGATCAACGCTTGTTAATGATGAGAACCTCCCTTTCAGACATTTTAAAGCTTTTGGTGAAAAACTGATCTCGCATATCTGTTTAAAACAGATCGCCAGCCCCATGCTCGAGAATATGGCCATTATTGATAGCCCCGGTATGCTCGATGCTACAAGCGAAAATGATCGTGGTTATGACTATATGCAGGTTTTGGGTGAGTTTGCCAAAATGGCAGATCTTATTGTTTTGATGTTTGATCCTCATAAAGCTGGTACGATCAAAGAATCGTATGAGGCGATCCGAAACACACTGCCTGAAAAATCCGGTGAGCATCGTATTGTTTTTGTGATGAGCAGAATTGATGAATGTGATCACTTGAGTGATTTTACCCGCTCTTATGGAACGCTTTGCTGGAATATGTCTCAAATGACAGGACGCAAAGATATTCCGCATATCTACCTTACGTATGCACCATCGGTTGTTGATCAGTCTACTGTTGCAGAAGGGTGGCCTCAGGAACGTCCGGAACTGATCGAAAAAATAAATAAGGCTCCGAGCTTTAGAATAAATCATATACTGGAAGATATAGACCGTCAGGTCAATGAAGTACAGATTGTTTCCGAAGCTGTTTTTGACTTTATTAAACGCACCAAAAAAATCTTCTGGAAATTTGCCAATATTTCTGTTGGTGTTGCAATTCTTCTTTTCCTTTTTGGCGATGTGTTGCTCAACAGTTTGATTTCTTTTCCACAGGATACCCTTATAACATCGATAAGAACCGGGGTGTTTTCTCTCACCAACCTTATTATTCCCTCGATTATGGCTATTGCTGTACTGTTTATTGGATCTTTTGGTTTTACCAGCATTGCTTTTAAACAGCAGTTGAAAAAAGCTTTAGCCAGTCCCGAAGGTCTTGTCTCCCTTGAGAGTACCTACAGAAAAAACCTCTGGGAAAAAATGGAAGGAAAAGTACGAGAAAATCTGGAGGGGTTGACTGTTGGTGATCTCTGGAGCAACTATGGCAGGAGCCTGGCAAAAGTGAAGAATTTTCTCAATAATGATCTGAAAAAATACTATGAAAAGATAGTAACTTGATGATTCCAGACTGTTGAGCCGTGGCAGTTTTTGGAAAAGTTTTATCAAAAGGGATTATAGGGTGTTACGCAACGCCTTTTAATCCTTTTTTTGTGTGTGGCGACTTATTTCAGTCCATTTTTCGTTCCGGGCGTGTCCTGCACTTGTGCTCTGCTTTGGGATAAAGATTTTCAAGAGTAATTGTTGTATTGATTTGTTGTGCATCTCTTCTCACAGCTATGGTCACAGATTGGCCAGCGTTGTCTCGAAGCATTTTACGCAGTGGAATTACTTCGCTTTCTGGTGTAACCACTATTCCAGCCAGATTCTCGATAATATCCCCTGCAATGAGACCGGCTTTCATCGCTGGACTGTTTGAAGTTACATAAGAAACCATTGGCTGGTTTGTACTACTTCTTCCAATAATGAGGCCGGATGTATCTCTTGGCCGCAGAGCATTGAAGTTCCGGCCGGGTTCCATAATGATTTTTTGTCCGGGGTAGTCAAGGAAAAGATGGAAGTTTTTCAGGATCGAATTCCCCAGATTCCCACCCACTTCGCCTAGTGCTGTTGCCCCTTTTCCTTTTTTGACTGGAATGGCAATAAGGGGAGTGTCAAGCAGGAAAGATCCGATGGCGAGACAACCAAACTCGGTGGTGCGTTCAAAAGATATGCTTGACATACCCTGACTGACTGACTCCGCTCCGGGTCGTTCCAGTAAATTATTTTTCTCTGCAAAAGGATAATGAATTGAGCTTTGAAAAGAGCCCAGGTCAATAGTCCATCGACTCTTGTATTTCCCGTCAAGGATAACAGGTATGGAAAAAGTCCTGTATTTGAGAGGTGCATTGAGCACTTCACCAAGACCCTTGTAGACAAAAGATTCAGGTAGGTGAAAAGTGAGGTTTCGAGTGTCGTAGTCTACCTCCACTATAAATCTTGAGAGAAAATCGTAACCGAGGATGCCATAAATCTCTGGTTCATAGCTTCTTGCTGTAAGTCCCTGCGAGACGTAGAATGTCTGTTGGTCGAAATGTATGGTCTCTACTTTAAAGGAAGGGATTTCTGCAAAAGAGAGGGTAAACAGTTCTCCAAAACCGTATCCTTTAATGCTACCGTCCATCTTCAAACCAAGAGACTGTGCATAATCCTGGTCAATTACTGACATTGATGCTCCTGTATCCAGAACCCAATATCTTGTGTCGCCAGCCATGGTAACCGGTAGATATATAAGGTTTTCTTTGAAAATAAAGGGAATCGTTGCAGATGTTTGGTTATTTTGAAACTGGAAGTCTTTTTTAGGCACGGGCACTGCAAAAAATGTATCAGCCACCTGCTCGTTCATTGTATATCTGGTTGTTTTTGTCTCTTCAACCTTTTCCCAGGGCATGTAACGCGTGTGTTCGTAGAAAGGGATGACTATGCCGTCTATGGTGCGAAAATCATCATATATTGTAGTCATTTCCATGTCAGGCTGGTGGACAACTGTTTTGACTATGTATAATGAATCAGCGCCGAAAAAAAAGTGCGTTGTATCGCTGTTAATCGTGTTTGAAAGAACGACTTCATAGCAATCCTTGCTATCAACGTCGGAAATTCCTGCAAAAGTGAGTGAAAAATAGGGAGAATCAGGATCAAGATGTTCGTACCGGTCGAGTCGGATACTGATTTGTCTGCGTTTGAGAGTTTGTTCATCCCTGAAAATGAGCAGTTGCTGGTTGGTATCAAGAAGCCAGGCAGATGTGCCGCTGTCACCCTGAACCTGTGAAAGAATCGAGTAATCTTCTTCTGTTCTATACTTGAGAGGGCGTTTCTCCCAGCTCTTAAAGGTGCCTTGCAGTCCGTCAAAACGAACGGTTCCTTCACTGTAGCTGGAGTCAACTTTCTTCAGCAGCTCAAGTCCGCCTATGGCCTTATAGTGGCTCTGCATGATCTGATAAGGGTCATGCAGTAGACCAAAACTGAGAGTTGGAGTGTAAAGGGGAAAGAGTATTAAACCGACCAGCAAAATTTGTGAAAACCGCTGTTGCACCATAGTCGATAGAGCCCCTCGATAGTGTGTTTACAAATACCTAAGACTTTTGCTGGCGTAGCTTCGTAATTTCCTTTGGGGAGCCTGTGAGGCAACTTTTTCTAGTGTGTTCCGGTATTTGCTGAGTCCTGATGCCCCCAGTGCCTTACAGTACCAGGCCATGGCATCTGTGTGATTCCTGCCTAAGTTGGACATAAACCCTTTGAGAAGGAGTCTTTCGACTGTGTTGAGGATGACTGTGTCCCTCATTCGTTCACGTGTGATGAGTTTTGCTGCGTTTCTGTTTTCTTTTATGCTGCTGGATTCCAGCATTCTGACAAACTTGGTCTGTTTCCCAGTCAGTGCTGTTACCTGTTTTCCTTGAGTCTGTGTTTGTTTCACTGGCCTTACAACCATTGTTTGACTGGTTGAAGTGGAGTTTTTGCGAGAAGCGGTTGAAACAAGATGAAATGAGATTGACTTTTCCTTGTCAGGTTGGATGGTAATCCATTCTTTTACAGTTTTGTAGCCAGGGGAGGAAACTTCGATATGATAAGGACCTGGTTCAAGGATCATTCCCCTATTGTACGATGGTGTAATGTTGAGGATACGTATTGTTGCGTTGGCAGGTGATGTCTCAACAAAGAGCCGAGGTTCCTCAACTTTTGTTTCTATAAGACTTTTTACCAGCTGACCGTAATTAATTGAGCCGGGGCTTGTCTCCTCAGTAATGGTTGCCTTGCATATTTTCTGCATGACACTGGTTATGGAGATGATACCCGTCTGTATTCGTTCTACATCCAGAACTTCGCCGGTTTTGGGATGTTTGATTACCTGTCCTTCTTTAAAAACAATAAATTTCATGCCACTTTTTACCCCGGTTCGAGTCCCTAAATCGAGGGTGACCGACTCTCCGCTGCGATTCACAACATATCCTTCCAGCGGGAAGTTTTTCATGATTTTATGTGACATTTCAACGACAAGATCCTGCAGGTCTGCTGTTGCACGACTTTTAACACTCTCTGCCGCAATAATCGATGCGCTTTCAACATCAATAATTCTGGCATTTATTTCGGTGATATTACGAAGGTTCATCACCGAGCCGGTGATTATTACTTTAACACCGAGTAACTTACCAATTTGAGTCGCACTGGTGGCATCAACTACTCCAGACATAGCAAGTTTTTGCTCACTGAGAACTTTTTGCAGCATACGTCTTTCGACCACATCAAATCTTCCTTCGCGCACCATTGCAGTAATAAACCACTCAGCAACGATTTTCCCCATATCCTCACTGGAAAATTGTTTTCCCTGGAGTTGAAAATCGAGAACCGCAATTTTCGTTTTATTAAAATCTGCATAGGCAGTCATGGGAATGAACAAAAAAGTTACGAGGAGAATAAGGCTGCTAAAACGTTGCATGTATATACCTGATGTGAAAAATATAATTGATTTGGTAACTGCTCACAGGTAATAAAACATAGAGTTATGAACTCCGTAAGTAGTTACTTGATATGCTTTATTGATCTTGTAACGACAGTACTATACGGTTGCCAACAACATCTGTTACCAGGAGTTTTTTCCCGCCAATGACGGAGCTGTCGACTCTATCGCAAAAAGTGTCAACACTGCCTTTAAACAAAATGGAAAGATCAAGTTTGCCTTTACCAAAGCTTCTCTTGGTGACAGAGACAACTCCATCGATATTTTCGAGAACGCCGGATGTTTTTTTCTGATCCCTGTAACTGTTTACACTTGTAATTATAACATCAAAATTTGCACCATTGTTAATAGTATCCTGAAAAGAGGAGACAATGGCTTCAAAAAGTGCTTTATCCATAAGGTTGGCTGCAGCTTTTGCCGCGGCCTGGGATTTGGCAATGTCATCAGAGATATGGACAGCTGCCCCTGTCGCTGATTTGTTGGCCACAATTCTTCCGCTGGAACAGTTCACTACCTTAACGGTGAGGCTGGCTTGACCCGATTGCATACCTGACTGGGTGAGAAAATCACTTTTCAATAGAGTTTTTCGAACAGAGCCGACAATGATATATTCAGCACCATTATCCGCACCCAGTTTGGCAGCCGCCATTGGGTCACCGTTGATTGCTTTTTGAATAAATGGATCTTTTTTATTCATCAGGGTCGCAGCCTGGACCGGATCAATAAGCTCAAAGCCTTTACCTTGTAAGTAATCGATAATAGCGGTTTCCGCATTTTTCCCGCCTTCTTCCTGGACAAGAACCATTGTTCGAGGTTTATCCATGGAAATCAGAAGAATCTTCAAGGCGATAAGATCGGCTTTAATCGAATCCAAAGAGACAACAGCTTTTATTTGAACGTACCAGTTTTCACCCTGTTGCTGACTTTTGAGGAGTTTGTAGCTTTTTACAGCACCAAAACTCTGTGTGATTATTTTGTCTTTTTTGATTGTGAAATTTTCAACTTCGGTCTCGGAGGTGAGGACAACGCCTATCCCTTCTTCCACGGCTGATCTTTTCGCCTGAAGTAAAGCATCCTGTTTGTTTGTGCCGTAGCCTTCTACGGTTACTGTTTTGTCGCCTGCAGGTGGATCGGAGCAAAAAACGGCAGCAGGGCTTATTAAGGAAAGAAAAAGGGTGATTAAAATTATTCTCATTAATGACTCCGAATGTAATGGCACCATATTTCGTGGTATTGAAACGAATTCTGATAAAAAAATGTCAAAGAATGTTATCACAAAAAAATGAAGATATTCAATATATTTCTAAAGTACCTTAAAAAGTAACTTTTTCTGCAGGAGTAACCAGTGTTTTCAATTCGTCCATCCACTGTTTACCTCCAAGATTTTCAGCAAGAAGAACCGTGAGATGCTGTGGTTTAATATTCAAATCCATGTTCCTGCCAAGACCGGATAAACAGGATGGGCAGTTTGTTGCTATGACGGCAGTAGCCGTATCGTCCGGTTTGACGCTTTCAATAGCTGCTTTTTTTCGTTCAAGCATGGCATGGGAAATATCGGGACGGGATATAGCCAATGTTCCCGCTTCGGAGCAGCAATTTGGAATGGTCTGTACGTTGGTGAAAACCTGGCTGAGCAGGTTGGGGCCGGTTCCATCAAAAGAGTCGTGGCATGGCGTGTGATAGTAGACATCTTCGGTACGACTTTTTCCAAAACTAAGCTCACTGTTATCGAGAATATATTGAGAGATATCTCCAATCCGGCAGTCAAATATTTCGCTGCATCCCATTTGCTGCAATGCTTCTCGACACGTGCCGCAACTGATAAGAAAGGCATCAAAAACCAGATGGCCGAGCATTTCCCTAATTTGCGAAAGAATGATTGTGTCTCTCAGTGCGATTTCTCCGGCCATTTTCTTTTTGGCATTTACTTTAGCTGGAAAGCCACAGCAGAGAAATGGTGGAGGAAGGATGACCCGGATATCATTTTTTAGCAGAAGGTAGATAGATGCCATGGAAATATCGGCATAGAGCCGCTCGGATCCGCAACCGGGAAAATAGAAAACTGTCCCTCTGTTTTTTTGATCAGGTGTTATCATTAATGCCTCATGCTCGGAGCATTGTGGAAGCAGGCTTGTAAGTGTGAATGCAGATGCTGGCATCATTGGAGATTTCAGCATATTTAAAATCTGCCAGTTTTTTTCCGTAACGACCGGAGGAGCCTTTTTAAAGATTGTAGTACCGATTCGCTGGAGGTTACCTCCCCATTCCAACACTCCTTTTCGAAATATAGCGTTAAAATATTTGTTTCTACTTTTTAGAAAAGTCAGGGAGAGTCGGGTCGCAGGTGCTGTGTGCTTATAGCCGAGGTCGCTGAGGATTTCTCTTTCCAATATTGAAACCTCTGCTGTATCAATGTCGACTGGGCAGGGAGAGAGGCACTTGCCGCACATTGTACAGTGGTCGGCAATTTCTTCCAGATTTTTCAATTGGTTGAACCGCGGCAGGTGTGAACGCTGCATATCGTAAAGCAGGGCTTCGATGAGAGATCCGATAACCATGTTTTTATTTCGTGGATGGAAGAAAATGTTGCTTCCAGGGTAATACACACAACAGACAGGCATACATTTTCCGCATCGTATGCATTGTGAAATCATGGATGAAAGTTTGGCAAGAGAGCCATATTGCAGGATTTTGGCTTCCAGTTCCAAAAGGTTAAAAGAGGGCGTGAAAACTTTTTCAATTATTGATGGATCGTTTAGCATACCGGGGTTCATAAGTGCATGCGGATCTACCTGTTTCCTGTATTCTCTCAACTCGGTCAGTCTCTCTTTTTCAAGAAACTTCATTTTGGTGATGCCGATACCATGCTCACCGCTGACAACACCGCCAAGTTCCACCGCTTTGGTCATGATCGTTTCGGCTGTTAGCTCAGCACGTTTCATCATTTCCCGATCGTTGGAAAAAACGGGGATATTAACATGAATATTGCCATCGCCTGCGTGCATATGTGTTGCGATGATGATTCGTCTGGCCCTGATATCTTTGTGCAGATGGGCAATATTCAGGCTGACTTTTTCATAACCACTAAACAATTGTAAAAGATCCGTCATCAGTTGCCTGATAAATATTTCATGGCGAACTGATTCTATGGTTCTTTTTGAAATATTTATCATTGCCTCCTGGCAAAGCTCCTCAGCTTTAGGCATTTTAGCCTCAAGCCAGTCTGGATCTTCAAGAGGTTCTGCTGTTTTGAGATAGCTGAGGATGGCATCAATGAACTGTTGCTTGTTGTGATTATCCTCTTCGATGTTGTATGTATCAACAAAACGAGCAAATTCAGCCAGGGCAGGCAAAGGCAAAACAATATCTTCATTAAGTTTAAAGGCATTGGTACGGGCTGATATTGCGCCGAGTCGTTTTCTGTCCCTCCAGAACCTGGCTGCTTCATCATCATCCTGAGCGGTGAACAGTTCTGTGTTTTTATAGGGTTGAAGGAGTTCTTCAAGTCGTTTTTTTCCTTGTAGAACCTGGTCTGACGTATGTCCGACCATATCTATGAGAAGAACGGCTTTGGGGCGGTTGCTTCGTGAAGCCTTATACTTGTATTTAATCGCCCTGATATACTCTTCATCAAAGTGTTCCAGAGCCATAAGGGCTTCCTGCCCTTTGTTAATAAATTCTTCAGATATTTTAACAATTACCCGACTGGCCTCATCCATATCATTGCCATAAAATTCGAGACAGAAGGTGATTTTTTTCTCATAGGCGGGATAGAGGACAAATTCACCCGAGGTAATGACGCCATCGGTTCCTTCCTTTTGAAAACCTGGTAAACCTTTCAGGGCTTTATTGGTTATATCTTTCCACAGTCCCTTTTTCCTGATATCGGTGCCTGCAATTTCAATTTCCCTGAGGACACTGTTGTCATCTTCTAAAACTTCGAAGCGGAGGATATCGTCCGGCAGAATTTTTCGCATGGGATGTTCTATGCGGCGTACTGTTAATAGCCCGGTTCCGGGCATTGCAATAGTGTAGGAGAGTATATTGTCAATTGCTGTTCCCCAGAGTACCGCAGTTTTTCCGCCGGCATTTTCGGCAATATTTCCACCAATGGTTGAGGCCCATGCGCTGGTTGGATCGGTTGCAAAAATAAGGTTTTCTCTGGTCGCAACACCCATGGCATCGGAGGTGACAACCCCGGCTTCAACCTTTAGAACAGGAACACTACTGTTTTTGAGGTGGGTAAAAATGGTATGTCTGATCGGATGAATACGGGTCAGTTTTTCGGTATTGATAACGACACAACCTGTAGTGACGGGAACACTGCCACCAGTAAGACCAGTTCCTCCACCCCGTGGAATTATTTTGAGACCAAGCTTGGCGATAGCTGCCATTAACGCGGGAAGTTGCTCTTCTCTTGATGGTCGGAGAACGGCCAAAGGCAGAAACAGGCGCCAGTCAGTTGCATCTGTTGCATGGCTAATGAGGGTAAAAGGATCGAATTTAACATTTTCTTTCCCTATTATCTGCCCGAGTTTGTTTTGCAATGTATGACGGTGGCTTGACGCACTGGAAATATCTTTTTTCAAGGTTGCAAGACGACTGCGACACAGATGAACTAGGCGGTGCACCTTGTCACTTCGTGTTGAGCCGACACGTACAGTTTTTGCAGCTTCTGCTATCAGGTTAAGATCTTCCTTGGCTGTTTTGAAAAAATGTTGTCGCCTCGTTCTGGAATCGATAAGCTCCTGAAACAGAAAAGGGTTTCTGTGCAGAATGAAAAGGTCACCCATGAAACGCATGACCAGTCTTGCCGAACGGCCTGTAATCCTCTGGTTTCTCAGCTCCTCCAGGTTGTCCCATACTTCGGGGCCAAAAAGAAGATTGATGATGAGTTTGTCGTCTGCTGATGTAAAATTATAGGGGATTTCCCGGTAGTCTTTTGTATTCATTTTTTGTACCAGAGCTTTTAAAAGTGGGTTGTTCGAAGCGTTTTTATTTACCATCTCTAGTGATTATTACCACGGTTTTTCTTTTGTGGCTCTATTTGTTAAAAGGAAAAAGCGATGGGGTATATTTATAAAATGAGAAGTACAAACATCAGCCTGGAAAAGGATGTGAAAGAAATTGCAAAAAATCATGCTTCCATGGTAAAGAAGGCAACTGGTGTGTTGGACGTTTAATGATAAACAGTACTGCAAGATAGCCAATAGGGAATGAATAAATCTTATGAAAATATTAGTTATTAACTCTGGAAGTTCTTCGATTAAATTTCAACTTCTTGATATGAACGACGAATCCATTCTGGCAACGGGGTTGGTTGAAAGAATAGGGGAGCCCCAGGGGGTGTTGAAGTGTGTCTTTACTCCTGGAGCTGATGATGAGAAGGAAGTAGAGGAAAAAAGAATTGTTACCGACCACAGGGCTGGTATGCATATGATTGTTGAGTGTCTTGGGTCAGATTCGGACGTTATCTCTGATTATACTGATATTGCAGCTGTGGGCCACCGGGTAGTTCATGGTGGTGAAGATTTTCAGCAACCGACGATTATCACTGATGAAATGATGGAGGTTGTTAAAAAAAACATACCCCTTGCACCCCTTCATAACCCTGCAAATATTGATGGTATTCGTGTCGCTCAGGAACTGTTTCCAACTGCATCACAGGTGGCTGTTTTTGATACGGCTTTTCATCAGACCATTCCTGCATATGCATATCACTATGCCTTGCCCTATAACCTGTATGAACAACAACACATTAGACGCTATGGTTTTCATGGCACTTCACATAAATTTGTGGCCAGTGAATGTGCACGTCTGATTGGGAAACCCCTAAATAAGATCAATCTAATCACCATCCATTTAGGTAATGGATGCTCTATGGCAGCCATAAAAAATGGTGAAAGTGTGGATACAACACTGGGGATGACGCCTCTTGAGGGGCTTGTTATGGGAACGAGAAGTGGTGATGTCGATCCGGCCATTCACGCCTTCCTTGTGCGTAATTGTAATATGTCTATTGGTGATATAGATAATCTTCTTAATAAGGAATCCGGACTTAAAGGTCTCTGTGGGCTCAATGATATGCGTGACATCCACGCGGCAATAGAAGCAGGAGACAAAAGAGCAGAGCTTGCTCTTGAGGTGCAGACGTATCGAAATAGAAAATATATCGGAGCCTTTATGGCAGTTCTTGGTCGGGTTGATGGTATTGTTTTTACTGCAGGAATCGGTGAAAATGACCCGATTGTACGACAAAAATCTCTTGAAGGACTAGGATGTTTTGGTATTGAACTTGACCCTGTTGTAAACAATCAGAGGGTGAAGGAGCCTGTCAGGTTGAGTGCTGAAAAAAGCAAGGTTCAGATATGGGGAATTCCAACAAATGAAGAACTGGCAATCGCACGTGAAGTTAAATCTGTGCTGGAATAATTGTCACCCCGGAGTGTTGTTACAGAGTGTTGTACGTTGTTTTGAATTTTCTATAGAGTGAGAGCATTTTTTTGTGTTCTACGGAAATATCTGACCAGGTACTGCCAAAGGTGAGTCCCGGGAAGACAGATGTTCCCGCAATTATCGATTGTGTTTCAGCAAGTTCCTGTTGGCTGAACGAGGCAATAAGATATTCTGTGTATTCGGCGATGGCTCCACCTGCGATGTGCAGGCCAACCATTGCATGAAGCAGGCGAAATAGTTTACGCCTGTCCTCGGTGAGGGGCGGGTATTCAAGGCACCAGTGACACCACTCAAAAGCGTTCTCATGCTGTTGTAGGGCTAGGTAAATGAGTGCTTTTAATTCTCCGATGGTCAGCGTAAACCAACAGGATGTTTTGTCAAAAAGCACTCCAATGGAATCGGAAATTTTTTGAAAGTCATTGAGTCCTGACTCTTCTATTAGGTTAATAAAATGCTCAAGCTCCCCTTTTTCCATATCTGGAAGACGCAGCAGGTGAGAGCGAAGGGTTGCACCGGTTATCCTGTTATTCCAGCTCAAGTCGTCGAGCGGATAAATCTCTGACATGCCGGGTACAAGAATACGATAGCTGAACAATCCTCCATGTGAATAATCTGCTCGAAATATTTCATATCCGTTTTTTGTTATAAGATTTTTCAGTGTCTCAAATTCTTCTTCTGTGGAGCCTGTAAAATCCCATGGTGAAAAATTAAAATCAGCGTGGTCTCTGAACATTTTCCAGGAAAGAAGACCATCCGAATCGATAAAATGGCTTTCAAGGTTGAAGGGATCAGCTACCATTTGAAGGTCATGGTTTGGAGTGCTGAAATTACTCAATTGATCGAGGTCGCGGCCCTGTAACAATTCTGTCAGTGTTCGTTCAAGAGCAATCTTTAACCTGCAGTTTGCTCCAAAAGCTGCAAAAACACCGCCATTTTTAGGGTTTGTTAGAAGAGCGCAAATGACTGGATATTTGCCGCCGAGTGAAGCATCTTTTATCTGAATAATATATTCCTGGCTTCTGAGCTTTTCGAGAATAGCTGCAAGATCCGGGAATGTCCTCAGTGTTGAGGTCGGTATGTCGGGAAGGCTTAATCCATTTGAAATAATAATGTTTTTAACAAACCGCTCTATTATTTCGGAGAGCGCCTGGGCGCAACATTCTGCTTCTGAATTGCCTGCCGCCATACCGTTACTGACGTAGAGATTGTTGAGAAGGCTGACAGGGAAATAGACTTCTTCGTTACTCGTAACGTTATGAAATGGCAATGTACAGATACCGCGTGCTTTGCTGAGGTCGCTATTGTTGTCAAACAGATAGTGGTACGTCAGGTCGCCACTCGGATTGTAAAATTTACAAAGCTTCTCATTTAAAAAACCGGGGTTGTTCACAGTGGTGACAAGGCCATTGTCATGAAAGTTGAATGGAAACCACCTCTCGCTTGGATGATGTATAAAGGGTGGATTGTGGTCATCATCGAGATAATAATCGCTGAAAAAAAAGTTTGTAGACAGCCGTTCCCAAAATTCCATTAGTCCACTTGCCAGGCACGCATCTCTGGATACTCCTTTTCCGTTAGTGGAAAGAAATGGGAAATTTTTAATTGAGAGGTGGACAGACCAGCAGTGGGGTGCTGGGTTAATCCAGCTTGTCGGTTCTGGTAACAGTCCGAGTCTTTCGAGTAGACGTGTTACCTTTGTAATTGTTTCATCAATGCTGGAGTCTTTGCCGAGTGGGAGTTGAATGGCTTTCATAGAACAATTAAACCCCTGAGAAAGGGTATCAGTTTTTTGGAACTTTTTTAACACACCCTGCAAGGAGCGTTATGGACGTGATGCTGAAATGAACCACACTATTGAGCACCTTACTCGGTAAAAGTTGTAATTAAAATCAAGAAAATGGGCAAAGTTTTCAACTGCAATTTTCTAACAGATTTTTTTTGACTTATATATTCTGTTCCTATATAATTTTTTGCTTAAATTAAGTTGGCGAGTTTGAATATTGCTAAAAATGCTCAGCTATATCAGCAGAATTGATACGTGTGTGGGTGCGATGGGTAAATGTAAAAAACATCATGCTGTAGAGTCGTCTTGTTTTGAATGCCTACAATGTGCTGACCCTGATTTTTACTGTAAGTATAGATCCTCTTGTGTCAGCCATTTTTTGGAAAAAGAAAAGAAAAATAAAAAGAAAGCAAGGAGCGAAATTGATTGATGCCTAACTTGGTAATGTGTTAACTTCGGTTGCTTCCAGGTTTGCTAGGTTTAACAATTTTCCCTGATATTGAATACATGTGAAGCGGAGGCTTTTTGTATCAGAAAAAGTGATACAAAGCTCCAGCAAAAAAGAACAACTGTTTATTGGGGAATTAATGGAGTTTTAAAGGAAAATTTCACATTTACAAGTTGTAAGTGTGAAAATATATGATATATTTGCCCCTTGTATAAAAGCTTGCTCGAGGGGAGTTTCGGGAGTGTATCTGTTTTATACATTGTTGCAGAAACAGGTTGGTGATGTCTGATAATTGCTAAGTAAAACTAGCTTTACCTGTCATTTTTGCGCGATGTGTTAAAGGAGATGATTAATTGATCTGTTTCCCAGTAAAAGGAAGCCCGTATGAGTGAATGCAGTGTAACATTTTTACCACATGACAGAGTTGTAACTGTCCCCACAGGTGAGAGTCTCATTAGAGCCGCTCTGCAGGGTGGCGTGCATATTAATGCCTCCTGTGGCGGTGAGGGGGTGTGTGGGAAATGCCGTATAATCGTCGAGCAGGGAAATGTTGACGGCGGGCTTTCCGAACGAATTTCTCCTGAAGACGTTGAGAAAGGGTATCGCCTGGCATGTCTTGCCAAAATAACTGAAGATGTTGTCGTTCGAGTCCCTGTAGAGTCATCCATGGACAAAAGTGTGATGAATCTGCAGGCTGCTCCGCGGAGAACTGCAACCATTAAGCATATGGATTTTGAAAGCCTGAAAGAAGAAGGGCTTTTTATCCCACCTGTAGAAAAAATATTTCTTACACTTTCTCCCCCCAGTGCCCAGAATAATATGCCTGATGTCACCAGGCTTATTGAATACCTTAAACTTGAAGCGGATGAACACAAACTTGAGCTGACATTGTCGGTTATCCGTAAACTGCCTGGTGCAATGCGGGATGGTGAATTTCAGGTAACTGTTACAGTTATACGGCCCGTGAGAAGCGATGGTAAAAATCTCATTATTAATGTGCAACCGGGAGATACGACCGGTGAAAATTATGCGGTGGCCATAGACATTGGGACAACCACTATTTATGGACAACTGATTGATCTGGCAACCGGGGGATGTCTTGGTGAAGCTGGAGATTTTAACGGGCAGATTAGCTATGGTGAAGATGTAATAACTCGCATAATGTATGCGGAAAAACCTGGTGGTCTTGAAAAACTGCAGGAAGTTGTCGTTGGTACGATAAACAGCGTACTGGAAAAAATAATAAAAAAATCAGAAGTGGATCGGGAAGATATTTCAACAATTACCTTCTCCGGTAACACTACAATGACTCAGTTGTTCCTTCAGATCGACCCTCGAAACATCCGACGGGCACCATATGTGCCAACTGCCACGCTTTACCCACCTTTTCTGGCTGAGACTGTTGGTATACATATCAATAATCATGCTATTGCCCTCATGTATCCCCAGGTGTCGAGTTTTGTAGGTGGTGATATTGTTGCTGGCGTCATGGGATCCGGCATGTATCGTGATGAAGTTCTGACCCTTTTTCTAGATATTGGCACAAATGCGGAACTTGTTGTCGGTAACGAAGACTGGCTTGCCTGTACTGCATGTTCAGCGGGACCTGCGTTTGAGGGTGGCGGCATTGAGTTCGGCATGCGGGCTGCAAAAGGCGCCATTGAAGATTTTTCACTTGATCCAGTAACATACGAGCCGATGATTTTCACCATAGGTGATGTGCGTCCCAAGGGAATTTGTGGATCCGGCCTCATTACCATGGCTGCAATCATGTTCGAGATGGGACTGATAAACAATCGGGGTAAATTTAACCGTGAACATGAGACTTCGAGGGTTCGTCAGACAAATGGTATATGGGAATATGTAATTGTCTGGCAGGATGAAACCCAGATTGGTCGTGATATTGTACTCACCGAGCCGGATCTTGATAATCTGATCCGGGCTAAAGGGGCAATATACAGTGGTTGCATCACTTTGCTTGAAGAGGTTGGTTTGTCCATGGATATGGTCGAACGTATTATTCTTGCGGGCGGGTTTGGTAGTTATATCGATTTGGAAAAAGCGATGACAATTGGTTTGCTGCCCGAAATTGACCCTGATCGTGTTACCTTCATAGGAAACGGCTCACTTATGGGAGCGCGTATGAGTTCTCTAACTAACCGTATACGAAAAGATGTGGTTGCAGTGACTCAGAAAATGACAAACTTTGAACTCTCTGAGACACCGTCTTATATGGATAATTATATTGCAGCAATGTTTCTGCCACATACAGAAGTTGAAAAATTTCCACGTTTAAAAGCTCGAATGGATAAACGGGCAGAGTAGTAACCTTTAACAGTACTTCCCGTTTGCGGGATGATATACATTTTGTACCTCTTGTTGTTTGGCTAGTGTTGAAAAGGGGAGATTGCTCAAAGTAAAAGGCAATCTTCAGGAGAAAAATTACTCACCAGTAAGGAGGCAAAAGTGGGATTTGAACTAAAGAAGGAATCCTATACCGGCGGCATTAAAGCGATTTCCATAGGTAAAGGCGACTCAGCTATTACTGTTGGAGGTGAAACATGTTATCCCTTTTATACATTTGAAGGAGACATGCCCAATAAGCCAATTATTGCTATGGAAATCTGGGACATTGAACCAGAAGATTGGCCAGCACCCGTAATGGAGTATTTCAAGGATGTGGTGTCTGATCCTGCCGCCTGGGCGAAAAAATGTGTAGAAGATTTTGGTGCCGATGCGATTGTCGTGCAACTGAAATCCATTGATCCCAATGATAAAGATGCGAGCCCGGAATCTGCTGCAGAAACGGTAAAATCGATTCTTGCTGCAATTAGTGTTCCTCTCATTGTCTGGGGTTGTGCTAATCCGGAAAAAGATGAGAACGTACTAAAAGTCATTGCAGAACAGTGCCAGGGCGAGCAACTCGTTTTAGGTCCTGTTGAAGAAAAAAATTACAAGGGTATTGGTGCTGCCGCAATGGGCTATGGTCATACTCTTATTTCTTCATCTCCAATTGATGTAAACCTTGCAAAGCAGGTTAACATTCTCCTGGAAAATCTCGGAATGCCCATGGATAGGATTCTTGTTGATCCTACCACAGGTGGTCTCGGTTACGGGTTGGAATATTCCTACTCTGTCATGGAACGACTTTCAATGGCTGCAATGATTCAGGGCGATGACAAACTCCAGTTTCCCATGATCAACAATCTCGGTAATGAGGTCTGGAAGTGTAAGGAAGCAAAACAGACGCTAGAAGAGGCACCTATTCTTGGAGACCCTGAAAAACGTGGTATTATGATGGAAGCAGTTGGTGCTGTATCCTATCTGCTCAGTGGTTCCAATATTCTCATAATGCGCCATCCTGAATCAATTCGAATGACTAAAGAATTCATTGACGCGCTGTCAGATGGTGGTTCTCTTTCTGATTCAGCTGAAATCAAGAAAATTCTGGCTGAAGCTGATGTTGATTTTGCTGCCTTGTCTCCCGCCCCTGATTTAACCATCGAAGAAGAAAAGAAAGCTGCCCCTGCTAAGAAGAAAGCTGCACCAGCGGCAAAAGCTGCTGCTCCTGCCAAAAAGAAGGCTGCTCCTAAGGCAAAAGCAAAAGCAGAGCCAAAAGCTGAAGTAAAAACCGAACCTGCAGTAGATCCTGCAGCACAGGCAAAAGCCGAAGCTGAAGCCAAAGCCAAGGCAGAAGCTAAAGCAGCAGCTGATGCAAAAGCCAAAGCAGAAGCAGAAGTGAAAGCGAAGGCTGATGCAGAGGCAAAAGTAAAAGCCGATGCTGAGGCCAAAAAACAGGCTGAAGCAGATGCGGTGAAAGCCGAAGCGGCTAAGCGTGAAGAAGAAGAACGAGCTCTTCAGGCCAAGCGGGCACAAGATCATACAGCACCAGAGGAATCTGCTGGAGATTCTGTTGATGTACCCGTTTCTGCTGCTGCAATACAAATGGATCAGCAGGAAAAAATGCTGCAGATGCTGAACCAGATGCATAAAAGAGTGTGATAAAGATATCAATTTGTAAGATGCGAAAACGTGATTTATTTGCGGAAATAATTGATTATCTATTATAAATCCATAAGGAGGAACTTCTAATGGCAGAAGCAACGAAAGCGAAAGAAGTAAAAGCGCGCAAAGTAGCAGATCCGCTGGAAGCCAGTATTGAACCGGCCACTCAACAGATGCAGGCCAGAGCGATAGAGCTCGATATTGAAACTGTTTTTGATAGAGCTGTAACCATGAAGCCTTGTGCAATTGGTATGCAGGGAATTTGCTGTAAAATTTGTGCCATGGGGCCATGTCGACTTCCCCTACCTAAGGGTGGTATCCAAGGTGAAGACACTAGAAAAGGAATCTGTGGTGCTACTGCAAATACTATTGCTGCACGTAACTGGGTAAGAATGATTGCTGGTGGCGCTGCTGCACACTCTGATCACGGTCGTGGTGTTGCAGAAACTTTTCTGGCTGCTGCCAGAAAACAAGCTCCTGATTATTCAGTAAAAGATCCGGCTCGGCTTATCCAGATTGCACCATATTTTGATGTTGCGACAACTGTTGAAGAAGATGGTGTAACAAAAGATAGGGATATAGACGAAATAGCTCTTGAAGTTGCAGAAACTGCTATTCGTGAGTGGGGTAAACCTGAATTGACTGCGAAGTATCTTAAAAGAGCTCCAAAGCCTTTACAGGAAAAATGGAAAAAACAAGGCGTTGAGCCCAGAGCGGTTGATAGAGAAATTGTAGAATGTATGCACAGAACTCTTATGGGTGTTGATCAGGACTATAAAAACCTTATGAAGCAAGGTGCTCGGACTGCACTTGCTGATGGTTGGTGTGGGTCTATGATCGGTACTGATCTTCAGGACGTTATGTTTGGCAGCCCTTCTCCACTGCAGGCTGAATCTAACCTTGGTGTGATGAAGGAAGATCATGTCAATATTATTGTTCACGGTCATGAACCTCTCCTTTCAGAGATGATCATTGCTGCTGCTCAATCCCAGGAAATGATCGATTACGCTGTGGAAAAAGGCGCAAAAGGTATTCAACTTGCTGGTATCTGCTGTACTGCGAATGAGATGCTGCAGCGTCATGGCGTACCACCGGCAGGAAACTTTTTGCAGCAGGAATTTGCGATTATCACTGGTGCCTGTGAGGCCATGGTAGTTGATGTACAGTGTATTATGCAGAATCTTGCAAATGTAGCAAAATGTTTTCATACAAAACTGATTACTACTCATAAAATTGCAAAAATGGAACAGGACAACGTCATCCATATCGAATTTAATGAGCATTATGCAAGTGAAGATGCCAGACGAATTGTGAAGATGGCAATTGATAACTACGAGAATCGTGGCGCTGAAGTTATGATTCCGAGACATAAGGGAACCCAGGTTGCCGGCTTTGGTGTTGAATCCATTAAGTACCACCTTGGTGGTTCTTTCCGTGGTAACTGGTATACTTTAAACGACAATATCATTAATGGCCGTATTCGTGGTGTTGCTGGTGTTGTTGGTTGCAATAACGCCAGAACCAAGCACAATGAAGAGCATATAACTCTTATTAAAGAATTGCTGAAAAATGATGTGCTTGTTGTTGTAACCGGCTGTAGCGCAATTGCTGCTGGCGTCCATGGACTGCTTACTCCTGAGTCAGCTGCCGTCTATTGTGGGCCTGGCCTTGCTGAGGTTTGTGAAACAGTAGGTATTCCTCCTGTTCTTCATGTGGGTTCTTGCGTTGATAACAGTCGAATTCTTCTAGCTTTAACTGAGATGGTTAATGCTGGTGGTCTTGGTGATGATATTTCTGATCTGCCCGGGGCAGGTAGTGCTCCTGAATGGATGAGTGAAAAGGCTATTGCTATTGGCCAATACTTTGTTTCATCTGGTGTCTATACAGTTTTCGGTTATCACCTGCCAATTGAAGGTGCACCGGTATTTAAAGATCACCTCTATAAGGATATGGAAGAAATGTATGGTGGTATGTGGGATTGTGAACCTGATCCGATTAAACATGCCCATTTGATGATTGCTCATATCGATAAAAAGCGTAAAGCGCTGGGTATCGATAAGGCTCGTGACAGAGTCCTGATGGATATGGCTGACAGACAAGCCCTCGGAATAGAATAATATTGTCAAAAATACTTTATTACAAATCCTTAGAAAAGGAGTAAAGCATGTCAAGATTAGTAGCGTTTGCGGCTATACAGGGCGGGTATAAGGTTGTATCCCAGGTCGAAGGTGAGCTTGAAAAAGCACTGGCGTCTCAGGATGCCAGCACCAAAATTGGTTTTCCAAATACTGCATATTATCTTCCGGTCATTTACTCTCTGACCGGTATGAAATGTGAAACACTGGAAGATTTGAAAAAACCACTTGAATTTGCGCGTGGTCTTTTGCCACCACATATTAAGGGTGCCAATCATCTGCCGTACCTTGGACCTCTTCTTGATGCCGGTATGGCTGGTATCTTTGCATATGAAGTCAAGGAAGCTTTAAGAATTCTGGCAGAGCCTGATTTTTATATTCCAACAGAAGATCCTGATATTGAAGCAGGAAAGATCTGGGTGGGACCTGCTGATGATACCATTCTTAGAAAACGTGGTGTTGAATTTGTTGATGGTTCGGCGCCTGGTTTTGCTGCGATTGTTGGTGCAGCACCAAATGCAGAGATTGCCAAGATGATCGTAGAAGACTATCAGAAGAAGAGTCTTTATATCTTCTGTGCTGCCAACCATAATGGAAAGACCGTTATTCAGCAGTGTCTTGATGCTGGTATGCAGATCGGTTGGAATACTCGTATTGTACCTTTTGGCCCTGATATTTCATCTGCTGTTTTTGCACTTGGTTTTGCAAACAGAGCGGCGATGGCTTTTGGTGGTGTTGAACCTGGCGATTATCGCAGAATGTTGATGTATAATAAGAATCGTATTTTTGCTTTTGTCAATGCTCTTGGTGATGTTGGTACAGAGTGGGCTGTTGCTGCTGCCGGTTGTGTTAACTGGGGCTTCCCGACACTTGCTGACACTGATATTCCTGAGATTCTGCCTACAGGTATCTGTACTTATGAACATGTTGTTGCCAATGTTCCCCATGATGAAATTTGTCAGAAATCCGTTGAAGTACGTGGCCTGAAAATTAACATCACTGAGATTGACATACCTCTAGCCTTTGGACCAGCTTTCGAGGGTGAGCGTGTACGTGGTGGCGATCTGTATTGCCAGATGGGTGGTGGCAAAACCCAGTGTACTGAGCTTGTGAAGATGGCTGAAATGAGTGAAATCGAGGATGGTAAGGTCACCGTCGTCGGCCCTGATATTGCAGACTTGAAAGAGGGAGATGTTCTTCCACTCGGAATTTCTGTGAAGATTGCCGGACGTGAATTCCAGTCTGATTTTGAACCAATTATGGAACGTCAGATGCATCACCTGGTGAACTATATCCAGGGTGTAATGCATATTGGCCAACGTGATATTGCATGGGTTCGTGTGAGCAAGGGGGCCGTTGAAAAAGGTTTCACTTTGAAAGATATTGGTGTTGTTTTACACGCCAAGTTTCATCAGGATTTCACCAAAATTGTGGATAAGGTAGAAGTCATTCTCTACACCAAGAAAGAAGATGTTGATAAATTGACAGCTCAGGCCAGAGAAGAATATATAACCCGTGATTCACGTGTTGACTCAATGACCGATGAAGATGTGGACACTTTCTACTCCTGCAGCCTTTGCCAGTCCTTTGCTCCAAGCCATGTTTGTACAGTGAGCCCTGAAAGAACAGGTCTCTGTGGCGCGTATAACTGGATGGATTGTAAAGCTGCTTTTGAAATTAATCCTGTCGGCCCGAATCAACCTATTCAAAAGGGTAAGGTTCTTGATGAGAAACTTGGCCGGTTTGAAGGCGTTGATGAATTCATCAAAGTTGCCTCCAAAGGTGCTGTTGAGTATTACAATTTCTATTCAATGGTTGAAGCCCCAATGACCACCTGTGGTTGTTGTGAGTGTATTGCAGCCATGCTGCCAAGCTGTAACGGTGTTATGACTGTTGGTCGTGATTATATTGGCGAAACTCCATCAGGAATGAAGTTTACCACGTTGGCCGGTGTTATGGGTGGCGGACTTGCCTCACCTGGCTTTGTTGGCCATTCCAAATTTAATATTACTCAGAAGAAGTTTATCCTGGGTGATGGTGGTCTTCTGCGTATGGTCTGGATGCCTAAGGTCGTTAAAGACGAAATTCGTGAAAGATTGAATGCAAGAGGCGCCGAAATGGGCGTTGAGAATTTTGCAGATTTGATCGCTGATGAGACCGTCGGAGTCACAGAAGAAGAGATTCTGCCATGGCTCGAAGAAAAAGGCCATCCTGCACTGAGCATGGATCCACTTATTGGCTAATTTGTTGAGCAGGTTAAAGCCGGCTTCGTCATCTCTGATGAAGCCGGGTTAAACCAGCAGTGAAATATACATAAGGAGACAACACAAATGGCTTTAACAGGAATACAAATCTTCAAACTCCTGCCAAAAACCAACTGCAAGGAGTGTGGAGTTCCCACATGCCTTGCTTTTGCTATGAACCTGGCTTCGGGCAAGGCTGAACTCGACGCCTGTCCGTACGTATCTGATGAGGCTAGAGCACAACTTGCTGAAGCTTCTGCACCACCTATTCGCCCTGTGGTTCTTGGTAAAGGTGTACGTGCTGCAAAAACAGGTGGCGAAACAGTTCTTTTCAGACACGAAAAAACATTTTTTAATCCCACAATGTTTGCAGGCATTATCACTTCTGATACAGCAGAAGCTGATGTTGAAGGGCAGCTCAAAGCATGGAATGCCCTGCAGTATGAGCGAGTTGGTCTGAATCTGCGACCAGAGCTTGTTGCAATCAAAGACGTGAATGGTGATGGCGTTGCCTTTGCTGCTATTGCAAAAATTGTTGCAGAAACTTCTGAGTTTAATCTCATTTTAATGAGTGACAGTGCCGATGTTATTAGTGGCGCAGTTGCAACAGCAGGTTTTAAACGACCTCTGATTTTTGCAGCAACAGCAGATAATGCAGATGATTTTGGTAAAATTGCTCTCGACAACGATCTACCACTTGCAGTTAAATCAGATTCCATTGATGGCCTGATTGCTTTGACCGACAAGCTGACCGAAATGGGAGTTAAGGATCTGGTTCTTGATTCTGGTGCCAGAGACGTTAAACAGGCTCTCGAAGACCAAGTAGCTATTCGTCGTGCTGCATTGAAAGACAACAACCGTTCTCTTGGCTTTCCAACAATAACCTTTCCCTGTGAGATGGCTTCAAACGTAGAGATGGAAGGTTTGATCGCCAGTATGTTCGTTGCCAAGTACGGTGGTATCGTTGTTTTATCTGACCTTACTACTGAAGTTATTTTTCCGTTGTTGCTTGAACGGTTAAATATCTATACCGATCCACAGCGTCCAATGACTGTTACGGAAGGTATCTTTGAGATTGGTAATCCGGATGAGAATTCACCCGTTTTGGTTACGACAAACTTTGCACTGACATACTTTATTGTTTCTGGTGAGATTGAAGCATCTAAAGTTCCTGCATGGTTGCTTATTAAAGATGCCGAAGGCCTTTCAGTGCTGACTGCCTGGGCTGCCGGTAAATTTGGTGGTGACGATGTTGGTATGTTTGTTAAAAAATGTGGAATAATGGACAAGGTTAAGCACACCGAACTCATCATTCCAGGTTATGCTGCAGCTATTGCCGGTGATGTTGAAGAAGAGTTGTCCGGTTGGTCTATTACAGTAGGTCCGCGGGAAGCCGCACATATTGCTGGATTTCTGAAAAGCAGGTAGATTCCCAGAAAAAAATGATGCCGGTTCCTTCTGAGAGGAGAAACCGGCAACATTATATGGTTGTTTATAGTTTTAATTGTTCAGGTGAGTTTGTTATTACAACTTTTTGACAAAGGAGAAAAATATGATTCTATTTGGCGAGAGCCTCAATGTTATTTCCAAGGTGATTGGGAAAGCATACAGGGAGCGTGACCCAAAACCGATTCAGAAAGAATGCCTCGAGCAGAAAGAGGCTAGAATGGATTACATAGACATTAATCTTGGTCCAGCAAAAAAAGATGGACATGAATTGATGCCTTGGGTTTGCCAGGTCGTACAAGAAGTTGTACCTGAAATACCTCTTCTCCTTGATACTTCTAATATTAAGGCAATTGAAGAAGGGTTGAAGGTGCTTAAACCTGCAAGCAAACCGCATGTAGTCAATTCAATTATGGCTCGTCCTGAGCGATATGAAGAAATGTTGCCAATGGCTGCTAAATATGAGGCAGATATTGTGGCTCTTATGTGGGGACCTGATGGCCTTCCCCGTGATGAAAATGAGCGTGCTGCTCTTGCGGTTGAACTTGTCTATGCTGCAAATGAGGCAGGCATCCCCAACGAAAAAATCTGGGTTGATGGTATTGTTACGCCTGTGAATATTCAACAGGCTCAGTGCGTATCCCTAGTTAATTTTCAGATGATGCTTGAAGATATCGCACCTGGGTGTATGTCCACATGTGGTCTTTCCAATATATCCAATGGCCCTCCAGTGCAGCTCCGGCCCATACTGAATAATACCTTTATGATTATGCTTGAACGTTATGGTATGAAGTCAGTTATTGCTGATCCTCTTGACCTTGAGCTTATAGCTGTTGCAAAAGGTGAGCGTCCTGAAATCGTAGAGGTTGTTCATCAGGCGATGGATGGAAATGCTCCAGATCTTTCTACTCTGTCTAAAGAGCTCGCTGATTATGTGAAAACTGTTAAGGTTATCACCGGAGAAACCTTATTTTCCGATTCATATCTGGAAATCTAATAAGGTGACATGTTCAATAAAAAGCTCCATCCTTTCGGGGATGGGGCTTTTTTTTATGCAAATAGTGGTTACAGAATATAGAATCGGCTGAATAGTCTTGTCTAACGCAGACAAGCTGAAAGTAGGTGCCTTGCGGTGTACTATTTTTTTGACAGTAATTATGGAGTAAGGCACTAAACAGTAGTACTTACGTTGATTCAAGTAAAAGAGAGTTATCATGGAACCAAATAAGAAAAAAGATGGTTGGGTATATGTATTTGTTTGTGACCCGGGTGGCAGTGAAAGTTTTTTAGGCCTTTATAATGAGGAAAAGAAAATAAATTTCATCCCTGTTTTTCGTAGTAAAGATGATGCCAATGATTGTTTTCTTACGATGCCACGTGAAAAGGGCAGGAAATATGAACTGCAGGCTGTGCATATTGACGAACTCAATGAGCAGGCAACGGCCAATGATTTTACAGTTGCTTTTTTCGACAGTGACGGCAATCTTGTTGCTGAATAGTTACTTTTCACGGAGTAAGTACGGTAAGATGATAATAAAAGGAGACATACAAAGGTGAGTTTAAAAATTGCAATAGGCGGAAAGGGCGGTGTTGGTAAAACCACAGTTACTGCACTACTTGCCAGATGTCTGGCAAGAGATGAAAATAACAAAGTGATTGCCATTGATGCGGATCCGGTAGCGAACCTTGCGGCAGGGCTTGGTATTCCTGAAGACCAGCCAATTACTCCAATCTCCGAATTATCCGATTTGATAGCCGAGAGGACAGGAGCACAACCCGGTACCATGGGTGGTTTCTTTACGCTTAATCCTAAAGTTGATGATATTCCTGAACGTTTTTCACTTGAAAAAGATGGTGTACGTCTTCTGGTTATGGGGACTGTTAAAAGCGGTGGCTCGGGTTGTATCTGCCCTGAAAGCACTATCTTGAAGGCATTAATGAATCATCTCGTTCTCTACAGAGATGATGTGGTTGTAATGGATATGGAGGCAGGAGTTGAGCATCTTGGTAGAGCAACTTCATCGTCGGTAGACGCACTGATTGTTGTGGTGAATCCAGGTGCAAGAAGTAGGCTTGCTGCTGAAAAAATCAGGAAATTGGGCAGGGATATTGGCATTACAAATTTTTTCGTTCTTGGTAACCGTATCAAGGATGAAGAGGATAAAAAACTTATCCGTGAGTCATTATCTGACTTTGAAATACTCGGTTTCCTTTATGAAAATGCTGATATAGTGGCCTCCGACCGGGCAGGTGTTCGAGCTTTTGATGATATTGATTCCGCCCCCCAGGAACTTTTTGATATTGTAGATTCTTTAACGGCCATGAAAAAATAGGCTAAATATGAGTACCCTCCCTTTGGGGGATAGGCGATTTTTGTCTTGCTCTCTTCCTTTACTTGACAATCATGCACTATATGGCAATAATTTAGTAATGAGAATTCTTCTCTATTGTGTCTATAGTGTGACTTGAAAAGGGAGAAAACAGCAATGGCAATTTTTAATGGTCGATATAGCTGGGATGGAAAGAAAAAAGATAGTGGACCTCCCATAGCGTGGTTTCCAGGTACTTATAATTTGAAAATAATCGACTGTTCCAACCCTGTTGGAGGTGTGGAGCAATTGAAGCCGTATATCTGTCTTTTCTCTGAGACAGGAGAAGGACAGTCTATTTATGCGAACCCTGAAAAATTTGCCAAACAAATATGTCATGATTTTTCGTTGAATATAGAGCGGGTTCTGTGGGTGGAGGAATTTCCAGACGACGATAAGAGGTATGATATTGTACTTTTTTCAAGAAGTGGTCGACTCGGCAGTAGTTATTTTTATAAGGCGAAAAGAAGACCTGCGTTGGAAAAAGAAATTCATATGATACGTAAGCAACTTGCAGCGTTTGAGGGAAAATAAAAAATAACTATGGCTGCTGAAAGAGAACAGATACAAAAACGATTGGCTTTATTGGAAGAGGAAATTGCTGAAACTCTGCGTAGAGTGCCGGCCCATTCCGCCAAACCTCCTGTAATGATAGATCTTCTCGAGCTTGAAGATGAACGTGATCTGTTGCAGAAAAAGCTTGCATCCTTTAAGTGAGTATCTGAATAAGGGATATTTTTACAAAGGATTGGCTGGGGAACAAGGATTCGAACCTTGATAAGCGGAGTCAGAGTCCGCTGCCTTGCCATTAGACCATTCCCCAGCAAATGATGAATCGTGGCGATTTTATATAAAATATAGGCGCCACTGTCAAGTAGTTTTCAAGTAACTATTCAGCGTACAACAAAAAAGACCGTAAAAGCACGAACTATAACTGTTCAGCAGTGCCTTGCATGTCCATAAGGTGCTGCTGAACAGTTACGTTTTCAAGACAAAATAACTCCTGCATATCCGACAACCTGGGATGTCTCTCCTGCAACGTAGCCTGAGTCTGTGTAATCAACGAGTTGTGATGATGTGGCGCCAAGTATTTTTACGGCTAGCATCGTGATTACCGTAGGAATCATTCCACACATGGAAATGTTGTTTTCAATAACAGTTTGGAAAAGTCCTTTTGGGTTCAATTGTTCAATTTCCCTAACAGCCATGCTGTCCTTTTGTTGCGCAATCTTGCGTGATTCAAAGTGACTCATGTCAGTGGATGCAACGATCAATATATCCTCTTTATACTGTTTAATCGCGAAAGCCAGAGCCTTTGCCAGCTCCTTACAATCGGTATACGAAAGATGGGAAAGTATAACAGGTACAATTTTCAGATTCTTCTTTTGCATTTGCAGGAAGGGTATTTGCACCTCAAGTGAATGTTCAAACCTGTGTGCCGTTTCATCAATACGGAAAAGGGGGGAATTCTGAAGAAGGAGAGTATTGAAGTCACTGTTTACTTCAACATTACCAAGAGTCATATCCCAAGTATCTGCGGAAAGCGCGACAGGGCTTCCCTGGCCCGTGTGATTGGGGCCAAGTAGAACAACAGTTTCCGGTATCTCAACTTGATGAAATGTCTTTGCAGCAAGAGCCCCTGAATATATATAGCCAGCGTGCGGCGACATCACCGCCAGGGCTTTTACTTTTTCGCTGGATTGTGTTGGCGGTAGGAGATCTTTGATTTCTCTTGTGAGCTGTTCTCTGTTTCCGGGATAAAAACGATTGGCAACCGTTGGCTTCCTCATAAATATCACCCTGAGCAAAAGATTAGCTTTTTTTCACCGACCACGATGTACCATCAGGCCCATCCTTTAACACAATGTTGCCAGCAAGCAACTGGTCTCTGATTTCATCACTTCTGGGCCAGTTTTTTTCCTTTCGACAACGGTATCGTTCTTCAATGAGTGCTTCAATTTCAGATGGTGCGATGTCAAGTTCGGCAACCATTTTTTCTTTACTGATAGCAAGATATTCTCGGGCGTCAATGCGTAGGAGCCCCATAATATCTGCAAGCAGTTTAAGTGTTTTGGCGCCATTTTTCAGAAAATCGATATCTTTTTGCGCAGGTTTTTCCGGTAATGCCTTTCGAATTCGATTGAGAATCTTCGCACTGTCAAAAAAGATACCTTGAGCCTGTGCTGTATTAAAGTCATTATCCATTGCCTGCTGGACACGGGTCTCCATTGATTCTATTTTTTCAATATCTGCTGGCAAAAGGGTACTGCTGGATTCAGTACTGGAGTTTTCAGGGTCTATTGTATCTATACCAGCAACACATTCATAGAGTCTTTCCAGTCCGATAGTTGCATTTTGCATTGCGGATTCTGAAAAATCCAGAGGATTGCGATAATGGGTGGAGAAAATAAAAAACCGTAAAATTTCAGGATGATAGTTGGAGAGAATGTCCCTGATCGTGAGGAAGTTGCCGAGGGATTTTGACATCTTCACATCGCTGATTGTGACAAAACCATGGTGAATCCAACTGCTGGCAAAACATTTACCACTTGCCCCCTCACTTTGAGCGATTTCATTTTCATGGTGAGGGAAAATCAGATCCTGTCCCCCTCCATGGATATCGAATGATTCTCCGAGATATTTGCGGCTCATGGCAGAACATTCTATATGCCAGCCTGGTCGTCCAGCACCCCAGGGACTGTTCCAGGTTGGTTCACCAGGTTTGGAGCCTTTCCACAAAACGAAATCCATCGGATTTTTTTTCTGTTCGTTCACAGAAATTCGAGCTCCAGCTTTCATGTCTTCAAGATTGCGTTTGGAAAGTTTACCGTAATCAAGGAAACTGTCCACCGCATAGTAGACATCATTGCCTGCCTGATAGGCGTTTCCTTTTGTTATCAGTTCATCAATGAGTTCTATCATTTCCCCAATATGATCGGTTGCTTTGGGTTCAATGTCAGGCCTGTCTGCGCCGAGCTTGTCCATGTCTGTATAGAATTCTTCTATAAAACGACTGGCTAACTCTTCTGGCGGACAATTTTGTTCCTGAGCACGAGCTATAATTTTATCATCAATATCTGTAAAATTACGGACATAGGTGACTTTATAATTCCGGTATCTGAGATACCTGACTATCATGTCAAAAGCCAGGGTCGATCTGGCGTGGCCGATATGACAATAGTCGTAGGACGTGATACCACATACGTATAGCTTGACGTGGTCAGGCTCAAGTGTTTGCAGAACTTCTTTTTTTCCTGATAAAGTGTTGTAAAATTGTATAGTCATTGTAACTGAAAGTATTTATACCCCAAATGTGGGATTCTGGTTTTTATAAAAAATAATGGTAACTGAACAGTGTCGCATAGCTTTGTTCGTTTACGGGTTTGTATTCCTGTAGTAAGTACATCACAGGTGATTTAATCACCATTTACTGTCAAATACCATAATCTTATTGAAAGGAAAAGACAACAATGGGGCAAGCTGATACAGAAGAGAAATCCTGGAAAAAAATCTGTAAGTCATGGTTGACACCAGAGGCGTTGGCAATGCTTTTTCTCGGATTTTCTGCTGGCGTACCTATTTTACTTATCTTTTCAACACTGTCCGTCTGGTTACGTGAAGCTGGAGTCAGCAGAGCCGCCGTAACTTTTTTCAGTTGGGCTGCCCTCGGATATTCTTTTAAATTTATCTGGGCTCCAATTGTGGATATGTTGCCTTTACCCCTACTTACCCGCACTCTTGGGAGACGAAGAAGCTGGTTGCTTGTTGCTCAATTATTGGTAATCAGTGCAATTGTCTGGATGGCATCTGTCGATCCATCTCTTGGCCAGCAGCAATTAACCTATATGGCTTTTGCTGCAGTTATGCTGGGATTTGCCTCGGCCACCCAGGATATTGTCATCGATGCATATCGAATTGAGAGTGCCGCTGAGTCGTTGCAGGCTCTGTTGGCCTCCATGTATATTGCCGGATATCGTGTTGGCATGCTTGTGGCAGGTGCAGGATCGTTGTTCATTGCAGATTACCTTGGAACAAAAAGTGCTGCTTATAGCTATGGTGCCTGGAGAATGACGTATTTTTGCATGGCTTTAGTGATGCTTGCTGGTGTTACAACAACACTTTTTATACGGGAGCCAGATAGGGGGAAACAAGCACAGAACTATGAATACAAGGCGACTGAATATCTACGGTTTTTGTCACTTTTTATCCTGGCAGCTTTTGCATTTGCACTCAATTTTTTTTACACGGGGCCTCTTCTGGCAAAAACAGTGGGGCTTCTTTCGCAAAATTTTGTAGATATGGGAAATATAGGTTCTTTTATTCTACAATTATTACGATTTTTTCTTTCACTGGCACTTGCTGGAGTCGTTGGCTATACTGCAGTTCGGGCAGGTCTTGTGCAACGGGAAATGGCGAGCAGGAGTTATCTTGATCCTATTAAAGATTTTTTTGTACGCTACGGTGGAAGAACAGCCGTGCTCCTTCTTTTACTCATAGGGTTTTATCGATTATCCGACATTGTATTGGGAGTCGTCTCGAACGTTTTCTACCTCGATATGGGCTTTAGCAAAAAGGCTATTGCAGGGGTGACGAAATCCTTTGGTTTAGTCATGACTCTTGTCGGTGGGTTTTTGGGAGGGGTGCTTACAATTCGTTATGGTGTTAACAAGATACTTTTTCTGGGTGCGTTTCTCTCTTCTGCGACTAATATCCTGTTTATGATGCTTGCCAATATAGGCCCAAGTATTCCCTTTTTAACGGTAGTTATAGGTGCGGATAATCTCAGTGCCGGGATAGCAACAACCGCATTTGTGGCCTTTCTGTCTAGCCTGACTAATGTTTCTTTTACCGCTATGCAATACGCAATATTCAGTTCGATTATGACACTTTTTCCTAAATTGATTGGTGGCTATTCCGGAACGATGGTTTCATCATTTGGCTATGGGACATTTTTCCTCTTGACCGCACTCATGGGAATACCTGTACTCTTTTTGGTTGTTGGTGCAAAAAGAAGTTTGGGGGAGTTACTTTGAAGTCAAAATTTATAAGGGATTGCTCTGATTGCTTAGATATACCCCCATGGCTTCGATCAGAAGCTCTTCCTTAAAAGAAATTCCAGCCTGATATCCGTCAAGTTCGGTCTCTTTCCTGCACCATTGAACCTGGCCAATGCCGGATTGAATTATTTCCGGCAGAATATTGCCAAATGAAAAATGTAATGTAGTGTTATTTGTCAGAGGTTTATTGGAGAAGAGTCGCATTCCACCCTTGCTGACATCCATGGTGGTAGCTGTAGCATGGTGTGTTACGATTTTCCCTGACTTCTTGAGCTTGACCAGGGTTACCGCCTGCCTGGTCATGAAACGAGTATATTTACGGCGATTGCTATCTTCCGGGTTTTGTTTGGACTTTTGCAATCGGACATCCTCTTGAAGTGAATACTGGAGGCATTGAGGATAGTCAGGGGTCGTACAAAAAACCTCTTTGTGGTCATCCAGTGGTATAAAGAGACCGTCTGTGCAGACAGTACACTTCATTGATATTGCAGACCAGAAAGGACAACAATTCTTATATTTGATATGTTTTACAGCCATAATGAGTTCTCAAAAATGTCTGAATTATGAAAATTAAACGGCTTATCACTTCGCTATACTGCCTTGCAAAAACAATGCCTGATAAAAAAGATCATTTATGGTCTTTGGGAGATATTTTATAGCGCTTCATTTTATCGTAAAAAGCAGTTTTTCCAAGATCGAGTTGTTTAATAGTTTTGGCCACATTTCCACGATTTTTATCAAGCAAGTGGACAATGATATCTTTTTCAATATCTGCAATCATCAACTTAAGAGTTCGCCCCTCAATCTGTTGCAGATAGGTTTTCTGTTCTGGCTGATTGTTGTCTCCTGGCTGCAAATCAAAAAAGAGTTCATTTTCGGTTATGACGTTATTTTTTGCCATTAGAACAGCACGTTGGATGACATTTTCGAGCTCGCGTACATTGCCTGGCCAGTTATGTACAAGAAGTCGATTGAGGATCGATTGCGGGAGAAAATTAATATCCTTTTTAAAGGCCTGACGATATTTGCGAATAAAATGAGTGGTCAGGTCAATGATATCATCTTTTCGTTCACGCAGTGGCGGGATTGATATATTGATGATATTGAGGCGATAGAAAAGGTCGAGACGAAAACTGCCATCCTGAACCATCTCCGCAAGATTTTTGTTTGTTGCAGCAACGACCCGGACGTCAATTTTAACTGGTAAATTTCCGCCAACGCGAATTATTTCTCCGTCTTGAAGGACTCGGAGAAGAGCAGCCTGCATCCGGGCAGTGATATCTCCAATTTCATCAAGAAAGATAGTACCTCCATCAACTACCTCAAATTTCCCTTTTCTTTTAGTGTCAGCACCAGTGAAGCTCCCTTTTTCGTGGCCGAAGAGATCACTTTCCAGTAATGAATCATTGATTGCGTTGCAATTTATTTTAAGAAAAGGTTTATTATTTCTGTTGCTGCTTTCCCTGAGGAGATTGGCAACGAGTTCTTTCCCTGTACCTGATTCTCCGGTAATGAGAATTGTAGCATCGGATTTGGCCACCTGGAAAACCATATCACGAAGTTCGCTGAGAGCGCGACTTGACCCAATCATCTTCCCTTCTGCAGGTTGTTCTTTGAGGTGTTCTTTGAGAGAATTCAACTCTTGAGCCAGAGCTTTTCGCATTCGTTCGCTCTTGGTAAGCTCACTGATTTTGTGGGAGAGGATTGTTTCGATGGAATTGTGGAAGAGTGCCAGCTCTTCGAGTTGATTATGATTTTCTGTCAGATCGCGTATAAAAAACCAGAAAAGATTATCCCCTTTATATCCCTTAAAGGGTGCAAGGGTATATTCGAGATGAGCCTGATTAAGTGTTGTTACAAGTGTCTGGCCAATACTTTTTTCAAGAATGGAGTTTTTAACAATTTTTAGAAGTGCATCGGTAGTAGCAAGGGCCTTTTCGTCGCCATTTATTTTCTCTGACCTGAGATCTCCAAAAAAATTCCTGGCGCTGGGGTTCATGTATTCTACCGATTGGTAGTCTTTCACCAGCAGAACCATTTCAGGGATCGATTCGAGAAGGTTTTTCTGATTTTCGATCAATCTTTTGCTGTTTGGAGAGTTATTTTTCATTAGTGGTAACTTCAGCTAAGTGGGGAATTGAGAACAGCTGTTTCCTAACTTCCTTAGTGTGAGTATAGTATAGGGAACAGAAAAAACCAAAAAAAATTCCAGTTTTTCGAAAAAATTCTCTTTTCTGGACTTTTTTGCTCAGTCTGACAATCTTTATGTGGGATAATTTATCGTGAAACAATTTTTGACTGCAGGAAAAGAGATACACACTACTTTATTTGTACTACTTTTCTGCCTTTTTATCCCTACCTTAAGCTTGGCCCTTGAGCCCGATGAGATACTTGTTGTTGTTAATAATAGAATGGCAAAAAGTGTTGATTTAGCAGAATATTATATGGAAAAAAGATTGATTCCTGCAAGCCATCTGCTTCAACTCTCTCTTTCCTTAAAAGAGACAATCTCACGGCAGGAATATGACGAAAGGGTAAAAGAGAAAATTATTGAAAAGTTGAAAAAATCATCATTTGAACCACGTATCTCGACACTTGTTCTCATCTACGGAATGCCGTTGAAGGTCGAGCCATCTGAGTTGAACTGGGATGAAAAAGATGAACTGCGACAGTTCAGGAAGAGAAAAAACGTTTTGTCACAATTACCGAAACCGAAAAGCGAGAAGATTAAGTTACTGCTTAAAGTCCTGACTGATAAAATATCTGTTTTGACCAGAATTAAAGAACGAGCCTCGGTTGATTCGGAATTGGCGCTGTTGGAAGCCGAACCGTATCCACTGAGTGGCTGGGTTAAAAACCCTTATTTCCTCGGATTTCAAAGTGTTGCTAATGTAATTCCAAAAGATAAGGTGTTATTGGTCAGTCGGCTTGATGGGCCTGATGCGTCCACTGTTTATCGCATTATTGATGACACGTTGTCAGCCGAAAAAAACGGTCTAAAAGGTAAGGCATATATTGATGCGCGTTGGCCCTTGCCTGAAGGTGAGACCGGATCGGGATATCAGTTTTATGACGCTTCATTACACAAAGCAGCACAACACATAGAAAAGAGGATGGAAGTTGTCATTGACGACACGCAGTCTCTTTTTAAAGAAAATTGTTGTAAACAGGCAGCGCTGTATTGTGGATGGTATTCTCTGTCCCGCTATATTGACAGTTTTGAGTGGCAGCCTGGCTCAATAGGCTATCATATGGCGAGTAATGAATGCAGCACACTTAAAAATGCGAAAAGTTCTGTATGGTGTATGAAAATGCTCCAAAATGGTGTGTCAGCAGTTATCGGCCCGGTTTATGAACCGTATATCCAGGGCTTTCCGGTTCCTGAACTGTTTTTTTCTCAACTTGTTGATGGGTACATGAGTCTTGGTGAGGCATATCTGGTGTCAATACCGTACCTTTCGTGGCAAATGATATTGGTGGGAGACCCTCTGTATCAACCTTTTTCTCCAGTCAGGGAACCATAGTGAAACGCTGACAACTTGTATTTTCCAAGGTGTTAAGGCCAGATAAATGGCTGTTTACTGCGTTTTCCCCTTATCCAATCCAAGCTATGCTGGACGCTGTGCCTGCTAATTAACAGGCGTATTATTTTTCTTTTACCGGGAAAAGACAGAAGAAAGATTCCTGCCAGAATGGTCAAAATGCCCTGACCGGGAAGAAATATCATGGCGATTCCGGCTAACAAAAGAATGATCCCGAAGATGTTTCGTATGACCAAAAGGACGAAAGAGCTGATATTGAGCGCAAAGAGGGGAGTTTTTTCTTCACTGATGTGTAAAAAATAATCAGAGGGCAACTTAGCAACAACCCAGGGGATAAGCAGAAGGCTTATAATAAAGGTAGAGAGGGAGAGCACAGCAAGCCAACTCAAAAAACTTTGTGTTATCACACTGGTGTTAAAAAAGTTCATCTACTCGTGGTGAGTTTTGCTGTTTGTCGGTTATTGCATGTAGGGTTATATTGACAACAGGTGAATGGGAGTATTCAGATTGGTCTATATTGGTCAAAGGAGAAATAGAGATTCGATCTGTTTGTTGTGAAAAACGGGCTGTTAGAAGTTCAAACACTACTTTTGCCCTTTTTACAGCAAGGTTAAAAAGCATATCATCGCTTACAGTAATCGGTTCAAAAGGTAGTGGTACATAGTCAGAAAGAATCGCAACGGGGATATCCAATTCAGAGATTTTTCCCTCAGCTTCTGTCTTATTGTGCTGTTTTTTTAACTGTATTTCATAATTGGTTTTCTTCTGTTGCCATTCTGCATATCGCTGCCTGTTTTTGCTGTCAATTCTCGCTTTTTCACTGGCGTTAAGTTGTTTGAGAAGAGTGGCGCTATCTCTTTCTTTATCCATGGAACCGACGAGTTCTAGCCTTACCTGTGGTCGGGTATCAAGCAGGGTAATATATCTGTTCAGTGTCGCAAGTCCTTTACCCGTAAGGGTGGATTCTCCAGGTACAAATTCAATAGATTCATTGCCAATAAGATCGGTAAAATTGCTACCTAACAATAAAAGTGGTGACACTGTTGATTTGACAACTAAAGTCTGAAAGTGTGAGAGAATTTTTTGTGAGAGAGGCCTCTTTTGCATGGCAGGTTGGGTAAAATCAAAATCTATTTTGAACATATTGTCAGAGTCGGAAAGAAGGGCGATTGCCAGGGCTGAGTCTGAGCTTGGGGAGACAGATTCAATGTCTGAGAAAGTCAGTGATCCTGATTCACGAAATTGATCATCATGCCATTCTCCATTAAGCAGTATGTCGAATTCTCCTTTGCCTGTGTTTATATCGGTAAGAGATGCCAGTTGCTTATGAAAGGATGCAAGAGGGTAGGCCTCAACATTCAGGGAATATGTGGTGTTTGCCTTGGTGGAAAAAAAGGAGATTTCTCCATCTATGTCAAATTTTGAGTCGTCAAGAAGGCCGCTAAAACTATACTTGCTCTTCGTGGCAGAGAGGGCGGAATGAATTTCTGATATATTTCCTGAGAATTCTTCGATTTCAGCTTCCCAGGTTGGTGTTAATCGTTTGTCATAGATCAGAACTCTACCGTTATTGAAATTAATTTCCTGAATATCTGCTGCTGATATGGAAATCTTCTTGTTTCTTGGACTTTGTTGAAGAGCAGGGATGTTTTTCTGCAGAAAACCTGCAAGTTGTTGCATTGGATCATTACCAGCTGAGGTTATTTGCCAGCTGAGTTCTGAGTTTTGGAAATCTGCTTCGGTAATGCCGAGATGGAACGGTTTGGTGGAAAGGTTTACCCCCTGGAAATATATATCCCCCCAGTTCTGGACACTACCTCCTTCTGTTTGATAACGAGCAGATTTAAAACGAAGTTCTCCAGTGTAATTTTTTTCGGGTAAAGAGATAGAGCCATTTCCTGAGAAAGTACCTTCCATCTTTGTTAAAAAGAGTGCATCAGAGAACAGAGCAAATATTTTTTTTGTGGGAAGACCATTGAAACCTGCTTTGAGGGAAAGAGAAAATGGCTCAAGTTGCACATTGCCTGTAGCGTTAAAGAGATCTTTATTGCGAGTTTTTACCAGTAAGGAAATGGTTTGTTTTCCTGACTTATCAGGGTGATTGATTTTCAAGGTTGATGAAGGAAAGGATAAAAAGTTACGATCTTTTTTGTCCTGAAAAATGATTTGCCCTGAAAAATCGAGGGTGGCGAAGTGGTATTTATTTTGAGAGAAAGAATGTAGTACATTTGGTAGTTTTTTATACGGCAACCGGAGCAGGCTTTTGTGCAGAGAAATGTTACCAAAATGTAATGCTTTGTTTGTGGCACTGAAGGAGCTACTTTCAAAAAGAGCTCCTGAAAGAATCACAAGTTGATCTTCAAGCAGCTTGAATGTGTGAACGGTAAGTGTTGTATCAGAGAGTTCTACACCAAAGGGAGCTGCGGGACTTTCCTGGTGAAAAAGGGACATTGCACCATTGAGGTCAAGGTTTCCTTTTATCTCAAGCTTGTTATCATTATCAAAAAAATTAAAGAAATTTCTGGCCGGGAAACTATTTAACGTGAGTTTGCCGTTAATACTTTGTGGTGATGTTATTTGCCCCTGCCAGGAAAAATAGGCAGAAATATTTTTATTTTCACCGCTGAAACGAAATGAGCCTTCATTTTTTTCTTTGTTGTTCCGAGGAGTACTGGAGTAGTCATTTATATTGAGTTGTACAGAACTCCATGTGCTTTTCGGGTTTTGTGATTTTCTGTCGGAGTAGAGTTGTACTGTACCATTGTCAATCAAAAAGAGATCTAGCATAAGGGAAAATGATCTATTCTTCGTGGAGCCGATCTGTCCAGATTGTTTCTCAGTTTGTAAAAAAATGCCAATGTTTGTCAGTAACGAGTCTCCGTTGGAGCGAATTTGAGGTGTATTTAAGACAACACTGGCAATATGTAGTTTTTCTGATGCGGGTAGTAGTTCGCCTCTGAGATTTATTGAAGGCGTTGTCACCGAGATCGATTTATCCTGATTGAGAATCTGCGCGTTGGAGATTTGCAAATCAAAGCTTATTGAAAGCTTATCTGTTTTTTGGTCGACAGGGTTAAAATTAAGTTTGATTGTGCCGTTTGCTTTACCGTTTGTGACGGTAAAGGGGAGCTCAAATGGCAGATATTCTGAATAGAGGGTTAAATTGAGGTCATTAATATCACAAGAGAGGTTCGTTGCTAATGTGCCTTTTTTAGAGTCGGTTACGTGAGCCTGTCCTGAAAGCTTAACCGGGCTGCCGTTGACTACGGCAGAAAACTCTGGTCGTATGTAATTATTTGCCTGAAATGGAATATTGGAAAGAGTGGGCAGTGCCAACTGAATATGATTAATGGTATGGGTTTTTCCAGTTGGTTGGTCATGGAAAATGATTGTACTGTCTTCTATCGTGATATTATTGAGTGAAAAAAAGAAAGGGAGATCGGAAAAATTCATGATATCTGAAGACGTTGCTTTGTCTTTTTTTCCGAAAATATCGTCAAAATTATAAGTCCCATCGGAACTTCTGGTAATATTGACTACCAATTCTTTGACTGCAATTGCATTGCAGACGAGGTCATTTCGCAGGAGCAGCAAAGGTGCCAGGTCGGCGGTGAATGATTTAAGAGATATGACAGGATGTCCTGCCTGGTAGATGGTAGGGCCGTCTTCTGAAGCGAGGCGAAATGTAAAGGGATTAAATGTAACTTTCCCGGGATTTATCGTATAATCAGTACTTTTAGAGATTTTTCCCGGCAGAATGTCAGTAAGATAATATGGGAGTATGAAAAAACCCGCAACGCTGTATGTCCCAAGTAAAAGGAGACATATGATTGGCCAGAGCCAGAATTTCAGGTCTTTTTTCGCCTGTTTTTTGCGTGGGGCATGTTTTTTTATAGACCTGGCCACTGTTTTGGCATTTTTGCGCTTAGAGCGGGCTGGTTCTTTCTGCTGTATGGGGATATTCCCAAAATGATCGGACATAACAATTTAGGTCAGAGATAAAAAGGTGGTTGCTTTTTTGCTGTGCATGTCAAGGTAGCCCAATGCTTGTTTCTGGTCTGTTTCCCGGTATTGTGTGGTGTGGATAACTTCTTTTACCAAAAAAAAAATAGGGGGATTCCTGGGAATCGAAAATTCTGTTGGTTATACTTATAACATAGATACTGATATGTAAATTGAAGATATGCATCAGAGCTGATAATCTTTTTTAAAGGTAACTGCTCACAGGCACCCCATCTTCGCACGGTCACATTTTCCTGTATAGATGGGCTATAACCGGCAAATGTGCTTGCATGAATATGGAGCACCTGTGAGCAGTTACAGTTCAGAGGTAATAAAACATAGAGTTATGAACTCCGCGATTAGTTACTTTTAAAGGCTATCGAAGCACGAAGTATTATTGGAAAAATGCTGTTCATATTGAATTCGGTTGTGCTATAGTTTGAAAAAGCACCGTGAGATTTTTTAAAACTGCTTAATTGTACTTTTCAACTCGTTGTTCGTGGTAATCTGAGATATGAGTTCGCAAAAAAGGATAGTTGTGGCCATTGGCTTGTTGTTGTTTTTTCTTGCAACAGGAACGGCAGGGTACTCTTTTTTTGACGGCTATTCAATTTTAGACGCTTTCTATATGACGGTTATCACTATCTCCACAGTAGGTTACGGTGAAATCCAGCCTCTGTCACAAGCGGGAAGGATCTTTACTATTTTTCTGATTATGTCGGGTGTTGGTTCCATTGCTTTCGCAGGTGGTGCTTTTACCGAAATAGTTATCGAACGTGCGGCAAACCCCAATAGATGGAAAAAAACGATGGAAAAAAAAATCAGCAAATTGCATGGTCACGTTATTATTTGTGGTCATGGCAGGGTGGGCGCGGCGGCAGCAGAATTTCTTAAGGATAAAGGCGGAAATTTTGTTGTTATCGAAAGTTCGTCTGAAGGTATAAAACAGCTCGCGGAACTAGACTATCATTTCCTTCAGGGTGATGGTACCAGGGAAGAAACATTGATGAAAGCCGGGATAAAAAAAGCGTCTGCTCTTCTTGCAGTTCTCGATTCTGACCCGGATAATCTTTTTTCCGTTTTAACCGCAAGGGAGTTGAATCCAGTTTTAAGAATTATTGCCAGAACGGAATATCCTTCTTCTGAATCACGTATGCTGAGAGCTGGGGCTGATTCTGTGATTTCACCATTTGTTGCAGCTGGACAGCGAGTGGCTGAAAGTCTTTTGGCAAAAAAAACATTGTCCAAGGACAATCTTGTCAGTACAAAACAAGAGTTGTTATCTCCTAAATGGTTCGAAGTTGATGAGCAATCCAAGTTTGTCAATCTCACCATCCCTGATGCTAAAAAAGTTATAAAAGGATTTTTGCTCGGGATTCGTCGCGGTAGTCAAGATATGTTGATGCCAAAAGATGATGTTATAATTCAGCTGGGAGATAGTTTGCTTATTTCTCAGTCGAACCGTGTCGTCCCTCTGGATCCTTCACCTGTTCCTAATAAAAAGATTGTTCTCATTGATGATAATCCTGTAATACTTAGATTATACACCAGACTTTTTCAGAAGGCTGGTTATAATATTTTTTCCGCGTCAAATGGAGAAAATGGCTATTCGTTGATTGTGAGTGAGGTACCTGATGCGGCGGTGATTGATTTTCATTTACCCGATGTTACAGGACTCTCTGTTTGTCGCAAAGTGCGGGCCCTTCCTGAGCTTGAAAAGATTAAGCTTTTTCTCTTTACCGCAGATGAGCAAAAAGATGTGAAAAAACGTGCCAAAGCGGCAGGGGTGGACAAAGTTGTGGTGAAAAGTCCTGAAGCTGGGGAAATTGTCGCCATGGTTTCGGATTATCTTGCCTGATATGGTGTATACTATAAGAAAAACCTTTATAAATTATGCTTTTATTCGTACATTTATGGTAACTACTCACGGAGTTCATAACTCTATGTTTTTATTACCTCTGAACTGTAACTGCTCACAGGCGCTCCATATTCGTGCAGGCACATTTGCCTGTTATAGCCCCTCTATACCGGCAAATGTGACCGTGCGAAGATGGGGGGCCTGTGAGCAGTTATCATATATGGAACAATAATTAACCAGATATTTGATGATTTAATCATGTTATTACACCTATGCTAGATTTTTTGACGTATATTCGCTGGCAGGATTTTGTCGATATCCTCCTTGTTGCCCTACTGATATATCAGTTTATTTCCATCATACGAGGAACCCGGTCTGTGCAGATGGTAGTGGGGCTGGGTATACTTACAATTGTTTATTTTCTTGCCAGTGTCCTTGATTTATCTACATTTAAGTGGATAATGCAGACTTTTCTCAGTTCGATTCTGCTTATAATAATCATCGTTTTCCAACAAGATATTCGCCGTGCTTTAATCCAGGTGGGCAAATCACCTTTTCACAAGCAACAGGATATTTTCGATAAGGAAATGGAAGAGATAATTCGTACATTGTTTTACCTTTCCAAAAGACGCATTGGCGCGCTGGTAGTCATTGAACGGGAGACGCATCTCGGAGATTTTATAGAATCCGGTTTTCAGCTCGATGCAATATTGACAAAAGAATTACTTATTTCCATTTTTATGCCGGTCTCACCTCTACATGATGGTGCGGTGTTGATAAACGAAGGACGCATCAAACACGCCGGATGTATTTTACCGCTGACCCAGAATCCTTACATAAATAAGAGGTATGGAACCAGGCACAGAGCTGCCATTGGACTCACGGAAGAGACAGATGCGGTGGTTCTTGTCGTTTCTGAAGAAACTCAGGAAATATCTATTGTCCGCCATGGTGCCTTAACAACTGTAGAAGATGAAATAAGTCTGACCAATAATCTTAAAGCAATTTTTATCGGCAAAAACGGTTAGTGTTTTACTCTATAATCACTGCAAAAATCAAGAAAGTGAAGAAGGGCATTTAACCATAAAAATAAATAGATACTCCCAAGGCACTCACAAGCTTCTGGTCTGTGTTAGAAAAGTACTGGACTACCTCGAATGCAGGATTGACATACTATGCGTATATCGTTCATCTCTCTTTTGAGTAAGAACAACATTACTCAAATATTTGCAAAGGACTGGATATTGAAAGTTATTTCTCTGGTTCTTGCTGTTGTTCTCTGGTCTTTTGTTGGTGGGGAGGACAGGGTTGATAAAAGCGTTATGATACCTCTTGAAATAATTAATCTTCCACGGGATCTTGTGATTTCGAACCAGTTCAAAAAGGAGATTGAGGTCTCAGTCAGCGGGCCCAGATCTCTTATAATGGAGATGTCTCAAAGAGCTGAACCACGGCAGGTAGATTTGTCATCGGCGACACCAGGAACAATGGTTATTGAAAATGACGCAAAAAAGGTTCCTGTTCCAAGAGGTATTACTGTTCAGAGAGTGCAACCCTCTTCTATCATTTTATCGCTTGATAAAATGATTCAAAAACAATTTCCGGTTACTGCCAAAAAGGTTGGTAGAATTGCTAAAGGGTACTACGTGAAGAGTCTGAAGACAGACCCGGATGTAATTACCATCACCGGCCCGCAAACGACTCTGTCCCAATTCGATGAATTGTTTACCAAGGTTATCAACCTTGATGGAGTAAAAGAGTCGTCACAACTTCAGGTGCCGCTTGAATTGAATCCTGCCATTGTTGAATTGATCGGAGAAACATCTGTTACAGCTGACCTTGTGGTTCGTTTGCAAACAAAAACAAAGATTTTTGAAAATTTGAAAGTGGACGTTGAACTTGATGGTAGAAAAAGATCAGTACTTCCAAGCTCCGTCAGAGTAACGGCTAATATTCCTCAACTGCTTCTTGATAAAAATAATGATCCGAGGTCACTCTTCTCAATTACCGCTATACGGATTGATGACAGCGATACACTGAAGGTATCACTTATTCCTCGGCCGGATATTGAGCTTCCCATAGAGGTTCTTTCTATTATACCCAGTGTTGTTACCCTTGTAGATATTGAAAAAGATAAAACTGTGGATCGGGGCTTGAATAGTTCCGCTCCTGAAGTGAAAGAACTTGGTGCACAAACAACAGAGACAGAATCAGGTAACTTCTCCAAAAGTGTTGGTAAAGTCCATTCTAACCGTCGCATAGCATCTTACGAAAATCTTTAACCAGTGGAAGGCCATACATAGCTTTTATTGAAGTGAGTTGTTTTTGTGT
>CAMZKN010000109.1 GCA_947311315.1 uncultured Desulfobulbaceae bacterium | reverse complement strand
GTTTTAAAGAGACTCTATACACAGTTAAAAGAGAGTGACAGATACATTAAATTTGTCTTTCTAACAGGAGTAAGTAAATTTAGTAAAGCGAGGTTAAAGATTTTCGTAAGATGCTATGCGACGGTTAGAATGGACTTTACCAACACTTTTGGAGAAGTTACGATGTTAGAAGTTAAATACTTTTGCTTCGGCTGCCATATCAATCAGGTGTGGACCCCCGTCAAGCACCATATTGCTGTTAAACGTTGCCTCGTCAAGGTTTCTGTTTTTTGCACATGGTGTGCAGATTCCACAGGCAACTTCTTTTTCGATCAGGTACGGCAGGTAATCATTAACGCAGTCACCGGTGGTTGTCACCTTTGAGCCGTCTCTTCCTTTTATAGCCCAGTCAACACCGTTATCAATAAAAAAAGATTGACCAGGTGTCCTTTAGAATGGGCTATTTTTGCGAACTGGAAACAGCGTGTTGCCTTTTCATCGTCATTTGAGCGCAGTACAAAGAGAAAGTTTGCCATGGAATCCTCACAAAGATTTTAAGTCGGACTTGATTGTTCAGGTTATACGTTCGTCTTGTAATATACCCCTATAAACAGAAAAGACAACAGTCACATTGTAGGATAGGTGTGCGTCTCTATTAGGTTTGAACCTCCTCGAAAAAAATTTTGTTGTAGGTGATTCCGGATGCGTCAAAGAGTTGATACAGCTCTTTGAGCCGAGCATTGGCGACTCCATTACTGGTTGCTTTTTCCTCTTTTTCTCTATTGGTCTGATAACAGGAGAGGCAACGCTGGAAGGTGTGTTTGTTGCCGACACTGCTTGCCGTGAAATCAACCGTTAAAAATGTCTGGGAGTTTTTATAGTTTGAGAAATATTCCACCGCCGGAACATATTCCAGCTTGATCTCCATGGTCACATCGATGCCATCGTCGGATATGTGTATGTAGTCCTCAAGGGCAAGGGTAGGACTATGTTGCTCCTTATATCCATCAAATTTGACAATCATATCTTCAAGGGTGAAAAGTTTTTCATCAACATTGATGGCAGCCATTGAGAGGCGGTGGTAATCCCGTTGTAAATAACGGTTGGCAATCATGACCGCCTGGGAAACATGTGCACAGAGATTGTTGGGGCAACCCCGGGCATAGCATTTCCTGAATGAATAGGTTTGGTCATCTATTTCACCACTGAAGCGACAGAGGAAAACATATGCTTTAAAGCCATTTTTTTTATGAAGAAAATCTACCGGGAGGATCTCAAATTCAGGAAAGCAGCTTACATCGCCGCCTTTTTCTCTTTGGTGCAAAAGATCAGTAATACGGTGCGGTGAATGAGACAGTTCTGTAGTAGTCATGTGGATTCCTCCTGAATAAAAAGTGGGCGAATGCTACACAGTTGTAGTTTTGTGGGAAGAATATCTTTGATGGAGCTCTTTTGTGTATATTATTGCAACATATACGCCATATTGGTGATGGAATGTAGTGGAGGTGAGGTACGGTTGGGAATATTTCAGGCTGACATATTGTGTAAGAACTCAAGTAATTGATCTAAAGGTAAAGGTCTGGAGTAGTAAAACCCCTGAACCAAATTGCATCCATACGAGTTCATCATTTCCAGTTGTTCTTTTGTCTCTACGCCTTCAGCCACTACTTTGAGCTCAAGATTTTTGGCCATAAGTACTATCGTTTCAACTATTTGTGCATTGTTGATATCGCTGTTAATGTCTTTTATAAAAGATCTGTCAATTTTTAATGTGCTGATGGGAAACGTCTTCAGGTAGTAGAGGGAAGAGTAGCCAGTGCCGAAATCATCAATAGCGATGGAAATACCGTTTTTCCTAAGGATATCGAGTTTTATGACAGAATCTTCGAGGTCTGTCATCATCGTGCTTTCAGTGATTTCCAGTTCCAGATGAGAGGGAGAGACACCGGCATTTTTCAAAGTAGTCAGTACGCACTCCACGGTGTCACTCTGCCTGAATTGCAGTGGAGAAAGGTTAACAGCAACTGACATCTGGGTGTATCCTTCTTTGTGGAGTGTCATTATGGCCCTGCATGACTCTTCCAGGACAAACTTACCGATTGGTATTATCAGGCCCGTATCTTCGGCCAGAGGAATAAAATCTATGGGGCTGACAAGGGTGCCATCCTGTTTTACCCAGCGAACCAGTGCTTCGATTCCCGTGACCCGATTATTGTTCGGTTCCACCTGTGGCTGGAAATAAAGGGTGAATTCGTTTCGGTCGAGTGCCTGTCGTAATTCTGCTTCGAGTTGAAATCGTCTTGCAGCATGTTCACTGAGTTCTGGTGTGAAAAAATGATGTTTGTTTTTTCCCTGTGATTTGGATTGGTACATGGCCACATCGGCATTTTTGATCAGGGTACCTTCGTCGGTACCATCTTCAGGATAAAATGCAATACCGATACTGGTTGTGACGAAGAGTTCATGATTCTCTGCAATGACTGGTTCTCTGAAACCTGCAAGCAGGCGGTTGGAAAGATTATTGATCTCTAAATTTGATTGAATGTTTGTGACGAGAATAAGAAATTCGTCACCTCCAAGTCTTGCTACGGTGTCTTCCTCTCGAAGCAGGTGTTGTAAACGTTTAGCGACTTTTTGTAGTAGGAGATCTCCTGTCGCATGGCCCAAGTTGTCATTAACGTTCTTAAAATTATCAAGGTCGAGGAAAAATACAGCAAGCCTGTGTTTATGCCGTTTGGCGTTGGCGATGGCCATGGTCAGGCGATCCCGGGCCAGTAATCTATTGGGCAGACCTGTAAGAGCGTCATGATATGCCTGATGCTTTATCTGCTCCTGCTGTAATTTCATCTCAGAGATGTCGTGGAATACCGCGACAAAGTGAGTGATTTTTTCCTCGTCGTCAGAAATGGCACTTATGCTGAGAATTTCCGGATACGCCTCGCCACTTTTTCTCCTGTTCCATATTTCGCCCACCCAGTGCCCCTTGGTGGTGATATCCTTCCACATCTTGCTATAAAAATCATTGTCATGTCGATCCGATTTAAGAACTCTCGGATTCTGGCCAAGCGCTTCTTTTTCGGAATAACCGGTAATGGTTGAAAAAGCAGAGTTAATAGCAATAATCCGCCCTTTGTCATCGGTAATACTGATTCCCTCTAAGGTGTTTTCAAAGACTTTTTCAAAGAGCTTGAGCTGGATCTCTGCTTTGCCTCGCTCCTTGATTTCCTCATGCAGTTTGGTGTGGGTCATTTGCAAACTGGCCATATAGGAATTGAAATAGCGGGCAAGGTCTCCAATTTCTCCGTGGGCATCTTCTTCCGCCCGAATATCAAAATTACCGTCGCTTGCTGCATTCATTTTTGCGGCCAGCCGGGTTAGAGGGTTGGTTATTAAAGAGCCAAGGTAAAAGCTTATCGGCAGGATCAGGAGTAGTGTGAAAAAAAGAGTAGCCGCCATTATTTTTCTTAGTGTATAAATGGGCGCATTTATTTCGTCAAGATAGGCTGACGCTGCAACAATCCATTTAAGATTTGGAATGTAATGAAAGGCAACAAGTTTTTTCCTCTGTTTATCACTATGCGGGTCTTTCCATAAATATGTCAGCTTACCATTTTTTTCGGCGAGCATATTTTTAAAAACATGTCTACCGGTTGCAGGAACATCTCTGTCTGTAACGTTTCCTGAAAAAACGGGGTGTATAAGAAATTGTCCATTGCTATCGAGAATAAACGGGTACCCTGTTTTGCCAAAGTGAAAGGATTGCACTCCGGGGCGGATGTCGTCTATGCTAAAAAGAAACAGGAATTCATCGCGATAGCTGGAGACTGAGACAATCCAGTCCCAGGGCTCAAAGTAGGCCATATAGAGTGCTTTTGGGTGGTTTTTACTTTCCCCGGGGTTTTTCCATTTATATTCAAGATAGCCTTCTTTTTGAGCCATTTGAGCCTTGGCAAGCCAATGAGCAGACATATCCCTGTTGTGCATTTTCAGGTTGGGGTGTACTGAAATAATTCCTCTGCCGGTGAGAACGTAAATGTAGCCCGTTTCACCAATGGGTTGACTGAGGAGGATTTTTTCCCCCAACTGTTGGGCTTTTTCCAGTGTCATCCTGCCGGAAAGGACATCCTTTTGAAGACTGTTGAGGATGGCAACATTTTTCTCTGCAATACTACGTAAATGGTTACGGACAGCAACATCCAGGGATGTTTCAACCATTTTTTGAATCGCCATGGTGGAGGAAGATAATTCTTCAGTGATAGTCTTTTTTATACTGTTTTCAACGAGAGATTCGATGACCAGGCCGGCGGTCAAGATAATGAAGCCGATAGCAAAAGAAAACCACCACATAAGCTGATAGCGAACTGGTAATTTGCTGAGGCTGAAGGTCATTGTTTTGCTTCCAATAGTATTTTTATGAAGGTATCTCGGTTCAGTCACCGGATATTTTTCTTCCCCCTTGTTTCTCTGTTTAATCAGTCTATACCCAAACTTCACTGCGTGTCCAATTTTAAATGAGGTTGTTGTGGTTGTGGGCTGGCAATGTTCTTTTGGGACGTGTTGAATTGTACCTCATATCTTTATAAATAAAACATTGCATGTAATGTCCGAATGCACTAGAGTAATTATTTTACGTTATTTTCGATGGGGCGCGTTGGCCTGGATTGTCAAGGGTGATACTGTTAGATATGGAGTGGATATGAAAATGAAATACCTCTCATTGGTTTTGTTGTCTGTTGCTTTGTTTAATTCTCCTGCTTTTGCAAATGATGGGGTGATAAAAATTGGTTTTAATCTGCCGTTAACTGGGTGGCTGGAGCAGGCGGGGGGGCATGCAAAAGATGCTGCTGAACTGGTAAGAAAAGATATTGAGGCAGCCGGTGGATTACATGTAGGTGCAAAAACATACGATGTAGAATTTTTTTATGGCGACAATACTTCAGAGCCCTATGGGGCCTCTAAATTAGCACTTGATCAGGTAAGTAAAACACAGGTTTTAGGTCTTGTGGGGCCTCTTTCCAGTCGACATGCCATACCCGTTGGGCAGATGGTCAATGCTTTTTCCACTCCAATGATTGCTTCCTGGTCAGCTTCACCAACAACTACCAGGGATCGTCCTTTTGTTTTTAGAAGTAATTCTATTTTTACCAAACAGGGGCCGGTAATTACGACTTTTGTTGCCAAAGAATTTCAGGCAACAAAAGCGGCAGTCCTTTATGATATTGTTAGTCCTGCACCCCGGGGAATGACGAAAAATTTCAAAGAAGCATTCGAAAAAATCAACGGCCCCGGATCTGTTGTTGCCATAGAAATTTTCAGAACTGGTGATAAAGATTTTAGAGAACAGCTTAAACGTATCAAGGAATCATCGGCACAGGTTCTCTATCTTCCCCAGCATGTTGCCCAGGTTCCTCTAGTAGTACGGCAGGCTAAAGAGGTTGGTTTACAGATTCCTATTGTGGGCGGTGGTTCATGGGCCGGTGGTGACCTTATTGGTGCCTGCGGCGCAGATTGTGTTGGGCTTTTTTACGCAGGTGACTATGCTCCTGGTGGAGCCACCGGTCTTAATAAGAAGTTTGTCGAGGCCTACAGGGCTGCTTATAAAAAATACCCGGATGCTCCGGCTGCACTCACCTGGGATGCATCCCGTGCTCTGCTGCAGGCTATCAGGAATACAGGTGGTTTAACGGGAAAACTTATTGATGATCGCATGGCTGTGAAGACCGCTCTTTCAAAACTGAAAAATTTTGATGGAGCTTCCGGTATGATGAGTTTTAACGCAACGGGCGACCCTGATAAATGTGTTGTTATCGTCCGTGTTGATGCGGATGTGTTGACAGCGTATCAATCCGTTTGCCCGTAAAAGAGCCAAGGCTATCCAGCCCTCTTCAATAATAGTCTTCATATTGATTTCCTTTTTGAAGAGGTGTATAGATATACCTGCAGGTGTATAAAAGAGGAAAGACGGTTGGATTCCGTCACAAGCCAGTCCTTGCTGTATTCGAAGGCTGCGGTAGCATTGTTTGTACTTTTTCGTGTTCCTGAGCGGATTATGTATAACCTTTATTCTTGTTATCAAGGATACGTCACTGGGATTTCCCGGGAAGGCGGCTACTTAAGCAGGATAATTCGTAAGTCAGAAAGCCTGCCTGCACATATGGATGAATATCGATCCATATTCAGAGTTTACCACTGGAGTTCTCTGTATCTGAAGGGGTATTGTTTGCTGTTATTAAATAATACCTGATTTACGGATACGGAGACCTGCGTTGTTCTTTTGAGTTTCCCGTATTCCAAATTTGAGCATTTTTTCATAGAAGGATGCTTTTTTGTTTTACAGAACAGGGAAACAGTTATGCAAAAAAACAGACAGTTCGGGCAGATTATTACACGCCTAATTAGCAGAGAAAACCTCAGTCGGGAAGAATCTTTCTCTGCGTTCTGTATGATATTAAACAATGAAGTTACGGATATGCAGCAGGGCGCATTTCTGGCGGCATTGACTGGCAAGGGGGAAACTGCAGCAGAAGTTGCAGGTGGCTGGCAGGCTGTTTATGAACTTGACACCAAAAAAGTTGCACTCGACAAACTACCAATCGTCGATAACTGCGGTACCGGCATGGACAGTTTTAAAACGTTTAATATCAGTACGGCTGCCTCGCTTGTTGCGGCAGCGGGTGGGGTTATCGTTGCCAGACATGGAGCCAGAGCTATCACCTCTTCGTGTGGAACGGTTGATATGGCCGAGGGACTTGGGGTGGATGTCGAATGTAGTGTCGATGTTGTAGAAAAAAGTATTCGACAAGTCGGCATTGGCCTTTTTAACGGCATGAGTCCTGAGGTGCATCCCATGGCGCTTGGACGTATTCTTTCTCAGATACATTTTGGTTCCCCTTTAAATATTGCTGCGTCCCTTGCCCATCCGGCCATGCCCAAAGTTGCAGTCAGGGGTGTGTATTCAGCAGCACTCCTGCATCCTGTGGCTGATGTTATGCAGGAAATAGGATATACAGATGCCCTTGTGGTTTATGGCGCAATTGCCGACAGTGATAAGGGAATGGATGAAGGTTCGGTTTGTGGCACAACATTTTGTGTACAGTTGAAAGACGGGATAAAGCGTGAGCTCTCTTTTACGCCTGAAGAATGTGGGCTTGGCCTGCATGATCCGCAGTTGCTGGCGGCTGATGGCGAGCGGGATAGTGCCGTGTTAAAGATGTACAGGTTACTGGCGGGGAGAGGGGATGTTGCCCAAAGTGATGCTGTTTTGCTCAACAGCGCATTGATCTTTTTTGTACAGAACAGTGTGCCGACAATTGCAGCCGGAGTTGAAAAGGCCAGGGAATTATTGTTTTCAGGGCAGGCGTTGGCAGCTCTGAAACGATGGGTGGAAGTACAAAACAGGACACCCTCTGTAGGTCTTGCAAAGCTTTCTGAGCTGGAAAAAAATGAGGCATCATCATGATTGAGCTGCTTGTTATAAAAGCCGGCGAAGATTACTACCATTTTCAGGAGGGTCAGGGTGAGCCTTGTTCTCTGAAAAAGGCCTCTGTTTTTTCTCTGGCTCAGGCAAAAGAAGTCAGGCAATTGTGCAAAAAGTTAAGAAGCAGCACTATTCCCGCAAGTATCGTCAAATTGACAATTCTTGAAGAGCCTTTTCCGGAGCAACTCAATGATTAAACTTTCATTACGCCAGTGTGGAACATTGGAATGTCGGGAAGAGGGTTCTGTCCCGCAGGAAAAAAAGAGCAATAGCATACTGTCTGTTATCTGTTGCGCTGTCTGTCGCACCGATGCCAAAATGTGGAAGCAGGGGCATAGAGATTTGGCTCTGCCAAGAGTATTGGGGCATGAAATTGCCGCAGTTGATAAGACAACGGGACAAGTGTATTCAGTCTGGCCAGGACAGGCCTGTGGCCACTGTAGATATTGCAGGGATAAACGGGAGAATCTCTGTGAAGATATGCGTATTATCGGTTTTCATGCCGATGGTGGTTTTGCTGACTATGTATCTGTACCGGAGGAGAGCCTCGTTTCCGTTGAAGACTCCATAGACCCGCATATTCTCACCTTTGCCGAACCTGTTGCCTGTGTACTCAATGGCCTCGAACGGCTTGATCCTGCAAGCGGGGAAAGAGTTGTGATTTATGGTGGTGGATTATTGGGTATAATTGCGGCCCTTGTCTTTTGCGAGCGGGGTTGTCTGGTAACCGTTGTAGAGCAGAGTCAGGAAAAAATAGGACGCTTGCAGAGCCTCTGTCGTGAAAATGGTATTGAACTCTGCAAAGATACTGTGGCTGCAGATTTTGACATTGCTATGAACTGTTGTGACAGTCATATCGCATTTTGCCTCTGCATCAGTAAACTGAGAAAAGGTGGACGCCTGACTTTTTTCAGTGGTTTGCAGAAAAATGAAGATATCGAAACAAATCTTCTCAACCTCATCCATTACAAAGAACTGGAACTGTTTGGAGCTTATGGCCCCAGGCGGGATCATATAGTGCAGGCTATACCGTTTTTGAAAAGTCAGCAGAATAACCTCAGGCAGCTTATTGAAAAGGTGATAAGGCCAGAGGACGTTGAGTCTGTTTTTCCCCACATTCTTTCAGGTAATGCCTTAAAATATATAGTGGAGTTTAACCAATCAGGGGATGGGGTTCCATATAAAGTGGCCGATGCGAAGGTTGAAGATGTTGAGGTCGTTGCATTGCCGACGTTTCTGTCTGAGATAGTTGCCCGGATTGAGCCTGTATCTGAAGATATCCGAAACAGTGCACAGAAAAAAGTGGATCTGAAAACAAAGCCATTAGGGGCACTTGGTCGCATTGAGGAACTGGCTGTCAGGTTGAGTCTTGTGAAAAAAAGTTTGCAGCCCACAGTGGCTTGTAAGAGGATGTTTGTTTTTGCAGGTGATCATGGAGTGGTGGAAGAGGGAGTGTCTGCTTTTCCCGCCAAAGTGACTGTGCAGATGGTAGAAAATTTTCTGGACGGTGGTGCGGCAATTAATGTTTTTTGTCATCAGTATGGTATTGAGCTTGCCATTGTTGACATGGGTGTAAAAGGTGATTTTGTTGATCATCCCCTGTTGTTGAAAGAAAAGGTAGCAAAAGGTACACATAATTTTACCGTGCAGAAGGCAATGTCGCCTGGTGATGCTCTTCTTGCAATCGAACGTGGTGCAGGGGTTTTTCTTGAAAAAAATAAAGAAAAACAGTGTGATCTTGTAGGAATGGGTGAAATGGGAATAGGCAACAGCTCCAGTGCTGCGGCAATTATCTGTGCTGCTTCAGGGCTTTCTGCCGCCGAAGTAGTGGGGCGGGGCACAGGCGTTGATGATAAAGGGCTTGAGCGCAAGATTGAAGTTATCGAAAGGGCTCTTGCCCTGCATTGCCCCCTGCATAATGATGCAATAGATCTCTTATCTTCTCTTGGTGGTTATGAACTGGGTGGTATCTGTGGCGCAGTGTTGGCGGCTGCTTCGGAAGGATGCTGCGTTGTCCTTGATGGCATTATTTCTACGGCAGCCGGTCTGCTCGCCTATCTCCTCTGTCCGAACGTAAAAGAATATCTGATAGCAGGGCACAAATCTGTGGAAAGAGGACAGCAGGCAGCGTTGGAAATTATGGGGCTTGCCCCCGTTGTTGATCTTGATATGCGCCTTGGCGAAGGAACAGGGGCTGCGATTACCATGAATCTTGCTGAGCTTGCCTGTTGTATGATGCGGGAAATGGCCTCTTTTGAAGACGCAGGTGTTGACAGCGGTTCTTTGTGACCCCTCTTTTAAGGCAATTGCGAATCGCCCCCTTATTTTACCTGTTTAACGGCTTTCGGTACAGGAAATATCTTTAAAATTTCTGGAAATCCTCGTAATTGTAGGAAGAAGTTGAGCATTGCAAAAGTATTGGTTAATGTGAGAGGATGAACTCTGCTACAGGACAAGGGCAATGGTAATAATTTATCGGACTGTACACCTATGAAAGAAAAAATTGTATTCCAGCATCTTTTTCAAATTTTACAAAAGTATTTTGATTCACAACAGGATGGAGCATTCCTCGATTACCATGGGTCGAAAGAATTGAGGGATCTCCTGCAGCTTGATGCCAGGAGCAATCCTGGTGACTGGCAGGAAATATTTCAATGGATAGACAAATATCTTACCTATTCAGTAAAAACAGCTCACCCTTCTTTTGTCAATAGAATGTGGAGCGGTGCGAATTTGCCTTCTCTTGCCGGGGAGCTGGTGACAGCATTTTCCAATAGCTCTTCCTGCACGTTTGAATCGGCTCCTGTTTCAACGCTTATGGAAAAGTATATGATTCAGCAGATGCTGGATCTGGTAGGTTTTTCAAGTGGTGAAGGACAGATGACCACAGGTTCCAGCAATGCCAATATGATTGGCATGATGGCGGCCAGAAATGCAGAAAACGACTCGGTGAAACAGGGTGGACTTTTCGGACAGGAAAAACTTTTTGCCTTTGTCAGTGCGGATGCGCATTATTCAATGGATAAGGCGGCAAATGTTCTGGGGATAGGGCTTGATCAACTGATAAAGATTCCGCTGAACAGATTCGGGGAGATGGATGTTGCACAGCTTGAAAAGGGCATTGCGGGTGTTGTCGCAGTTGGCGGGAAGCCGTTTTTTGTTGGGCTGACGGCTGGAACCACCATCCGTGGAGCCTATGATTCAATTGTCGATTGTCTTGCCCTCAGGGATAAATATAATTTCTGGCTGCATGTCGATGGAGCCTGGGGGGGAGCCGTTGTTCTCAGTCAAAAGCTGCGGACAAAGTATCTCCGCGGGATTGAACAGGTGGATTCCTTTACCTTTGATTTTCATAAAATGCTTGGTGCTGCGTTGATGTGTAATGTTTTTCTTATCAACAAGAGAATGCATACCCTGGGAAATGTCCTTGCCGGGGGAGACACAAGTTATATTTTTCATGATGAATCGGGTAATGACGTAGAAGACCTTGGCGCTGTTTCTCTGCAATGCGGGCGACGTATCGATAGCCTGAAATGGTTTTTGGACTGGAAATTCTATGGCAGGTCGGGGTTGGCGGCGAGGGTGGAAAAGTACCTTGATCTTTGTACGTATGCTGAACAGCTGATTGCAGGGACTCCTGAACTGGAGCTGATTGTTCCCAGAACATCTTTTAATGTCTGTTTTTGTTATAAGACAGAGAAGAACAAAAGTAATACATTGAACAGGGCTCTTCGGCAGCATTTGTATAAAAAAGGAATAAGTCTTGTTGGAGTCGCCTCTATAAAGGAAAGGGTGGTCTTAAGATTGTTAATAGCACATCCTGATTTTACAGAAAAAGATATAGACACATATTTTTCTGATCTTGTGCATGTGGGGAATTTGCTGTTGAGGGAAATGGAGAGATAAATGGAACGTTCGTTTACAAAACCGGTCACCCTAAAGATTCAGCCAAAAGATGAGCCGCTTCGTCTGTTTTTTGACGCTCTTTTAGCTCAGGATAACAGTGACAATATGGCCTCAGCTATTGTCGGGTTTATTGAGCCATATGTTTTCAAAATGGAGAATTATAAAAGAGTGGCTGAAACCTATTCGAGGACCATTGTCAGTCAACCTGGAAATGGTTTTGAGGCAATGATTGCCAGATGGTCGGAAAAAACTGTGACAGCAATTCACGGGCATCCTGATTATGCTTTTTATTATTGTCTAGCAGGTCGTATTGGAGTTGAGCATTTTATGATGGAAAAATCCGGGTTGGGGCGTATTTCTTCAAAGATTATGCGCCCGGGAGAATACTATTCCATTCAGGGTAAACCGGGAACATTTGATAATGCGATCCATCGTATAACATCACTCGAAGAGAGTTTGAGCTTGCACGTATACTCGGATGATCCGTCAAAAGGACGTGTGTTCAAAGCAGACCGGATTCCTTCCTCTTTTGTAACTGTTCAGCAGCACCTCACCTGCCCACGATCACTCCGCCCAGCATACAGGTGTATAGCAGATCGGAGTGCTTATAGACATGTAAGGCACTGCTGAACAGTTAAATGTCGTGCTTTTACGGTCTTTTTTGCCGTATGCTGAATAGTTAACCTCTTTTTAAAACATATTGAATTGTATGCAGTATATAATTTCCATGCTGATTCGTCCGTTGCTTGTCTTCTGGCTGATAGTCTACTCTATCAGGTACCGCACAAGGCCGTGGAATTTTTTCCAACTTAATGGTGAATACTATAACGCAGGTAAAAAAATATTTTCCAAATTCGATCTGGATAAATGTATTCCCAAGCGTTGGCGATTATCACAGAGTATAGATAATGGTGTTATTCTGCCGCAGTTTCCCGTGTTCAGAAAACCAGATTGGGGACAGAATTCCCACGGTGTTTCTCTTGTGACAGATGAAACAGAGTTGCGGTGTTTGCGTGGCAGGCGTAACAGGAAAAATATCACCTTCCTTTTGCAGGAAGCTGCAACTGAAAAACGGGAATTTGAGCTTTTTTATATCAGATCTGCAGAAAATTTACACGATTATACCTTGCTCTCGGTCACTGAAACATGCAACAGCGGTAAGGCTCTTTTACCTGTAAATGGAGTGCTTAACAGAGAAACGTCCTACCATGATATCACTGGTCTGTTTCATGAAGATGAGTTGATCCGTCTCTGGGATATGATAAGTAATATTGGCTTTTTCAAGATAGCCAGAGTCGGGCTGCGGGCCGATTCCATTAGTAATCTGCTTGCAGGGGAATTTCATATTATAGAAATCAATCTTTTTTTGCCTATGCCGTTGATGTTGCTTGACGATCAGATAACCTGGAGTACGAAACATCAGTTTATACGAAGTTCCATGCAGGCATCGGCTGCTCTGGCAAAAACAATTGTTCGCAGACAAAAACGTTACCCAATATTTTTTTGGCAGTTGGTTGCACATTATCAGGTAAAGGAATGAGAACTGTTAAACGTTTAATATACAGCTGGATTGATAAACATTTTCTCGGCGGATGTTCCAGTTATAACTCTCTTGAGGTTCGCAAGAGTTGTCGGTCAAAGTTACAGGCTCGAAAGATATTTGCACAAAATGGTGTCCCATACGCGAAAGGGGCTACATTTTTCTGGCCTTTTAAAGCTGTTCGATTTGCCAAAAAACATGGGTTTCCTCTGGTTATAAAGCCTAATGTCAGTGGTTTCTCAAGGGGAAGTTATTTCCCGATTACCGGCTATCGGGAGCTTTTAAAAGCGATCATGCTGGCTAAAATCTGGTGGCCTGTGACGGTGGTTGAACAATATCTTGAAGGAAAAAACTATCGGGTTCTGGTGGTGAAAGGGAAGATAATGTCAGTCATCAGACGTTATCCTCCGTTTGTCGATGGTGATGGTCATCTAACTCTTGGAGAATTGATAGACCGGGAAAATAACACTCGAGAAGAGATGAAACTTGGTCCTGTTATCCATCCGATTCCAAAGGACAGGAAAATTATCGGCTATCTCCGCAAAAAGAAGCTCACTCTTGAGTCAATTCCTGCTGCTGGTAAGAGGATCAGGCTGTATAACCGTATTTCCCTGGCTCCGGGAGGTGTTGTAGAGATTATCGATAAAAAATCTCTGCCCGCCGAAAATCATCAGCTTTTTACAGAACTTCTTGCGCATTTTGGTGCGAATATCCTTGGTATTGATGCAATTTTCGAGAAAGGAATCGAAGAAAGTTACCGTAACCAGAAGGCTATATTGCTGGAAGTCAACTCCAGGCCCTATTTGAAAATGCACGATTATCCACGTTACGGTGCTGCAGAAGATCTGAACCATTTTTATGCAGACCTTGATAGTATGGAAATCATGCAGCGGGATGTCTTCTGAGATGGATCGCAGTGTGAAAACATTTTATCTGTTTCTGGGGTTCCATAGTTTTCTGCTTGGTCTTTTCCCGTTTTTCCTGCCGGTCTATCTGTTTAAAAACGGTGCGAATCTGTCGGATGTTTGCTGGTTTATCTGCTGCACCGGCATTGGCTTTACCATAACTCTCTGGTTGTGGGATCACCTTCGAAAAGATTCTTTCCTGCTCTCAATCGTCTGTTCTTTTATTCTGGAAATACTTCTGCTTTTTTTCGTGGTGCAGGGTGCACCTTTGCTGCTTCTTGCACTCGTTAATGGGATGTACAGCTGTCTGTACTGGACGATACAACGAGTACTTTTTTTCGATGGTGGTAATTCTGACAGCAGTGGTCGACGGTTTGGCAATGTACAGATTTTTGTCCTTATCATCCTGAAGATTGGGATAATTACTGGTAGCCTGCTGCTTGACAACAGCGGATTGTTCTCTCTATTTCTTCTTTCCTTGTTGATTGGCGGTCTGGGCATTGGCCTGTTTTTTTATTCTTCCGTCAATATGGACTTGCCTCCTGCTCTGCAACTGCAAAAACCGTTGTCCTTTCGTGAAATTGTCACATTTTCTGACGCAAGTCATTCCAAAATAATTTTTATGGTCGATGGGGTCTTTCTCTATCTGGAAAGCTACTTTTGGCTTATTTCTCTCTTTCTTATTGTTGGGCAAAGTTTCACACGGTTGGGAATTCTCGTCATCGTACTGGCGCTTTTTCTGGCACTGCTTTTTTATTTTATAAAAAACAGGATAGATCGGGCAGGGAGACAACGGGTGTATATCTTGTCTGTTTTTTTGTATGCATTCTCGTGGGGAGCAAGAGCGAGTCTTTCTGATAGTCTTGATTATACCGTGCAGATCTGTTTACTTTTGCTGATAGCCTTCTGCACATCTTTTTTCAGACTTGCCTTCAATAAAAGGTTTTTTGACACAGCTGAAAATGGAATACGGTATCAGTATCTGTTTATAAAGAGTTATTATTCGCAGATATTCCTTGCCGTTTTTTTCGGTTTTTTGGCTTGGACGGTTGCGGAAAGTGGAAGTGTCGAGATGATTTTACGATCATGTTATCTGTTTGCCGCTTTGTTGACTGCTGTTTATCTGCTTTTTGAGCCAGTTTCTGGTAGTGATATATGTGTAGATTGTGTTAAACAAAACGGAGAGTAGTGTGCTTGGCAAAAACGTATGAGTCAGTTACAAGAATTTGTCATTACAAAAAAGAGAGGACAAGGCACGTCATGAGAAATTCGTTTCAGGATCAGTTGCTGAAGTTAGGACTGGTGGATAAAAAAAAGGCGGGAGAGGTTAAGAAAAAGCAGCACAATAAAAAAAGTCAGAAAATTGCCAGAAAAAAAACCGTTGTTGATGAAAATGCGGAAATTGCCCGAAAGGCTCTGGAAAAAAAGAAGCACAGGGCAAGAGAGCTTAACCGGCAGCGTGAAGAAAAACTGCAGAAAAGGGAAAAAGCTGCACGAATCAACCAACTGATAACAGAACACAAACTGAAAAAAGACGATCATGGTGTCGCATATCGTTTTACGGTAGCAGGGAAAATTCTTCGAATATTCGTTACAGAGGAAATTGCCGCAAAACTGGGCAATGGGCTTTTAGGTATTGTTGGTCAGAGAAATGAGTATGAGGTTGTTCCTGGTGTGGTCGTTGAGAAGATACGATCTATCGATGGTAGCGTTTTTGTAAATCTTGTGGAGCGTTCTGCAGAGACTGAACACGATCCGGACGATCCCTATGCCGACTATCAGATACCCGATGATCTCATGTGGTAAAAATGGTAGTTTCTACTGAACGCTATTTTGCGGTGATGGTTGGTAGTAACTGTAGTTGAAGAAAACCAGTGCCCGCTTTGATATCAGTAATGCGTGTGTTGATGGTGAGAGTTTTTGTACCGGTTTTTGCGATTAAGGGCTCAATATTCTGCATGCGTATGGGGAACTCCCGGCCGTTGAGTATTGCAATCAGAGCCTGGCTGATATTTGCATTGCTTGTATTTTGTTTTTTAGAGATGTCCTGCAGCAGAGGTTTCAGAAATAGCATCTGCTGTTTTTGGTCGAAACGGATTGCTGCATTGGTGTCGAGTTCCAGTTGTACTGAGCCTACTTTAAGATTAATTTCGTGGCCTGCAATCTCAGTGACAAAAGCCAGATTTTTACCGGCCAGTTGAAGTCGGCAGGCGAGGTGTCCCTTGGTGAGCCTGAGGTTGCTGATGTTAATAATTATAATATCCCCTTTAATCGTCTTTGAATGTGCATCGATGGTGAGGGGGAGTACGGCTTTAGTTGCCTTGGCAATAACACTTTCCGGCAGGTTCAGGGATATGGTGTCGTGTGTGTTACTCTGTGCGGGTGTCGATGAAAAGAGAGCTAGAAAGAGAAAGAGAGTAAAAAATAATTTGCCTGTCATCGAGAGCCTTTTGTGGTGATATGGATAAAATTTTGCGTTCATGTGGATATGACCGAAGTCGATCTTAATAATGAATTCATCCAAATTCAATGAGTATTTCTAAAGTACCTACTCTAACGGTAACGGCAGATTGTTTTATAACGAACATGGATTTTGCCTTCGAGCAAAAGCTGAAAACGCTACTCACTGTTGAAAACCCTAAATATATCGCAGCAAAACGATATGGTCGATGGATTGGCAAAAAAATCAAGCCACAGTTACACTATTACGAACCTGTGGTGGGCGGTCTTCGTTTTCCCAGAGGGTTTTCCAATCAGGCGGTATTTGCGATACGAAAATTTTATGGGCAGGAACCTGACATTGTTGACAGAAGGCGGTTGCTTCCCAAAGAAGATTTTCAATTTTCAGGTACCCTTCGCCCGTATCAGCATGTTGCAGTTAAGGTAGCAGAAAGAAAATCTTTCGGGGTTATTGCGGCAGGTACCGGCAGTGGTAAAACAGTGATGGGGCTCGCAATTATTGCTCTTCGACTGCAACCGACTCTGATTGTTGTTCACACCAAAGAGCTGCTGTATCAGTGGCAGGATCGGGTGCGTGAGTTTCTTGGTATTGAACCGGGAGTTATTGGTGATGGTCAGTATTCCATCGCTCCGGTTACCGTGGCGATTGTCAACAGTGCGAAAAAGCATGTACAGAAACTGGTGCCACTTTTTGGTCACTTGATCGTTGATGAATGTCACCGTGTTCCCGCCAGTCTTTTTACCGGTGTCGTCTCAAAATTTGATTGTCAATATCTCCTCGGTTTGTCCGCCACAGCCTTTCGCAGTGATGACGAAACAACAAAATTAATCTATTTTTTTATGGGCGATCTGATACACAGTGTTGATCAGGACGAGCTAAAAGCAACAGGCGCTATTCTCGCACCAGTTGTTGTCCGTAAAACCACCTCTTTCACCTATGCCTATCGTGGAAAATACCAGCCTCTTATAAAAGCCCTTGTGCAACACGAAGGGAGAAATTTGCAGATCTTGTCTGATATAATGGAGGTGGCCGACAAATTAGAGGGCGGGACAATCCTTGTGGTTTCAGACAGGGTCAGCCACTGCCGTTTTTTTGTCGATAAACTTCAAAAAAGAGACGTGAAAGTAAAGCTCCTCTGTGGCGCAATTTCCCCCGAAGATAGAAATGAGGTTGTGGCCGCGGTCAGAATGGGAGAGGTTGAGGTGCTGGTGGCAACTTTGCAGCTTATTGGCGAAGGATTTGACTGTCCCGGTCTTTCGACACTGTTTCTGACGACTCCTATACGTTTTGAGGGCAGGCTGCTTCAGGTCATTGGCCGCATTATGCGACCGGCCGAGAATAAGCAGGCTGTGGTCTTTGATTATATTGATGAAAAAGTCCCACCATTGTTACGGTCGGCAAAGGTTCGAGGTCGTGTTTTGTCGGAACTTTAGGGTGTTACAACTGATTGGCGTGTGCCTTTTTTGGGTCTTTACTCTTCTTGCTATTCATCTATAAAAAGGGTATACTATGTAGTTCGTTAAATGAATTATTGGCTTTTGGGCACTGCTTTATGTACCATTTGATCATGGTATTATCCCGCAGATGGAGTGTTTGCCGGGGTGAAAGCACGTGCTTTTTTATTTTAAAACCGGGTGATTGGCTCTTTTTGTAAGAATAATACCTGGTCGTAGTGTACCGCAGTGTACACCCCCCTTTGAAGGATGCGATATGGAACAGAGTAAAATTCGTAATGTGGCAATCATTGCCCATGTTGATCATGGCAAAACAACACTGGTCGATGAGCTTTTTAAGAACTCGGGCATGTTCAGGGACAATCAGGAAGTTTCCGAGAGACTCATGGATTCCATGGATCTTGAGCGTGAACGGGGAATTACCATTACTGCCAAAAACGGATCGTATAAATACAAAGATTACTGGATCAATATTATAGACACGCCAGGCCATGCCGATTTTGGTGGTCAGGTGGAGCGTGTGTTGCGAATGGCTGATGGTGCTCTGCTTCTGGTGGACGCGCAGGAAGGCCCGATGCCTCAGACATACTTTGTTCTGAAAAAAGCTCTTGAAAACAAGTTGCCGGTCATTGTCGTTATAAACAAAATTGATAAACCCGCCGCGCGTTGTGACTGGGTTGTCAATGAAGTTTTCGATCTCTTTGTTAAACTTGATGCCCCTGATCATATATTGGATTTTGCCATAGTGTACGCTTCTGCTAAAAATGGTTATGCTCTGCTTGATCCGGCAGATCCAATAGAGAATGGCGGTAACATGAAGCATATTTCAGACATGATCGTCGAACATATTCCGGCCCCGGTTGGTTCTGTTGATGCGTCTCTGCAGATGCAGGTCGGCACCATCGATTATTCTCCTTATCTTGGGCGCCTTGGTATTGGTAAGGTTGTTAACGGCGCCATGCGTCTTAATCAGCCGATTGTGGTTGCGCGGCGTGACGGTACTATTAAACCTGTTCGTATTTCAAAAATTTTCCGCTTCGAGAGTGATGCAAAAGTTGCTGTAGATTCAGCAGGTGTAGGCGAAATAGTTGCCGTAGCCGGTATGGATGATGTGACGGTTGGCGTGACCTTTACCGATCCGGACAATCCCACACCCCTGCCTCTGGTTGATATCGATCCACCAACAATTTCAATGAACTTCGTGCCAAATGACTCACCTTTTGCCGGCAAGGAGGGGAAGTATGTGACCTCCCGCCATATAGGTGATCGCCTGCAGCGTGAAATTCTGGCTGATGTGGCTCTGCATTGTGAACCTCTGGAAGATGCAGTTGGATTCAAGGTTTCCGGGCGTGGTGAGCTGCATCTTTCGATCCTGATTGAAAAAATGCGCAGGGAGGATTACGAGTTTCAGGTCACCAGACCCCAGGTTATTTTCAGACAGGAGGATGGTAAAACCTTTGAACCCTACGAAAAACTCACCGTCGATGTTGATGAACTGTACCAGGGAGCTGTTATTGAAAAACTTGGTAAATTGAAAGGACAGATGGAGGAGATGAACGTTGCCAACGGCATGGTTCGTATGGTCTTTAACATTCCCACCCGTGGTCTGCTTGGTTATCGTTCAGAATTTATGACGGATACTAAAGGCTTGGGAATGATGTCCTATGTGTTTTCAGAGTATGGCTCCTATGCCGGTGAGATTATCAATCGTGTAAATGGTGTGCTGGTAGCCAAGGAGCCTTGCACCGCAGTCGCTTATGCATTATTTAATCTACAGGAGAGGGGAAAACTGTTTGTGCAGCCCGGAGACCCGCTCTACCGTGGTCAAATTGTCGGGGAGCACAGCCGTTCGACTGATCTTGTGGTAAACCCTGCCAAGGGGAAAAAATTGACCAATATGCGGGCATCAGGTACCGATGAGGCTGTGGTTTTAACACCTCCGGTTACCATGTCGCTTGAGGAGTGTATCGCCTATATTAATGACGATGAGCTTGTTGAGGTGACGCCGAAATCGATTCGGTTGCGGAAAAGACCGGGTAAAATAAGACGAGGATAGTGTGCTATGAAAGAGGTGGCCTTCTTAGTGATTTCAGGGATATTGGGGCTTGTGACTTTTGGTGTTATCGCCAAAAAATACGGTAGCGACTGCACACCCTGAGTTATGATCTATGGATCCATAGGTATGGGTCTTTTTAGTTTCTGGTTGCTGCGTAATGTATTTTAGTCCCTTTCTTCGCTTTTTCTTTGCATGGCAAAGTAGTCTGCTACTATTTTTTCATGATCAAAAACCAGGGGTGGCAGTGATTCTTCGCTGAAGAGAGCTGCATCCCTGGCGTCATCTCCGGCCTGTGGAACGCCTTCCGCTTTGCCAATAAAAACAGTTGAAGCGGTATGTTGCCGGGGGTCTCTGCCCGGGTCTGAATAGGTGTGGAACTGTTTCATACCGGTGACTTCCAGCCGTGTTTCTTCGAGTGCTTCTCTTAGTGCTGCTGTTTCGTAGGACTCCCCGTAGTCAACAAATCCACCTGGCAGGGCCCAGCCAAAGGGTGGATTCTTCCTTTCGATCAATACAATTTTACTGTCAACTTCAATTATAATATCAACCGTCGGTGTCGGATTTTTGTAGGCATTTACTTCTTTGTTGCAGTGTGGGCATTGCATGGTGATCGCCTATGAAATAAGGTCACGGATTTCGGCCCAGTTATGAACAGTCCGCAGGGAATGCCGGTCTCTGTTCCAGGGCTGGGAGAAAACAATTGGTGTGATATTTTCCCGGGCTAGTTGCAGGCAGGTCTCTGCCCGGTCATCTATAAAATAGTGCAGTCCGTGTTCGTGGATGTAACGAACTTTGTCGTTGTGGTCACCCGTTGCAACAATTTTTATTTTTCGGCAGGTGGCAGCAGGAAAAAATGTATCCAGCCAGTCAATTACCGGTTGATGGATCGGTCGGGCTGTGATGATTGTAACAGGTGCGATATCTGCAAATTCCGTCAGTGTTTCAACGGCCCCCGGCATGGGTTTCAGGCCGGTGGCGATAGAGTCGGTAAGAATATCAGTAAATATTTTCTCGACATGGGCCAGAGGGAGGTCAAGGCAGTTTTCCAGATCAAAATTGGTGATATCTTCCTTGGTGAAGGAACAGTGACCATATTCACTGCAGGCTATTTGGATAAATGTTTCAGCAGTGTTGGCGATGACGCCGTCGAAATCAAAACCAATTGTGTCTACTTGAATTGTCATGGCTTCTTATTGGTTTTTCCGTTATCGACTTTGCCGTATGTGGCTTCTATCTGTCTGATCTGCTCACAGAGTCGATTGTTTTCAGGTGTATCAATGTCAAGTGTCTTGCCCAGTTTGACAATGGCTCCGTTAATTGCGTCAATTTCGGTGCGTCGCTCGTTTCTTACATCCTGCAGCATTGAAGAAATATTTTCAGCGGTTTTTTTACAGACGATTCTGGCAGTCTGATACGGGTCGTCAACTATTGCAATATTATTTTTGTCGGCTATCTGGCGTGCTTCACCTACTGCCATCTGCATTCTTTGGGCAATGCCTGGCAGGGTGAGGATTGCCCCATTTTTACAGTTAAGTATTGCCGTGAGAGCATTTATGCCAACGTTGATAAAAAGCTTGGCCCAGAGCCTGGAAAGGATATCATCAGCATAGTGTGTCCGCAGTCCACCACCAGAAAAAACAGCGATGGTCGTATTGAGGAGTTCTGTGCATTGAATGGGTGGTTGTTTGAGAAACCCGAGGTATGTAACACCACTTCCTGCATGTCGCACATGGCCCGCGCCAAGAAGAGTTGCTCCTTCTGTCGTTGTACCGTATGCCGTTGTAATACCCTTTAAATGAGGATAATCCTGAAGATGGCCTATCCCGTTCTGCATAAATATCAACAGGCTTTTCCTGTTGATGATGGGAGAACAGAAGGTAAGACAATCCTGTACAGTGTAGGATTTTACACACAGCAGAATAACGTCTGCGTGATCAATCAGTTCCAGTGCTGAAACCACAGAGACCGGAATGGATTCATTCCGGTCATTGATATTGTAGATGATCCCCTGCTTTGTGAGCTGGTTTGCCCGGTCGGAATTATAGTCAAGAATAGTGAGTCTGGTGTCTGCTGTTGACTTAATACCTTTTGTGATACGTGCGGCAAGAAGACAACCGAGCGCTCCCGGGCCTACCAGTACAATGTGCATCTTATTTTACTAGAGATGCATTCTCGATAATAGCGTCGTATTTGTAACCGGCACCAAAATCTTTTTTAGCAGTGAGTGTACCTTCCAAGGTTACCGTACTGTGTAGCTCAACCGTCTCGGCTGTGGTGACAACGAGATCATGTGTGTTCTGCATGGGATTTCCGCTACCATCCTGAAGGTGAACCCAGTTGCGACCCATTATATTGGGGCTGAACTTTACGACCTTGGCATGGATCTGAATTTTTTTGCCGTTAAGCGCTTTGGCCTGTTTGAAAATCTCTTCAACGGAATGCCCATTATCTGCAGAAGATTTTTCAATGGAAATTTCTTCAAAGGGAACAATTGCTACAGCACTGCCGCCTGATGTTTCCATTGGTGGGGAGGAAGGTGCCATCTTTTTCTCTGCTTTTACCGCTGCGGCAAAAGAGTTGTTGGACACAGCTTTTTGAGTGGTCTTTACTGTAGCACCAGCAAGCCCCGGAGAAAAAACAATCGAATCAAACGTTCGATTCAGACTGTTACTTTTGAAGTTTTTCATGACCATACCGTCAACATAGCTCACAGTACTGCCCTTTTTTACACTCGTTTCGGGAATGGCAACCCATTTCTGACCGGTTTCAGATTCGATTAGCATATACGTATAGCTTGCGGCATTCATTGTTTCGATGACGGTGCCTGTCAGCGTCGGGCTGTTTGCCGACACAGTTTTGGGCATGGCCGAAAGGTTCTGTGGCTGAATGAGCCCGAAAAAGAAAAAAGAAAGAGAAAGAACTGATAATACAAATTTTCGATACATCGAAGTGCTCCTTGAATAATGTGGAATAAGAGTAACTTTCTGACGACTGGTTACGTTAGTCACTCTCTATAAGAAAGGCAATATATTCGAGCAGAGACCTGGTCCAGATTTCATAGGCTGCAGGGGTTACATGCATACCGTCGTCCCGGAATATTTCTTTGTCTGAGTTGTCAAAGCGTTTGTAAACATCAAGAAAACAACTGCCGGTCTGCATGGTGATAGCCTCAATGTGGCTATTGAGGCTGGGTATAGTGTTAAAAGGGAGATGGGACAGATCCATCGGAAAAAGGCTGCCGACAATAATTTCAGCAAGTGGATAAAGGATGTTGAGTTGGACCAGAATTTTTTTTAATACATGCAGAAAATCAAAATCGCCTATAAGAAGATCATTGGTGCCGATCATAAGCATGATGACGTCAGTATGTTCTACCTCTGCTTTGACATCTGTCAGTGATTCAAAAACATCTGAGGTTATGGCCCCGGGAACACCAAGGTTGTGTATCTTGTATGAAGGCATTCGTGACTGCCAGTCATGGTCGGCAATAAGCGAATCTCCGAGGAATAAAATGTGTGTCATGGTCTTCATTGTAACAAATGAGGTAACTATTCAGCACAATGCTGAGAATTATGTATAACTTATGAGTATAACTGTTGAACAGTTACCAAATGAGTAAGAAACGGATGCTGAATTTCTTCATAAACCCGTGGCAAAAAAACTGTGTTCTGCACAGTAGCATAAGACGAATAAGGCTGCCAAAGAAAATTTCATCACTACACCATATCTACTCCCCTTTGTCAGTTGCAGCGATGGAAGACTGAAGTACGACGCAACCAAATGGAAGAACAGGTATTTTTTTCTTTTCGGGATAGGGAAAAACCTGGCCGGGGTTGGAGCAATCAATGGGTGTCTCGGCCCCGGTGTCGATGATCTTATGCCAGTTGGCATAGCCAGGGCGAACCTCTGGCGGAAGAAAGTGCAATGTTTCCAGCTTATTACCGTTGAACATGATGAAAAATGAGGCGTGATTCTTCTCAACTGATGTGTGATGAAGAGAGTAAGCAAGGCCGTGGCAGTCAGCTGCCCAGTTTTGCTTGCCTGGAGTTAGATATTGCCAGTTGATCTCTGCTGCTGTATTTTTGCCGTTTTCCTGGTTTTTTTGCGAGAAAAATTTTTCTCTTCTGAAAAGAGTATGCTTTTTTCTGAGAGCAATACACAATTTAAAAAATCTGAAAAGTTCATCGTTGGTTTCCAGCAGTGACCAGTTGAGCCAACTCACAGGGTTGTCCTGGCACCATGCATTGTTGTTACCATTTTGGGTGTGGCCGAATTCATCACCGCCTCGGATCATTGGCACTCCCTGTGAAAAGAGAAGGAGGGCTGCAAGTGTTTTTATCCGTCGATTTCTGATGAGCAGGATTTCTCTTTCATCGGTTGGCCCTTCGCATCCCCCGTTCCAGCTAAGATTATGATTGTCACCATCTTGATTACGCTCGCCGTTTGGCAGGTTATGTTTCCGGTTATAGCTGACCAGATCATAAAGAGTGAACCCATCGTGGCTTGTGATAAAATTGATGGAACTGAGAGGGCTCCGGCCGCTGGTTTGATACAGGTCTGAGCTGCCTGCTATGCGCGTGGCAAGGTTGGCCACAGTATTGTCATGCCCAAGCATAAATGATCGTATATCATCGCGGAATTTACCATTCCATTCCCCCCATCTCGGATCAGTGGAAAAAGTTCCGACCTGGTAGAGTCCCGCCGCATCCCAAGCTTCGGCAATCATTTTTGTATCTCGCAGAACCGGGTCTTCGCCGATTACTTCAATCATTGGCGGGTTGGCCAGAACATTACCTTTTTGGTCTCTTCCCAAGATGGAGGCCAGATCAAAGCGAAAGCCATCAATATGCATTTCAGTTACCCAGTAACGAAGAGATTCACGGATGAGATCTCTTGCAACCGGGTGATTACAGTTCATCGTGTTGCCGCAACCGGAAAAATTGAGATAGTTTCCGTCACGATCGAGCAGGTAGTATACCTGATTGTCGATTCCCCTGAAACTACTCGTCGTTCCTCTGTATCCACCTTCTCCGGTATGGTTGTAAACCATATCAAGAAAAACCTCGATGCCCGCCCGGTGAAGTGCCAGAACCATTGCTTTGAATTCGTTCACTGCCTTTTCAGGGTCATGGGCGTATCCGGAATTGAGTGCAAAGAATGATACGGGATTATATCCCCAGAAATCCTTTAATTTTTCTCCGGTTCCCGGGTCGTGGAAGACACTGTTGTTCTCGTCGAATTCGGTTGTCGGCATCAGTTCGATGGCGGTAATTCCAAGTTCTTTCAGATAAGGAATTTTTGCGATAATTCCTTTGTATGTGCCAGGTGTATCAACTCTGGAACTTGTATCTTTTGTAAATCCACGTACATGTAGCTCGTAAATGATTGTATCGGAGAGTGGTGTCTTCAGAGGTCGGTCATTATGCCAGTTGAAATCGTTGCTGATTATCCGGCTGCATGGTTTTTTACCATAATCAGCACCTTCTCCCCATCTTCTTGGCAGGAGTGCTCGACTATATGGGTCGATGAGGATGGTATTATAATCGTATGTTGATTCTTTTGAAGAGATAGCTGTGCCATCTACACGGTAACCGTAACTGAAATCAGTTTGCAGGGTTCTGATAAGAATGTGCCACATATCCCCTGTGCAGTTTTCACCGGGATCCAGTTCGAATTCGTGGCGAATGGGCCGACTGTTCTTCTTGGGTTGATAATCAATGACTAGAGTTACACGATTGGCATGACGGGCAAAAAGAGAAAAATTTATGCCTTCTCGTAATATCGTTGCCCCGCCAGGAAGAGGATAGCCTCTTTTTTGTGTTTGCTGTGATTTAGTTGTAGACATAATAATAATTATTATTACTTTGTAGTATGTGAATGTGGTACATCTATTTTACTCCAGTAATCTGATTAATGGAAACTGTAAATAATCATTAAATGAACTGTGAACTGACAAACGTGGAGGAGACTATGGGAATGTTTCATAAAATTCAGGTAGGGGAACAATTGATCAGCCCAATCGACTGGGAGATGACGCCTGATCTATCATTTGGAACATTTGAGTCATGGGGAGGGCGTGAGCGGGTAAGAAATAATGATGAATGTGTCTATTACTTCTTTATTGACAGCTGGGGCGATGAACCTAAGCTCTGCCTGATGGAGCGGGCGGTAAAACATGCGCGGATAGTTGCCGAGATTACAGCACCACAGGAGATAGTCAAACAATGTGTTCAAAGTCAGGGGAGCTCATCAATTTTCGAAAAAAGCTATGCCATTGATGGTCAGGTAAAACAGTGGCTGATAGACAATGTTCTTGATGACGGCGATTCCAGCCTGATTGTTGAAAAGGTGGAAGTCATCTACAAAGAAAATATGGGCAAACCTTTGCCTGGTGCCGGAGAAAAAATCTTTTCAGGTGATTCGGTTCTTTTGCCATCGACCCCTGAAATTATTAATGACGATCAGATTGAGAACGTTATTACTCAATGGAATTTTTTCGATACAAAGTTGAACCCAACCGGCTGTTTTGAAAATGCACTGGTGACCGGGAAGGATGAAAATACAATTGTTGACCAGCGAACAGCACTGATGTGGCAGCGGGAAGGGATTGATATAGGTTCTATTCGCTCTATTCAGCGTAACATGGAGATATTGAACAAGGACGCTTTTGCCGGGCATTCGGACTGGCGGTTGCCTACCATGGAAGAGGCGATGTCGCTTATGGAACCGGTCAAAAATAATAAGGATATTTTTTTGCAGCCCTGTTTTTCAAAAGAACAGCCATTTATTTTTGTTGCAGCACAGCGCAAACCTGGTGGATACTGGTTTGTTGATTACAAACAGGGGCGAGCCTTCTGGTCGTCCGGCACAATCCCTGGTGGTTTTGGTCGCCTGGTTCGCTCATTGGCCTGAAAAAGCAATTTTTTTCTCTTTATCCCCCTTCCTCGTTCAGTGGACGGGGGATTTTTGTTTGTAGATGAAAATAGAGACAAAATCAAAGTGATATCCTGTTGATGCTGATTCGGTCGACAGGGCTATGTCTGCAGGTATTGCGGCGATATAGCCCTATGTCGATAGCATAAAAAAATTTTATCCTGTTATCTGGTTGTGAAGACAAAATGTTGGTTGGATAATTGTATTTTTTAGGGGAGATACGCTATGAGTTTATTAAAAAAAAGTATTGTGTTTATTCTGTTGTTCGTTCCAGGTGTGGCTCTGGGTTCCAGATTTTATGAAAACGAGAGACAGAGAGATTATTTTTACACCACGTCAAATTACCGGTATCAAAATATGCAGGGATGGGATGTAAGTCCACGTAAAGCAAATGGAGCACCAAACTGTTATTATTATTCCCTGCGTGTTGCAGGTGGTCGTGGTTCCGCACGGATTATGTCATTATCCGGAAAAAATTATATCCAAACTAACACAGGTGAGAGGCACGGCTCCGTCTGTTTTAACGGGCCGACAACCCTGGAGCTTGGCAAACTTGGTAACCCGAATGTCTCTGTTGAGCTGGATATCGAAGATATTGGCACATTCTATTTTGGTAGCGGTGATCACGGCTCAAAGTTTATCAATAACTGGTATCGCTCGTATCAGGGGATATGAGAGGGGAATATTGTGCGAAATAGTCTAATTTGAGCTGAATTTCCTTTATTCTGTTATTATTTTGTGTAAAGGTTTATCAAAAGAGAGTGAAAAAAACAGAACACTATTTTAAAGAACCTATTCTTGGAGAAGATGCGTAAATTAAGAGTACAAAATATGTTGAGAGCAGTTGTGCTTCTGGTGTTTTTTGTTGTTTCTCCAGCGTATGCTGAGAATGTTATTATCCCCCTCAGTCTTGATAATACACTTCTTACGACTCTTCTCCGGCAATCCGCTTTCACTGAAGTTGGCAGGAGTGCCACAATTGTTGGCAAACCTGGCGATTGTATATATCTTCGGGTTTCTGAACCCAGGTTTTCTTCTGTTGGTGGACTGTTGCGTCTGGAGGTACGGCTTCTTATTCGGTTGGGGAGTGAATTTGGGGAGAGTTGTCTGGTTCCCGTTGAATGGGAGGGTTATTTACAGCTTTTCCAGAAACCGGTTATCGATAAAAGAACATTTAAACTCTCTTTACAGACCGTTGATTCCACGTTGTTGACCCTTTCCCGCAAACCCGCATATATTGCCGGCTTTCTTTGGAAATTTGCACAACCTCGTGTGTATAAACATTTAAATCAAGTCCGAATTGATCTTGCTCCGCCGGTAAACGACGTACGATCGTTTCTTAGACCACTTTTTTCTTCCCAAGCAGGTCAACAGGTAGAAACCATGCTGGAAAGTCTGCGAACCGGTGCGGTACTGGTGCAACAAAATGGTGTTGTTGTTGAGCTTTTGCTGGATGTTGAAAATGTATATGACCCATCTGAAAAAGCACACAATTTCACGCTTACTCAAAAAGAGCGTGAGTTGCTTGTTCGTACCTGGGAGACCTGGGATGCACTTCTTGTGGAGCTGGTTGCTGTGCTGGCTGCATCACCACTGACTCCGGAAGATCATCAAACGCTTATCGATGTCCTGCTTGATACCCGCCACGTTTTCTCATCCGCTTTGGAAGGCCAACAGTTGGACAAGGATTTTGTTCGTATGCAGTTTGTCAGGGTGTGGCACCAGTTGGTTCCCGTTTTCAGGCGACAGCTGTACGCCAGGCCTGATGACAACAGTCTCGGCTATCTCGCTTTTTTTACTGCGGCGGATGCGTTGACTGTTTTTGATCGTATGGGGCCGACTTTTGGGGTTGAGATTAGTCAACGGGGTTTGCAGCGTCTTGCCGCAATGCTAAGTGGTAAAAAAGGGGATCTACCTTACGCAAAAGGAATTGATGGCAGGTTGCGGAAGTTGTTGCAGTTACCGGCTGTTAACGAAAACGATTCCATGCAGAATATTGAGGAAATTGATCTGCCGGATGATAAGGCGGTTTCGCAGCCTCTCTCCTGGTTTGGTGATTTTTTTACCCGGCCTGTTCATGCGTCTGAGATGCCGACTTTTGCAGAAATTTTGCAATGGCGGGTGCCTGATAAAGATATTGATACCTATGTGAAAAAAATCAGAAAAGTACTGGCTGAAGCCGCCTTGACCGTTGTTGCAAAAGGTGAGATTCCGCAAGCCTGGCAACCTATGTTTGAAACCCTTATTCCTGCAATGGCCTGGCAGGAGAGCTGTTTTCGGCAGTTTGTTACCAGAAAGAGAAAGTTGACCTATCTTCTTTCCTATAACCATACTTCCGTGGGGGTGATGCAGATAAACGAACGGGTCTGGCGGGGGATCTATAATCGTGACCGGCTTCGATGGGATATTCGCTATAACGCTCTTGCCGGTTGTGAAATTGTTGATCTTTATCTGCGGAGGTATGCTCTTAAGGGCGATCATGCCCAAAAATATTCTGATGACACTGATCTGCTTCCCAGGGTTATTTACGCCATGTATAATGGCGGCCCGGCCCAATTGAGCAAATTTATGAAAAGAGCACGCAGCAAAAAGTATTATAAAAGTGATTTACTTTTTGCGGAAAAGCTCTCCTGGGTTCAACAAAAAGACTGGAAGCAGATCGGTAGTTGTTTTGCCGGTGGTTGATATTTCTCCGTTACACCCCTTTGTCGGGTGTTAATTCCTCTATTTAATATCTTTTATTGTCTCCGAGAATGAAGTGTATTGACAAAATAGAATGTACATGTACAATTATGTTTGTGATTAATGTACAAGTACATTTTAGAGGAGTGAGTATGGAACTGACAGTTAAGCAGAGACAGTTTCTCGACTATTTAACAGAGCGTATGGCTGATGATGAGCGGATACCAACTTTGCGACAGGCCGCAACTGATCTGGGTGTGAGTCATACTGCTGTGGCACAGCTGATGAATCAACTGGAGAAAAAGGGCGTTCTTGAACGTGATGGACACTATAGCCGAACCATCAGACTGTATCCTGAAAGAGAGCGCAGCAGGCGGTCAGGGCGAAGTCGGGAGTTACCGGTCGTCGGTCAGATAACCGCTGGTCTGCCCATGTATGCACAGCAGGAATGGGAAGGAACACTGGTCGTTGATGCAACCATTTTTCCCGGCAGCAATCTGTTTTGTCTGCGGATTAAAGGAGACTCCATGAAAGATGCCGGTATCTTTCATGGTGATTTTGTGGTTTGCGAACCACGTCAGTACGCCGAGAACGGCGAGATTGTTGCAGTACTTATCCAGGGTGAGGATGCAACAGTGAAACGCTTTTTTCACTATAGCGATCACATCGAACTGCAGCCCGCCAATGATGATTATTCGGTTATCTGCTATCCACTCAGTGACGTACTGGTGCAGGGTAAGGTAGTTGGAGTGATCCGGGGAAAACACGTGGAGTTTGATGGTGGACAGAGATAGAAGTAACTGTCCTGGCAGAGTGGATCTTGTTTTTGATCCGGTTTCAGCTGGTACTGCCAGCGTGTGTCCCGTTTATATAGGCACCTGTGGCTATTCGTATACTGAATGGGTGGACAGCGGCTTTTATCCGGAAGGCACCAGAACCACTGGGATGCTCGGTCTCTATGGCCGTTGTTTTTCTGTGGTTGAGCTGAATTACACCTGGTATCAGATGGCCCGGGCTGAGCTGCTTAGCCGTATGGTGGAAAAGGCGCCGCCTCATATGCTTTTTGCGGCAAAACTGACCCGGACTATGACCCATGAGCGGGCGGATAACTGGCGGGAGCAATTGCAGCTTTACAGGCAGGGTATTGCGCCGCTCGGTGACCGTCTGGTTGCGGTGCAGATCCAACTTCCGCCTGGCTTTGAGCGTTCCATTGCTAATCGCAACTATCTTGCAGCTCTACTTGACGGCCTGGAGGGTTTACCGGTTGCGGTGGAATTTCGCCATGTTTCATGGGCCATTGATTCGGTATTTGCCGAGCTAGCCCGGCGAAAGGTGACACTTGTCGCGGTTGATGAACCGTCTCTGCCCGGGCTTTTTCCAGCACTTGATGTGGTGACAAACCCGGCACTTTTTTATGTACGTTTCCATGGCCGTAATACAAATGGCTGGCGTTCTGGCAATATGCAGAAAAAATTCAATTACGACTATTCTGACGAAGAGTTGCAGCTCTGGCGTGAAAAATACATTCTGCCCATGGCAGCAAGAGCTGGACGAGGTTTCGTTTTTTTCAATAATCATGTGGGTGCGCAGGCACCGAGAAACGGTGCCAGACTCGCTGCTATCCTTGCACAACAGAGTAAAAGAGCAGGGAAATGAGTCAGGGGTTCAGGGTGCAGGAGCGGTCGGTGCTGCATTTTAATGTCGCTGATTTTGCGGTTTCCGTGGAGCGGGTGGTGGATTCCGGTCTGCGTGGAAAGGCGTTGATCATTGCACCGCAGACCACGTCACGGGCGATTGTTTACGATATGAGTGAGGAAGCCTACGGTGAAGGGGTTCGGAAGGGTATGTGGCTGAAACAGGCCATGCGAATCTGCAGCGGGGCCGAGGTCCTTGCTCCCCGTATTGATCTCTATCAAAAAGCGATGAAGGCCTTTGTAAAAACATTGCAGACCTATTCACCACGCATCGAATGCGGGCAGGCGGATGGCCATTTTTTTGTAGATGTCACCGGCACGCATCGCCTCAATGGCCTTGCACCCGATGTTGGCTGGCGTGTAAGGCGCCATGTTCATCGAGGTCTGGGGATTAATCCGATCTGGACTCTTGGCACGAGTAAGCTGGTGGCTAAGGTTGCATCAAGACTTGTGAAGCCGGTGGGGGAATATATCGTTACCCCGGGAGAAGAGGCGGATTTTCTTGCCCCTTTATCTATTATGCTTTTACCGGGATTGAGCAGAAAAGAGCTGGAGAGGTTACTGGAGTTTCGTCTCGATACTATTGGTGCATTGGCCGGTTTGACGCGCAGACAGCTTATGGTACCCTTTGGCAAACGTTGCGAATATCTGCACAACGCCAGTCGTGGTATTGATGAAAGTGTTGTCTCAGTGCCCGCGGAGAGTGAGCAGTCTTTTGGTTATGAACATTTTTTTGCAGAAGACACCAATGACCGGCGGGAACTGGAGGGGGTTCTTGCCGGGCTTGTCAGCCGGGCTGGCAATCAATTACGTGTGCGGCGCCAGGTGACTCGCAGGCTGGGTGTCTGGTTGCATTATTCGGATGGGTGTCATGTAGTGCGTCAGGCGTCCTGCCGGGCTGGAACCGCCGGAGATTTTCTCTTGCGTAAACTTGCTGTAACCGCGCTGAATCGTGCCTGGATGCGACGAATCAGGATACGAAGCTGCAGGCTTGTCTGTGATCGTCTGCAACGTCAGTCACCACAGTTGTCTCTTTTTCCGGAACCTTCAGCTGATCGGTGTCGCGAGACAAAGGTGCTGGCTGCTCTGGATCTCATTCATAAACGTTTCGGGCATGGTGTCGTCGAGATTGGCCACCATAAGCTGGCTGGTACCACGTAAGCTATGTTTCCTCTTCGTGTCAGATCGTTTTATTCACTTTTGCAGGCTACTGCGTCTCCGGCTTCCCTTTGTTGCCGGGCCAGAAAACTGGGTTTTTCCGGTCTGGCCATGACAGATAGAGACAATCTCTATGGATTGTGGGAATTTCTCAAGTCCTGCAGAAAAGAGAAGTTACGCCCCGTTGTCGGGGCGGAAATTTCTGAACCGGGAACAGCGAGAATTGTCACATGTCTGGTACAAAACAGTAAGGGGTATGCAAATCTCTGCAGGCTTTTAACACGGAGGCATACAGCTAAAAACTTTACTCTTGAAAAAGATATTGTTGCTCAAAGTGACGGTCTGTGGGTGTTGTGTGATGATATCTCTCTGCTGGATAAATATATGCAGCAGGGCGTACAGGTCGCTGCAGATCTTGGTTGTAGGCCTACAGCCATCTCTCGTACTCTTCGGGCTTTTGCAGAAAAAAAGAGTCTCCCTGCAATAGTGACACCTGACAGCAGTGTGTTGGATAGAGAAGACATGCAGTTATTCCGTCTATTGCAGGCGGTACGGGACGGCGCCACCATCGGCGGGGCTCAGGAAAAGATGGCAGAGCGGATTAATCTGCTGGTGAGTGGCGAAGAATATGGAAAGAGATTTGCGATCTGGCCGGAGGTGTTGACCGCGACAGAAACAGTGGCTGCAGCATGTGAATATAGAGGGCCTGAATTTGGTATTGTTATGCCGCCATGGCGGGGAGATGGCGGGCGGGACAGTGTGGCAGTTCTCCGGCAAAAGGGATATGCGGGTGCACGCCGAAGATACGGTGATGATCTGGGCGAACAGGTGATCGAACGCCTTGAGCATGAACTGGCGGTAATTGAGAAAATGGGTTTTTCCTCATATTTTCTGGTGGTGCGTGACATCGTTTTGAGAAAAGGTGTGGATGGGAAGAGAGAAAAACGGCGTATTTGTGGACGAGGCTCGGGGGCGGCTTCTCTTGTTGCATATTGCCTGGAGATAACCAATGTCTGCCCTATCAAATATAATCTCTATTTTGAACGGTTTTTAAACCCGGGCAGGAGTGATCCACCGGACATTGATATTGATTTTTCCTGGGACGAGCGTGACGATGTTCTAAAAGACGTGCTGAAGGATTTTGCGGGCCATTCGGCACTGGTTTGCAACCATGTATTTTTTAAACCAAGAAGTGCCATTCGTGAGACGGCAAAGGCTTTTGGTTTACCGGAGACAGAAATTTCGGATATTACCCGGCGGATACCGTGGATACAGAGAACTGGTGCGGTGAGCCTTGCCAGTCGCTTAAGTGAATTGCCAACGTTTAATACAGAGCAACTCCCTTCTCCCTGGCCGGAAATTCTTGGTCTTGCAGAAAAACTGATAGGTGTGCCGCGTTATCTCTCTGTTCATCCAGGAGGTGTGGTCATTACACCTGAGCCGTTGTGTCAGTATGTCCCGATAGAGCGGTCACGTAAAGGTGTGCCGATTATTCAGTGGGAAAAAGATGGTGCGGAAGAAGCAGGGCTGGTGAAGATTGATCTTCTTGGCAACAGAAGTCTTGGTGTTATTCGTGATTGTGTTGCGGCGGTTGCAGGTAGGGGCGTAATCATTGATGAGAACACGTGGCAGCCGGAAGATGATGTGTCGACGAAAATGCTGGTGGCGAGAGGGGAGACCATGGGCTGTTTTTATATTGAAAGTCCTGCCATGCGGCTCCTTGAAAAAAAAGCAGGTAGTGGTGATTTTGAGCAACTGGTGATCCAGTCATCGATAATACGCCCGGCGGCCAATGAATTTGTGCGGGAGTATGTGAGGCGTCTGCATGGTGGTGCCTGGGAACCGATTTGCCCTGAGGTCGGTGATGTTCTCGATGAAACATTTGGCCTGATGGTGTATCAGGAAGATGTCTCAAAAGTTGCAGTTGCATTGGCAGCTTTCAGTCACGTAGAAGCGGATGGACTGCGCAAAGTGTTATCAAAAAAAGACAGGTTGCTGAGGCTGCATAACTACAAGGATAAATTTTTTGCCGGGTGCAGGCGGAAAAATATTGAGCAGGGAGTAGTCGAGCAGGTCTGGCAGATGATGATGAGCTTTGACGGCTATTCCTTTTGTAAACCCCATTCCGCATCATATGCCAGAGTTTCTTTTCAGGCAGCTTTTCTTAAAAGACATTATCCGGCAGAATTTATGTCTGCGGTGCTTTCCAATCGGGGAGGATATTATTCAACTTTTGCTTATGTCTCAGAAGCAAAGAGACTTGGATTGACGATTCTTCCACCGGACGTACAGCTAAGTCGGCTGCAGTGGGTGGGACAGGTTGAAACGATTCGGGTGGGTTTGCAGGAAATACAGGGTTTGTCGGTAGAATGTATCGGCCGTATTCTTGAAAAGCGGAAACAAAAACCGTTTCAGCACCTCGGGGATTTTCTGAGCAGGGTGAGACCTGCTGAAAACGAGGCCAGAACACTTATTCATGTGGGGGCTTTGGATTGTCTGGATCCTGCGGATAACAGGACGGCGCTGCTCTGGCAGTTGGCTGATTTTCAACGGAAAACGGTTGATAAACGTACACGTTCTCTTTTTGAGGTGAAACTTCCGGCTCCACCGCCACTCCCTCCACCGGATGTTAAAAGTTCGGCCAGAAGAGAATTTGTGGCTCTCGGGTTTCTCTGTGGCCTGCATCCACTGCGATTTTTTAATGGTCAGCATGATGCAGTCAAGGTGCGCGAACTGTCACTATTTGTTAATCAGCGTGTGCAGCTGGTTGTGTGGCTGCTGAGTGGTAAGCTTGTTTCGACACGAACTGGGGAAGCTATGGAATTTTTGACCTTTGAAGATGAGACGGGGCAGGTCGAGACAACATTTTTCCCTAAAATTTATAAAAAATATGCTTATTTGTTGAAAAGTGGTAGGGCTTACGTGTTAAATGGTATAGTGGAAGAGGATTTTGGTGCACTGACATGTACAGTGGACACAGTGCAGCGCCTGTGAGAATGAAATGTAACTATTCAGCATCATGCTGGGAATTACGTATAACTTATGGGCGTAACTATTTAGTTTTAAAAATTGTTAAAGTAGCGTATAACTGCAGGATAATATTAGCACCCTCAAAAGCGTATAGATATTTTTTAAGGTACTAACACCGCACAAGGGGGTATAAATGGTTTGTTAGTGTCCGTCCAGAAACGGCCTTTTTCTCCTGACTCTTCGTTGCTGTGAAAATTTTATCCTCGGAATATCACGCATACGCCTGTG
>CAMZKN010000108.1 GCA_947311315.1 uncultured Desulfobulbaceae bacterium | reverse complement strand
GGAGGATGCAAAGATTTACGAGGAACCTGAAGATCGTGAACGAGCAATAGCATAATTTTATAGTATCAAGTCATGCTGGGATACCTATAGTTATGCGGGGCAATAATGTGATGACCGGTTATTACAAAGATCCCGAAGCGACTGCAGAGGCTTTTGAAGGTGGCTGGTTCCATAGTGGTGATCTGGCTGTCATGCACCCGGATGGCTATGTTCAGATCATGGACAGGAAAAAGGATATCATCATAAGTGGCGGTGAGAATATCTCTACAGTTGAAGTGGAATCCGTTATTTATCGCCATCCCGATGTTCTGGAGGTTGCTGTAATTCCGGTGCCGGATGAAAAATGGGGCGAGGTACCCAAGGCATTTGTGGTTGCCAAACCGGGAGCCAATCCGACTGCAGAGGATATTATAGCTTTTACCAAGGAGCATCTGGCACGTTTTAAGGCACCGAAATATGTTGAATTTAATGAGTTACCGAAAACGGCCACTGGAAAGATCCAGAAATTTAAACTTCGGGACAGGGAATGGCAGGGAAAAACGCGTATCAGCTAAAGCCATGGTGATTGTGTAATCCTGTGAAAAACGCCTGGGGACTGTGTGAAAATGAAACGTTTCCGGCAGTCTTCAGGTAAAAATCAACTGGAGGAAAAAGGGAGAATCAGGTAGTATTAAAAGTGTAACAGATAGTCAAAATTCAGCTATGGAAGGATTATACCATGCTCTTTTTAAGACTAACATTACTCTTTTCCTCTCTGATTGTTCTCTGCTTTGTTATTACTTCCGGAGTTGCGGGGGATATCCGCAATCCTGTCTGGGCCGGGAAATTTTATTCGGCCGAACCGAAAAAATTGGATGCCCAGATAAGTCGCCTTTGCGACCAGGCAGTATCTGAGTCGTCACTTCTCTTTGATCAGGGTTCGCTAAAAGCACTGATCCTACCCCATGCCGGGTATCTTTATTCAGGACGTACCGCAGCCCATGCAGCAAGAGTTCTGCAAAAGGGCATGTTTGATAAGGTGATCCTTATCGGGCCGGATCACAATGTTGGCTTTGAGGGCGGGGTAATCAGCGCTGTTAGCGCATATCAAACGCCTCTCGGGGATATCCCTCTCCATCCGGATGCCGGCAGACTTCTTAAAAATAAGGATCTTTTTCAAACCAACAGTGTCTCGGATGAATCAGAACACTCCCTGGAGGTGGTTTTACCTTTTCTACAGCACCTGCTCGGGCAATTTTCTCTGGTTCCCATTGTGCTCGGCCCCGGCAGGACACAAGCTGTTGGCGAGGCGATCTCTCCCCTGCTTGACGCGAGAACTTTACTGGTGATCAGCTCTGATCTCTCACACTATCTCTCCTATGCGGCTGCAAAAAAGCAGGATCTCAGTACGGTAGAGGCTATCCTTAATCTTGATGCAACAAGGCTGGACAAAAAAAACAGCGCCTGCGGCCAATATGGTATCCAGATTCTTATTGGACTGGCCAGGCAGCAGCACTGGAAGCCAGTGTTGTTGAACTATTCAAACAGTGGAGATACTGCAGGTCAAAAAGAGAGGGTGGTAGGGTATGGGGCGATAGCATTTTTTCAGGAAAAAGACACGCCTGTTTTACACAAATCAGCTGGTTTGACAGATAAACAGGGGCAGGTCATAGTACAGCTGGCTCGACAGACTCTGCTCAAAAGTCTTGGGGAATCTCCTGATCCCGCCGACGAGAAACTATTGGCTAAAAACTTACAGGACGAGGTTTTCAAAAACAAACGGGCAACCTTTGTAACCCTGAACAGCCATGGAAACCTGAGAGGTTGTATCGGCAGTCTCTCTGCCCGGCGTACACTTGTTGAAGACGTTCGGGCAAATGTACTGCACGTCGCCTATCGGGATTCAAGATTTAATCCGCTGCAAAAGGAAGAACTGAACAGAATTTCCATTGAAGTGAGTATTCTTACTCCACCGGTGACCCTGAAATATACAGGGCCAGCCGACCTTCTTCGTAAACTGCGCCCCCATATTGATGGAGTCATTTTGCGAAGGGGAATACACAGTTCTACCTATCTTCCCCAGGTCTGGGAGCAGCTTGCCGATGCGGAACAATTTTTAAGCAGACTTTGTCTTAAGGCAAATCTCCCTTCAGATGCATGGAGGACAGAGAAACTGGAGGTGCAGGTCTATCAGGTTCAACATTTCAATGAATGATAACAGGGCGGTGGAACGACTTGTTATTGCCACAGGTGTCTCTTCGGTGGTGACACAGCTTCTTCTGCTGCGTGAGTTTCTCAGCCAGTTTCAGGGCAATGAATTTACACTTTCCCTTATCTTTTTCTCTTGGCTGCTGCTCGGAGGTATCGGTACCTGGCTTGCCAGGCTGGTGCGTCGTTTTCACTGTGTGTCTCTGTTGGGGCTGGTAGTTTTTTCACTGCTGCTGGCTCTGATATCTCCCTTTGAAATTCTTGCCATTCGCTATCTGAGAGATATTCTTTTTATCCCCGGAGTGGCTGTCGGCTTTTATCCCACGTTGGCCTGTATCTTTTTTATCACTCTGCCCTGTGGTCTGCTGGTTGGCTTTGTTCTGCCCTATAGTCTCTATGTTTTGCGGAGCCGGGAGCCAATGTATCCAGGAGCACGGCTCTATATGCTTGATAATATTGGGGACGTGTGCGGTGGTGCTCTTTTTTCGTTTATACTGATACGATTTGTATCTCCTCTGCAGGCGTCCTTTCTCGCCAGTAGTGTTTTACTTCTGTCTGCTTTTTATGCTGTTCCCAGTGAAAAACGTTACAAATCTGTTTGCCTTTTACCAACGATTATTGTCCTTGTGGTTCTTCTTTGTACACTGGCTTTGGAAAAGCATTCTTTGCAACCCTTTGAGGGTAATCTTGTCTACTACCGTGAATCACGTTACGGCAGGGTCACTGTCCATGGGGAAAAAGAACAGTTCACCCTTTTTATTGATGGTGTGCCGTTGTATTCGAGCCAGAACAGGCAGCAGGCGGAAGAGATAATACATTATCCTTTGTCACAGCTCGATTCCCCCCGTTCCGTGTTGCTCATCGGAGCCCAGAGCGGGGTTATGCAGGAGTTGGAAAAGTATAAACTCGCAAAAACCGACTATCTCGAACTCGACCCGCAGGTGACTTTGGTTCAGTTTCGTTATAAGCTGCTGACCCGCATACCCGGACTTAATGTTATTCATCAGGATGGGCGTCTCTTTCTTTCTCAAACCGACAATAAGTACGATGCCATTATTCTTAATCTGCCGGAACCGAACACATTCCAGATAAACCGGTTCTATACAGCCACGTTCTTTTTTCTGGTCAGCAGGCATCTTCGTCCGGGTGGTATCTTTTCTTTCACGGTAAATGGCTACGACAATTATCTGGCCAGGCCGCAACAGGAAAAGATTTCTTCGCTTTATAAGACAGTATCTCAATATTTTAAAGAACTGCTTGTCTTGCCCGGCGGTACAGTCTGTTTTCTCGGTAGTGACAGTCAACTTGACCCTGATATTCCGGCTTTACTTGCAGAAAAAGATATCCCAACGCAGTATATTAGCAACCTGTTTTATGGTAATGTGACTTTAATGAGGCAGGATTATCTGAAAGAAAAACTACTGCCTGACATCAGAATAAATAGTGATACATCACCGTTTCTTCTGAGTGTCATGTTTCGTCAATGGTTCTCACGTTTTTCCAGTTCGCCAACGCCGTTTTATGTAATCAGTGGGCTGTTGCTTATTGTTTATCTTGCACGATCGAGGCTGGAAGAGTGTGTTCTGTTTTCCACAGGTTTTGTCACCATGGGCAGTGAGAGCCTGGTAATTCTGGTGTATCAGATCTTTTTTGGCTATGTGTATGAACAGATCGGGTTGCTGGTTACTGTTTTTCTGCTTGGCTTGCTTCCCGGCGCGCGGATTGGGGAGTATCTTCGTTTTAAAAACAGAAATATAATGTGGCTGATCAGGCTCGATGTTCTACTTGTTGTCAGTTTAACACTTTTTCTCTTTGTGCTTGTCTATAAACCGCTGGTTTTACAACCGGCAGTTCTTTTAGGGTTTGGTTTTCTGCTTTCCACGCTCTGTGGTTGTCAATTCCCTCTGGCTTTATCTTTGGGGGGGAATGATAATTCTGCGGCCGTTCGTACTTTTTCTGCCGATCTTATTGGAGCTGCATACGGAACCCTTGTGACAACTCTTATCCTTGTTCCTTTTTTCGGAATAATCTGGGCTGTTGCTGCACTTCTCAGTTTAAAATTGTGTAATGTGCTGCTGCTTGTATGCTCCGGCATGCAGTTTCCTAAAAAACTGGTAAAGGGGTGATATGATGAAAGCACTCAATCGTCGTCAATTTATCTCCTGTTCCTGTGGCGCTGCATATCTTGCAGTTGCCGGATCAGCTGGAGCTGCTCTGTGGCCTTTTAATAAGGAAGACAGACAGGATGGTGCGGATGATATCCGTGGAACGATCTTTAAGGGAGACGCGCCCGAAAAGTTGTGGAAATGGCATAAAGAAGGATTCTCTTATGTCAGGTTGAAAAACAGCCGGGTGATGTGTAAGATTTGCCCCAATCGCTGTACCTTGTCGCCCGGCGACCGGAGCGTGTGTCGATCGAAGGTGAATATGGATGGTACTCTGTACAGTCTGGCCTATGGCAACCCCTGCTCAGTTAATATCGATCCGGTGGAAAAAAAGCCTCTCTATCATTTTAAACCACAGACTCTTGCCTTCTCAATTGCCACAACGGGGTGTAGTTTCCGCTGCTTAAATTGCCAGAACTGGGAGATATCACAGGCCAAACCCCATGAGGTTGATCACTATGACCTGTTTCCGGCAAAGGTAGTGGAAGAGGCAGAAAAAGCAAAAGCTGCTTCCATCGCCTATACCTATTCCGAGGCAACAACATACTACGAATATATGATCGATACCGCAAGGCTTGCCCGAGAAGCCGGCATTGCAAATATATGGGTCTCCAACGGATATATCAATACTCCTCCACTGCTTGAGCTCTGTAAAGTCCTTGATGCTGCCAATGTCAACCTGAAGTCCTATAATGACGCTATCTATCGCAAGCTCAACGGTGGCAGGTTGCATCCTATTCTCAACACCTTTAAAACCATGCATGAACAGGGCGTGCACTTTGAGATGACCAATCTTGTGGTGCCGGGATATGTGGATGATCCCGAGATGCTCAAAAAAATGTGCGGCTGGATTCTTGAGAATCTCGGGCCGGACTATCCATTGCATTTTTTGCGTTTTTACCCTCTGTATAAACTCAGCAGGCTGGCACCTACGCCACTATCTACTCTGGAGAGTTTTAGAGCGATTGCCATGGAAGAGGGAATTCATTATGCATATGTTGGTAATATCCCCGGTCATCCCGGGAGCAATACCTATTGCCATAACTGCAAAAAACTACTGATTAAGCGTGTGGGGTATACGCTGCCTATAATGAATATTAAAGAGGGGAGATGCACCTTTTGTGATACGGTTATCCCGGGTGTGTGGGATTAAGCAAAAGAAAGACAAACGACAACATGGCAGGTAGCAGAAGCGATGTTAAGGAGGTCCTGCCAGTTGTCGCATTAAATGTGAGTGTTTCCGCATGGAAGCGCGTCCTGTGGATACACTGACAATAGTCGATGGTCTGTCGGGTATCTCAGATCCCATATGAGATACCCGCTAACCATTTGAAAACTATGTTACTCAGAAGAGTGGAGGGTGTCAATAAAAAAAGTAACACGATATCGAAAATAGTGTTACTTTTTTTGTTTAGTCTGAGTTTGGTGGATCTATTGTGCGTAACGGTTGGTGCTTTTTATAGGCTTGGATATTTTCAGTTGTCTGATCAATGATCCGTTGTCTTGCCTCTTTACTGGCCCAGGCGACATGGGGCGTAATAATAAGATTTGGTAGTTGCGCATCGATTAAAATATTTGAGTTTGTCGGAGGTTCCACACTCAATACATCGATTGCGGCACCCGCAATTTTCCCGGTTTTAAGAGCGTCAAGTAATGCCGTTTCATTTACAATACCTCCCCTTGCGGCGTTGACCAGAAAAGCTGTAGGCTTCATGAGATCAAAGGATTCGGCGTTGATCAGGTTTCTGGTCTGGTCGACAGTGCAGGGTAAGGATATCTATGTTTGGCAGCATTTGGGCAAGAGCAGGGCGATCATCCGGGGGATTTTCCGGTCTTCTGGCAAAGATCACTTTCATGCCAAATGCTTCTGCAACCCTGGAGACGCCCTGGCCAAGGTTGCCTGAACCAACAATGCCAAGCGTCTTGCCCCGTAACTCGATAATAGGGTAGTCGAGAAAACAGAACTGGTCGGATGTTTGCCAGCGACCTGTTTGTACAGCCGCGTGGTAGGAGAGCAGATTTGTGTGCAGGGCCAGCAGGCTGCCAAAAACGTGCTGTACCACCGAATCAGTTCCATAAGCCTGACAGTTGCACACAGTAACTCCGTTGTCGCGTGCACCCTGCAGGTCAATAATATCTGTCCCGGTGGCCACCACACAGATCAGGCGGATGGAGGGGGTGGTCTCCAGATGTTCTCTTGTGATCTGTACCTTATTGGTGATGAGGAGTTCTGCCCCTGCTATTCTTGCCAAAACCTGTTCAGGCAGAGTGCCGGAAAACACCTGCAGGGAACTGCATTCACGCTCCAGATTCTGCAGATGAAGGTCGTCGAGACCTTTGGTATCGAGAAATACGGTTTTCGTAACTTCTCCAAAAGTGTTGGTAAAGTCCATTCTAACCGTCGCATAGCATCTTACGAAAATCTTTAACCAGTGGAAGGCCATACATAGCTTTTCTTTTTGTCGTTGTTGTTGTTGTTGTTGTTGTTGTTGTTGTTGTTGTTGTTCTTCTTCTTCTTCTTCTTCTTCTTCTTCTTCTTCTTC
>CAMZKN010000107.1 GCA_947311315.1 uncultured Desulfobulbaceae bacterium | reverse complement strand
CTATTGAGGAAATCGGTCGATTCTGACAAAATCCGTTTTTCTTAGAGAAATTTTCGTTTTTAAAATATTATTTCACATAGATGGGAGGCTTATATGAAATATCCAGAGCCGTTTAGGCCAAACTTGACAATTCCATCAAATTGCGGTTAAATTCAGGGTTTTTGGCTTTCAATGGTTTGTTGTTTTATTTCCCTTCATATTTAGGAGAGAGTTTTGAAAATCAAAGCCCTGAAAGGCTTTAAGGATATTGTGCCGGGTGATGTCGAGTTGTGGCAGCACCTTGAAAAAGTTGCAAGATCCCTGTTTGACAGGTTTAATTTCGCCGAGATTCGACTTCCCATCCTGGAAGAGACGGAACTTTTCGCGCGATCTATTGGTGAAACCACCGATATCGTTGAAAAGGAGATGTATACTTTTGTCGACAAGAAAGTGACCATGCGTCCTGAGGCCACGGCATCACTGTTAAGGGCATACATTGAGCACGGTCTTTATGTACAAAAACCGGTACAGAGACTGTTTACCATCGGTCCTATGTTTCGCCATGAACGGCCTCAAAAAGGTCGGCTCAGACAATTTCATCAAATGGATGTGGAGGTTTTGGGTTCTGAGAGCTCACGGGTGGATACCGAACTTATGGCGATGGGGTCGATGCTTTTTAAAGAACTTGATCTTGTTGTCAGTTTGGAAATAAATTCTCTCGGTTGTCCCGCTTGTCGTCCTGGCTACCGGCAAGAGTTGGTTCGCTTCATAAATGATCGAATCGATTCGTTATGTGCAGATTGTAAGCGAAGAAGCACGAGTAATCCTCTGAGGGTTCTTGACTGCAAGGTTCCCGGGTGCAGAGAGCAGATGCTTGAAGCTCCTTCCATTCTTGAACATCTCTGTCCCGGTTGTAAAACTCATTTTCATCAGGTTCAGACAGGACTGCAACAACTCGGAATAGAATACCGGTTAAATAAATTCATGGTTCGGGGGCTGGATTACTACTGCCGAACCACGTTTGAATTTATTACCGGTGATCTCGGAGCCCAGGCAGCGGTAGCTGCCGGCGGTAGATATGATGGTCTTGTTGAGACTTTAGGTGGGCCAAAGAATACACCGGGAATTGGTTTTGCCATGGGAATGGAACGATTCATTCTCCTCATGCAGCAAAAGAAAGAGTCTGAAATAAAAAAACAGCCGGTTGATCTTTTCATGGTCGGATTGGGTGAAAAGGGTACAGAAACCGGATTTGTTCTGGCTCACGCTCTACGGGGAATGCAGTTTACCGTTGCCATGGACCATGAGGGACGAAGCCTCAAAGGCCAGATGAAACAGGCCAACAAAGCCGGAGCACGCTATGTGCTTATTGTTGGTGATGATGAGTTGGCGGCAGGTAAGGGCATCCTTCGTAATATGAAGGAAGATGGGCAGCAGGAAGTGGCTCTGGTTGTTGAGAAAGTAGCAGAAATTTTGATTTAGCCAGCCAGAACTTCGAATGACCTCTTTGCGAGGTCGTCAAATATTAATTATTACAACTTTAAGAGATTGATAACCTATGGAATCAACGGGGAAATTAAGCCGAACACATTCTTGTAATGATCTTGGCGCGACAAATATTGGCGAGCAGGTAACGCTGATGGGATGGGTTCTGCGCAGGCGGGATCACGGTGGTGTTATCTTTATAGATCTGCGTGACAGGTGGGGGCTTACCCAGGTGGTCTTTAACCCGGAGGTCAATCCGGAAGTGCATGCAAAGGCCCATCAGGTTCGCAGTGAATGGGTTCTTGCTGTCCGGGGTAAGGTTGAGGCCAGGCCGGGTGATATGGCAAATCCGAAGCTTACCACAGGGGCAATTGAGATTCTGGTTGATGAACTTGATATTCTCAATACCAGTGAAACACCACCTTTTCCTCTTGATGAAGAAACGGAAGTATCTGATAACCTCAGATTACAATACAGGTACCTTGATCTGCGTCGGCCGGAAATGATTTCCAATTTGATTATGCGCCATAAGGCGGTACAGGCAGTACGCAACTATCTCAATGACAACGATTTTCTTGATGTTGAGACTCCAATGCTTACCCGATCAACACCGGAAGGTGCCCGTGACTATCTGGTGCCAAGCCGGGTTAATGCAGGAAAATTTTACGCCCTTCCCCAATCACCGCAACTTTTTAAACAGTTGCTGATGATTGCCGGTATGGATCGGTATTATCAGATCGTCAAGTGTTTCCGGGATGAAGATCTGCGAGCCGATCGGCAGCCTGAGTTTACCCAGATCGATATGGAGCTCAGTTTTGTTGATGAGGAAGAGGTAATGAAGATTAATGAAGGTATGATTGTTGCCCTCTTTAAAGAGACGCTTGGCCTCGATCTTGAGCCTCCTTTTGCCCGTTTGACATATGACGAAGCTATGGATAGGTTCGGCACAGACAGGCCGGATGTTCGTTTTGGTATGGAACTGATTAATTTGACTGATATTGCGGCAAATTGTGGTTTCAAGGTGTTTAGAGGTGTTGCTGATAAGGGGGGGGCTGTTCGGGCTATCAATGCCAAAGGATGTGCTACTTTCACCCGCAAAGAGCTTGATAACCTGACAGAATACGTTGCGCAGTTTGGTGCGAGAGGTCTTGCATGGGTGAAGATGAAGGCGGATGGCGAATGGCAGTCTCCCATTGCCAAGTTTTTCACAGAAGAAGAACGAAGTGCCATAGCTTCTGCAACTGATGCCGTAGAGGGTGATCTCCTCTTTTTCGGGGCGGATAGCAGTAAAGTTGTTTTTCAGGTGCTTTCAGAATTGCGGGTGGAACTTGCCCGACGCCTCGACTTTTTGAAAAAGGATGAGTTCAGTTTTGTCTGGGTGACTGATTTCCCACTTATGGAATATGATGAGCGGGAAAAACGGTACCAGGCCCTGCATCATCCGTTTACTGCACCCAAAGAAGAAGATATTGAGAAACTGGATACAGATCCGGCGAAAGTGTACAGCCGTGCCTATGATCTGGTGCTCAATGGTACTGAAATTGGTGGCGGTTCTATTCGTATCCACCAGAAAGAACTGCAATCCAAGGTTCTTGAGGTTCTTGGTATCGGCGAACGGGAAGCAAATGAAAAATTTGGTTTTCTGTTGAGGGCTCTTGAGCTTGGGGCTCCTCCCCATGGCGGTTTGGCTTTTGGGCTTGATCGATTGCTGATGATTATTACAGGCAGCGACTCGATTCGAAATGTCATCGCATTTCCAAAAACGCAAAAAGCCACCTGTCCTCTCACCGAGGCCCCGGCTTCTGTTGCCAGGAAGCAACTCACAGAACTTCACATTCGTCCTGACTGGAAAGAGTAGTGTGCAATAGAGCCGTACCTGTCAATGAACAGGTTGGGCTCTTCTGCAAATTGCATTTCTTTTAAGGTAACTGCTCACAGGCCCCCCATCTTCGCACGGTCACAATTGCCGGTACAGAGGGGCTATAACGGGCAAATGTGACTGCACGAATATGGAGTACCTGTGAGCAGTTACAGTTCAGAGGTAATAAAAACATAGAGTTATGAACTCCGTGAGTAGTTACCTTTTAAGAGAATTTTCTATTTTGCCGAAACGTTGTGAGCAGGATTCCGCCAAAGATAAGGGGGATTGCCTGAAGATGAGTGGTAGTGAGGCTTTCATTAAGAAAAATAACGGCAAGAATTGTACTGAAAACGGGCATGAGGTGGATAAATGGTCCGGCAACATTGGCCCCAAGATCTGCAATGGCACGGTTCCAGAAAATAAAGGCAAGTACGGATGCGAAAAGCGCTACATAGATAATGGTGATACCCGTGTTGATGGAGAGTTGCATTGTTTTGCCAGTGGAAAGCTCGAAAAGGTAAAATGGCAGAAGTACTGCTACTCCAACGATAACTATGGAGGTCAGGTAGGCCAGAGGGTGCAGTCCTTTGGGGTACCTTTTCAGGTGTGCCGAGTAAAATCCCCATAAAAACGCAGCAATAAGTACCAGAATATCACCTGGATTGAATTGCAGAGAGAGAAGTGTTGAAATATCCCCGCCGGAGAGAATCAGCATGACTCCAGAGAACGAAATACATATTCCAAGACACTGTCTCATGCTGAGGCGTTCGTTATAAAGCACCCACGAAATGATTGCGATGATAACAGGAATACAGGAATTGACGAGCACCGCGTTAATTGCGGTGGTGGTTTGCAGTGCCATGTAAATAAGGCTGTTAAAACCGGCTACACCAACAATGGCCTGTATGACAATAAACTTTTTATGGCTAAGGACAATTTTTCGCTGATTGTAGAGATGTTTAAAAGTAAATAAAGATAATATTATGAGGGCAACTGCCCAGCGCCAGAAAGAAAGAGTGAGTGGTGGGATTTCAGCATTCATCCCACGGCTGAGGACAAAGTTGCCCGACCAGAAAAGTGTTGTTAGGATTAAAAGAATATATGGCATGCCGGATTAGTGTTCGCCCTCGCAGTCATCCGACTGTAAAGGGGGCTCTTCCCTCTTGTTAAAATTCATTTCCACTGCCGGGAGAAAATCCTGAAAGGCATCGCCGTATATTTCCCAGATAGTAATAAAGAGTGCTGCCAGGATCGGGCCGATAATAATACCAAGTAAGCCAAACATGGAGATGCCGCCAAGTGTGCCAAAGAGGACAAAAAGATCATGCATTTCAGTATCTTTTCCGACAAGTCGAGGCCGGATAATATTGTCGAGGTTGCCTGCAACAGCCCCACATATAATGGCCAAAATGATAACACCTGTAAAGTTTCCGGCCAGGGCAAGTATGATGAGGGCCGGGAACCAGATTATTGCAGTGCCAAAGGCAGGTACGATGGAAAGAACAGCCATGATCGATCCCCAGAAAACAGGGCCCTCGATACCGGCCAAGGCAAAGGCGATACCACAAAGCGTTCCCTGCATTACTCCGATAACAACAGTGCCTTTGATTGTGGCTCTGGTAACTGAGGTAAAGCGGACGAGGAGTCTTTGTTCGTCCCTGTCATCAAGGGGGAGGAAAAGGAGAATTTTTTTGAGCAGAACATCACCCATGGTGAGAAAGTAAAACATCACGTAGAGCATGATAATTGATGAGAATATAGCATCAATTGTCACCATGGTAAAAGAGGACAGAGAATCGATGAGAAAGGAAGACACAGCCCCGACAAACTGGCCGGTCTTTTCGATAATCAGGTCTCTGTATGGGATGATCTGGTCGTAATAGGGGACTTTTTCGAGATACGTGGAAAATGCAGTTGGTTCATCGATAAAAGTTTGAACCCAGGGAGTTACGGATTGGCCGACGCTGATGGCCTGGGTTATCACAACGGTGATAAGCAGAGACAGTGGGATAAGTACCAGCAGCACAATGCCCATAACTGTAACAATGGACGCAAGCGTTTCTCTGTCGCCCATCTTTTTTGTCAGCCAGTGGTGTACCGGCCTGACCATGGCAGAGAAGAGTCCCGCCATGAAAATAGCCATCAGAAATTGATGGATCATGGTGAGAAAAAGGGCAGAAATAAGAAGAACCATGCCAAGAAGCGTGGCGTTGCTGATAGTTTTACGTTTCATAAATATGGTAACAGGGTTTGTATGGTATCTGAAAAAATGGTTGTGTTGTAAAAAAGCCTGACAAGAGTATAAACTATTTCATCAAATAAAACCCTATTGCCTTATCACTCGTTTCAAATGTCTGGGCGGAAGTGAATTCGCATTTGAGGATATCCGGCTTAGCTGTACGGATAATAATTTCTTTTTCTATGTGGGACGCCTTTGAGTCATCAAGTGTAAATGTTACAATCAGCTTTTGTTCAGGTTGGAATGTGTGAGATGGTCGTACTTTAATTTTTACTCCGGTGCGGGACAGGTTGAGGATTGTGACGGGAAATCGATTTTTGCGATCACGAATGTGTCCGGGGAGAGAAACCTTTTTACGGAAAAATTTCCGCCTTTCGAGGTAAATAATATTTGTATTGCCGTTACTGCAGTTGGCTTCCCTGCATTCTTTACAGCTCTGGTGCCCACAATCACATGCACTGCACTTAAATTTAATGGCAATTTTTGCCCGTCCGGAAGCCTTCAGATATGGAGTAGCATCGATCTCCCGTGTTTTTTTGCAGCGGGGACAGCTTAAAACTGCTCGATTATTATCATTAATGTACGCTGTCTGCATAGAAGTTTCTCCTTTTAAAGACACGCCAACCAGCAGCTATACGGGCAAGAGCAATACTTTAACCCAGATAGGGATATTCCTTTTTCCAAACCTCCTTCATCTGGTTGTTGTAGTTGGCCAGAGCTTTATAAAATGCACCGACGGCAAGTTCTGCGCAATGATGATGATCTGGAGGAAGGGTTTCCAGGTAATCGATTATGTTCTGAGGGCTAAGTTGCCAGGCATCGTTTACTGATCTTCCCTCGACCAGCATGGATACGGTATTACCACAGGCTATGGTGTTGGCGCAGCCATCGACAATAAATGTCAACATTTGAATCTGGTTGCCCCGCACAGAGAGAAACATCTCAATGGTGTCGTTGCAGTCGCCTGTTCTCTTTCCGTATCCGTCGGGTTTTTCCAGTACTCCGTACCGATCTGCCCGGGTAACCATTTCCTGGAATTTTTCGGAGTGTTCTACAGCTGGTTGAGGATTGGTTGAATCCATATGTGTTGATCCTTTATCGTCACAGGCTCACTTTTCAGCTCAATCCCTTGCTATTAAAAAAATCTTTGTACTGCATATCTTCGGTGAGAATATGACTTATAAGCCAGGTACTTAAGTAATCGAGAAGTGCTACAGAAAGTATATTAGGGCCAACGTCGGAGGCCGAATGAAATGAGATAGTTTTGTCTATAAATGCCTGGTGCTGCTTTACCTGCTGCTCTTTTTTATCAAACCCGTATTCCGCCATCAGATATTCTTCGGCCCGAAAATGTTCCTGGGCGTAATTGGTCATTTTGGTTAAAAGATCTGCAATGGTAGCCGAGTCGGTGAGACTGCTCTGTTCTGCAATCAAGTGGTTGATCATATCGATTAATTTTTTGTGTTGATCGTCGAGCTCTTTGACACCTACGGAGAATTCATCTTTCCAATTGATAATTTTCATAAGTTTTTCCGATATAACTATGTGTTATTTCACAAGACCTACTTCATTTATCAGCAGAATACCACGAAGTTTGTTCTTTACAAGTAATAATTAAAGAGAGAATTATGGACTTCCTGGTGTACTGTTTCTGTTTGTGCAGTTCATGCGCAAACAGAAACAGAGGAGGTTGCAGCTTTGGCAGAGTGATCAGCGTTTTGCGATGGAGACGTAGGGTCTGGCAGTTTCACCGGTATAAATTTGTCGTGGACGTGAGATGCGCAGTTTATGATCATGTAGCTCTTTCCAGTTGGCAATCCATCCCGGCATTCTGCCTATTGCAAACATAACCGTATACATATTCAGAGGGATGCCTATGGCCCGAAGAAGTAGACCACTGTAAAAATCAACATTGGGGTAGAGATTTCTGCTGACAAAATAATCATCGTTGAGGGTAGCCTCTTCGAGTTCCAGAGCTATTTTCAGTAAATTATCGTTAATGTTGAGTGCTTCAAGAACGCTATGAACCTGTTTTTTGAGAATGATTGAGCGTGGATCGAAGTTTTTGTAGACTCTGTGGCCAAATCCCATCAACCTGAATGAATCGTTTTTGTCTTTGGCCTTATCTAAATAGTAGGTGAGCGGGCGACCGGAATCTTTAATATCTTCAAGCATGGCAATAACAGCAGAATTAGCTCCACCATGCAGTGGCCCCCAGAGTGCACAAACTCCAGCAGAAACTGAACTGAAGAGGTTTGCCCGTGAGCTGCCGACAACCCGGACAGTGGTTGTTGAACAGTTCTGCTCATGGTCTGCATGGAGGATGAGGAAAAGATTGAGCGCTTTGTCGATAATCGGGGAAACTTCATATTCCTGATACGGGTCGGAAAACATCATATGCAGAAAATTACCACAGTAGGTGAGGTTGGGGTTGGGGTGATTGATGGGCTTGCCGCAGGCCATTCTATAGGCAAATGCAGCAATTGTTCGAACTTTGGAGAGCAGCAGTGATGCCGTTCGGTCAAATTCTGCGCCCGTTGTGGGTACTTCAAGAACTTCAGGATGAAAACAGGAGACGAGGTTGAGCATTGCCGAGAGAATAGCCATGGGAGGAGCATTATTGGGCAGGCCGGAAAAATGATGCTCAAGGTTGGTATTGAGAGGTGCATGTTCTTTTAGTCGTGCGGAAAAATCACGTAGCTGCTCGGCTTTTGGTAGTTCACCGTAGAGAATGAGATAGGCTGTTTCCACAAAAGTGGATTTTTCTGCAAGATCTTCAATGGGATATCCACGATACTGCAATATACCTTTGGCGCCGTCAACATAGGTTATAGAGGAAAAACAGGAACCGGTGTTGCCGAATCCAGGATCCAGGGTGATATATCCTGTTTCCGATCGAAGTTTTTGGATATCTATACATTTTTCGTTTTCTGATCCGGTTATAACCTCAAATTCAAAGCTTTTCCCATCAACGTTCAGCGTTGCGCTTTTGCTCATAATTATCTCCCTGGCATAATTTTCTATAAGATATTCAGGATATCGTATTCTCTTACTTTATCTACATAAGAATAGTAATCATTTAAATTATTGCAACACTGATGGTGCGGGGAGTCGCCTCGGAGCAGAGAATTATTGATTCCCACGAAAAAGGATATTATTATTCACTGCGGTTACCGAAGCAGTTCCGGTTAAAACCATGGCCTGTTGCAATTCGGCGGCAAGAGCATCAATATACGTTTCAACGCCCTGTTCCTGTCCCCCCATTGCGGCAATGGAAAACGGCCTGCCTATCATGACAGCATCAGCGCCCAGGGCCAGCATTTTTAATATGTCGCCACCGGATCTGATTCCGCTATCGACCAGAATGGTGATTTCCCCTTTTACTTTATCTGCGATACCAGGGAGCACTTCGGCTGTACCGGGCAGGGAATCAAGCACTCTGCCACCGTGATTGGAAACCACGATAGCGTCGGCACCGGCCTCTACCGCCAGTTCAGCATCTTCTGGTGTCATTACCCCCTTAAGGATGAATTTCATCCCACATTTTTTTATAATTCTGGTGAGTTGAGCAAGCGATCTGGGGAAGACAGGTCGGCCCATTTTTTTAAGGGTGATAAGACCTGCGGCGTCGATATCAATTCCCATGGTATCACTACCGGTTTCACGCAATGCTTCGATCTTTTGGAATAATTCTTTGTCATCCCACGGTTTGATAAATGCAATACCGTGGCCGCCACTACTGTGTATTGCCTCAAATCCTGCCTGGTGGATAAAATCAGGCACGCCATCGCCTGTGCAACCGATGATGCCACGGGCTTTGCACCCTTTAATAATTGCGTTGATATACTCATTTTCGGAAATGGCTCCACCCATATTAAACGATACCCCGCCAATGGGAGCTGCAAGAACAGGAATCGACAGTTGTTTCCCCAGGATAGAAACGGATGTGTCCGGCTCGGTGATACCGTGAATAAGGCGCATGTTAAAAGTGATTGTAGCCAGTGCCTTCATATTGTTGGTAAAGGAGCTTCCTGTACCAAGACCGCCCATGCCGGGGACTTCCCCTGAGCATGCTTTGCCGTTACAAACGGGGCATACTCTGCAGTAGGGGGCCATGAGGTCTTTGGCCTTATTTCGAATCTCTTTCATCATATTCTCCAGGAGTTACCAGCCATATTCAGCCAGCTGGATAAAAAAGAAATAGGTAGTAGCAAACATAATAGTACCAATTCCAATCGTTGTAAGACAAGTAGTAATTGATTCCCGGTAGCTGTCAAACAATTTTCGTTGAATTTCTTTAACGTGGTGCTTTCGTACCAGTTTGGGACAGGTTGCGGAAAACTGGTTGAAGTGGATTGAATTGAGACTGCCTGAATGTTCTTTCATTTTTTACCCTCCTGTGTTGGTTATAGAAAAACTATAACCGGGGAGGGGTATCACAGAGCGAGCCCCCCTGTAATTATTTTAAGGAGTGGTAAAAAAAAATATGGAGGAATCAATTGTTAATTCTGATCCATCGCAAGCAGCTTCTCCAGTTCTTTTTTCCCAAAGATGTATTTTTGTCGGCAAAACTCACACCGTACTTCGGCCTGTCCTTCTGTTTGTAATAAGGAAGTAATCTCATCTTTGCCCAGTGAGTAGATGGCAGTCGACATCTTATCGCGATTGCAACTACACGAATAGACAAGCTCTTTGGCCCCGATTTTTTTGTGAGGAACCTCGTTAAAGAGAGAAGAAAGAATTTCTCCGGGAGGTGTTTTGTCGAGCAGTAATCGGGAAAGAGGTGGCAGAGAATTGATTTCTTTTTCAATAAGGGAAAGAAATGTTTCGTCGGCAGGAGGCAAGGACTGAACGAGAAAACCACCGGCAGCTCCAATGGTTCCATCACTGTTGAGTTGAATAGCCAGAGCAATAGCAGAAGGGGTCTGTTCCGACTGGGAGAGGTAATAGGCAAGATCTTCGCCGATTTCACTGGTGTAGAGCTGGATTGTACCGGGATATTTTTTATTGTTGCCTATATTTTTTACAACGGTGAGAAATCCGGCCCTGCCGATTCCGGAGGCAACGTCGATCTGCCCGTCTTTCAATGGTACATCAGCATGGGGATTGGCAATATAGCCTCGAACCCAGCCGTTATATCCGGCTTCGGTTATAATTTTTTTCAGTGGGCCGTTGCCCTCAAATTTTAAGAGGATGCTTTGGTCGTCTTTTAATAATGCTGCAAGTAGTGCCGCTCCGGTGAGTGCCCGGCCAAGGGCGGCAGCCCCCGTGGGGCCGACATCATGTTTTCGACATGCTTCATTTACCAGATCTGTGGTGTCGCAGGCAACACCAAAAAAATTGCCTGATGTGGTGATTACTCGTTCTATTTTGTCTGTCATTATGTCATAAAAGGTTGAAGGTATGGTGAAACAATCCCAGGAGTTATATCTTTCTCCTGATTATCACTGTGAGTGGTTCTACGTAAATGTAATTTACAGACCATTTATTGGCAATGCAATTACCATATTGTAATTTTTTTGATGACGTTTCAGCCAATAAACCGTGTACCAGCTAGTAATAGTAACCTTTCTCTGTTTTGGTATAGTCTTTGCAGAATATGTGATTATTATAGTTGGAAGGACAAAGAAATATTTATGATAAAGGTAAGAAGATGGAAAATGACACATTAATACTGATTGGTATGACCTTTGGTGCATTTTGCTGGTGGTTCTCCATTCAACTCAATGAGAGAAGAATGGCAGTAAAAGAAAATAAACAAAAGGAAGTAGACAGGATGGCGCAGGCCGAGAGAATTCGACAGCTAACAAATAAAATGTAGGTAATTTATTTTCAGTTTCCTTCCTCATTCCTCTGCACCAGCAGACTACTGTTTGGGATAATAGCAATCGTAGTATCTCTTTCCAGTTCCAGGCCCGTCAAGTGGTCGCAAACCTGGTTATGATTCCAGCGCTCTACGCCGATACGTTTGCAGGTGCAATCTTCAAGCTGCGTGATCATGCCAATACGTATTCGCTGCAGTTTGGTCATCATCGCAAGGGCTGTACCGCCGTTTCCTTCATAACTGCACGAGAGCTCTTTGAAAGACGCTTCAAAAGAGCCTTTTTCAAACCATGGTAGAAAGGTTTCGGATCCGATGCCTTCTCTACACTCTGCGTACATCAAAAGCAATCCTCCATCTTCAACAAACATTGCCGCATTGTGCATAGCTTTATGGCTCTGGATAAAATTGATATCTTTGGGATAACCGCCACAGGATGTGACAACCGTGTGGAATTTTTCTGCAGGTGTCTCACAATTTTCACCATGCCGGGCGCAGGCATGTAAAAAATCATTTTTCCCTTGGCCGACAAGCAGGTCGCAGAGAGTACCATGGGAATCGAGAATACCGTGTAGAGAGAGGTCGGCAACCAGAGTTTCTTCCACTTCAAAAAGATCTTCGGCCAGGAGGTTTCCTTTGAGAATCCCGGGTTGACATAATGTGGTCAGGGAATTGGTTGTGGAGTCAAGAAAGAGTCCGTGGTTGGCGTATATTGCTTCCCGCTCTCCACATCCGGGGAAAATGAGTTTTCGTCCTCCACCATATCCGGCAAAATAGTGATGGCAGATCGGCCCCATGGTGATAATTGCACTGGCTTCAAGCAGATCCCTGCGGAATCGCAAAGGTGTTCCCCGGGAAGTGAAACCCATTTCGGTAAAGATGTTCATATCCCGACAGTCGTGATGAATAAATGTGACAGTGTTGTAGATATCTCCGTAACAACTTAAACACTCTTCATCACTTTGACGGGGATGGGTGCCATAAGCAATAATGATCGTGAGATCTTCGTGGTTCATCCCTCGTGCTTCCAATTCCTTTATGAGGATGGGCAGATATTGTGGATAACCGCAGAGTCTTGTTTTATCCGCTACAACAAGTACAGGGCAGGTAAGATCAAGTGGTGTTGTCTGTAGAAAGCTGGTAAGTCGCTTTTGAAAAATGGCGGGGGTGATGTTTTTTACAGGTTCTCTCAGCGCAAGATTTTTAGCCTGCCCAGGAATTGGTGCTTGAACGAGTTCCTGGCCGTAATTCAATTGCACTGTTTTTTTTGTTTGTTGCAAATTAGTCACCGGTTTTTCTCAGGTTTAGGAAGAATAAAACAATAAAAAGAATGGCAGCAAGGCTATGTACAAGATTTGATGTTGGAGCAATAAGGCAAAATGCAAGGAGAAAGAAAATGATTCGTAATGGCAGGTTTACATGGTTTTCCATATATCCCTGAAAGGCTCCGGCAAAGCAATAAAGACCAAGCAGTGCAAAAAAGAAGATCGTTATATCATCGATCCAGTTGCCACCGAGCATTGGTGTGTAGGCAAAGAGCAGAGGAACAATATATAAACCTTTAGCGAGTTTCCACGAGTAGAGACCCGTCAGCATGGGTGGCGTTTTTGCAATGGCTGCAGCAGTAAAGGATGCCAGGCAGACAGGTGGTGTGACATTGCTGTCCTGGCTCAGCCAGAAAATAATCATATGGGCAGAAAGCAGGGTAAATGTTGCAGCATGGGGCGATATTGCCAGATCCCTCAAGGCGACCGCAAGGGCTGGAGGGATGGCGTTTAATAGAGATCTGGCTTCTTCAAGGGGCATCGTCTGGCCTAGAACTGCCTATTACCCATAATATTAGTCTGGACATTTAAGTCTGAATCGTGCATACTTGATGCATGAATATTCAAAACCAAATCAAACGTACATTGTCTGAGGCGTCAAGT
>CAMZKN010000106.1 GCA_947311315.1 uncultured Desulfobulbaceae bacterium | reverse complement strand
GTAAAAAATATCACTCAAAAAATGCGCAAGCTCAGCTTTGACGTACGAGCAGTTTTAGATCACTTAAAAATGACGAAAAATTCCTGTGCCAATTGAAAGAGTTGGCGGTTAGCATTAATTTACCCTGATCCTGAACTTGACAGATATTTACATCTGGTATGTACTGCCGGTTATACGTTCTAACGCCTCTTTGTATCTCCCAATCGTTTTGTCTGTTATTTCCTTTGGCAGTGGAGGAGGAGGTGGATTTTTGTCCCAATCAAGAGATGAAAGGTAATCACGAAGATATTGTTTATCAAAGCTTGGCTGCGATCTTCCGGTGACATATTTATCAACAGGCCAGAAACGTGACGAGTCCGGGGTTAACACCTCATCGATGAGTATAAGGCGTCCGTCTATCTCACCCAGTTCAAACTTTGTATCCGCAATAATTATTCCTTTTCTCAGCGCATAGTCAGCGGCTTTTCTGTACAACTTAATGCTGATTTCTGCGATCTCCTCTGCCCTGCTGGCTCCAACAATTTCCTTCATCTGCTCCAGTGAAATATTCTCATCATGGCCACCAACTTCAGCTTTTGTAGATGGAGTAAATAATACTTCGTTAAATTTGTCAGATTCGTTCATACCTTCTGGCAATTGAAAACCACACACCATTGTGTTTTTTTTGTAAGCACTCCAGAATGAACCGGAAATATAACCGCGAACAATGCACTCGATGGTAAGGGGTTTTGTCTTTTTGACAAGCATTGATCGACCTTGAAGAGTTTTTGCATAGGGAACACAAATTTCAGGATATTCTTCCACATTAGCAGTAATCAGATGATTTTCTACAATATCCCCTAATAGATCAAACCAAAAGAGAGAGAGTTGTGTTAAAACAGCTCCTTTACCGGTGATTGCATCGTCCATTATCACGTCATACGCAGATATGCGATCCGTTGCGACCATAAGCAATTTATCGTCGTGTCCTGGGATCTCATACATATCTCTGACTTTTCCCCTATGCTTAAAATTCAAAGCTGGAAAATCTGTGCTAATTACTGGCTGAATCATCAACAAACCTCTTAACTAGTTGTTTTTTATATATATTAACTATTATTTAATATTGGTATATCGGCCACATGCAGAGTTTTCGTAATATGTTAAATCTGCTGTGAGCGAACCGATAAGAATTTTTGAATTTATCCGTACAGGGACTCTGCATTCATCATCTGTATACCAGATAACCGTATCACCTTTCTTATCATAGAGGCCTTTAAACGTCATAATCGGCATAATCTCAACAGTTCGAACATGGCCTAAAAGTGTCTTTTTAAAATCAACTTTTTTAACTGCATGAACAACAACCCGAACTCTTTTTTTATCGGCAAAAGTCGGAACAATAAATTTTTTCCCAATTTCAAACGGCATCAATCTACTATTAAAAAATGACGAGAACTCATTATTTACTTTACCGTCAACAGTATATTCATGATCCATCTGCCCGTTTTTCATATTTCTGATTGTTCCATTTTCCTGATCATATTCAATCAATTTGTGTGATGTATAGCTGTAACCCTCTTTTTGCCATATTTCAGCTTGGTATGGAAGTTTTTCAATACCCTGAACAAGGGTGACATGCTTATCGTTGATGGGATAAAGTAGACTGAACATGCCATTTTGGGTCGTTACTAATGCTTCTATTTTATACGCATTATCCCTGCCTGGCAGAGCATCAATTTGAAGACGTAATTCACCAATTTTTATACCACCCGTATACGATACATCATACCTGAGTTGTTCATGCCCGGAATAACCGATTCCAACCAGAGCTGCGTCAATAACTCCCAAAGGTATTATCTCCTGTTTTTCGACAGGTAGTGGTTGTTCATCGCAAAAAGCATTTAAGGACACAAAAAGTATCACTATAAAAAGAATAAATTTCAAAGAAATCAACATAGTTTTAGCTTCCAATGGTCATAAGCGAGAGCCATGTCGAACAAAACAGTGTTATACTTATAAGTCCGTTCATAGAAAAAAAAGATGCGTGAATTCTCGATAAATCCTCTGGTTTAACGAGCCTGTGTTGGTAGATAAGTGCCCCTGCTGTTAAAAGAATGCCAAGATAGTAGAAAATATTCAAACCTTCCTGGTACCCGGTTAAAGTAAAAAAGACAAAAGCTAGAATATGAAAAAATCCAGCCAGTCTGAATGCCATCTTTTTACCTAATTTTGATGGCAGTGAATGTAAACCACTTTTTCTATCAAAATCAGCGTCAAGGCAACCATAAATGGTATCAAAACCAGCTACCCAGAAAAGAACACCAATAGAAAGAACAAAGGGGAAATGAGTGACAGTCCCCTGTACTGCAACCCATCCTCCAAGAGGAGAAAAAGCCAGAGCAAAGCCAAGCACCAGATGACACAGCGATGTAAACCGCTTGGTAAGTGAATAGAGAAGAGTAAGAGCTAAAGCAAAAGGAGCAAGCTTTAGAGTCAGGTCATTGAGTTGATAACAGGCAAAGAAAAAGAGTACGCCTGCCAAAGTAACCATTAACCACGCTTCCCATAAGCGTACTGTTCCTGCTGGAAGTGCTCTTTTACTCGTCCTGTCATTATCTTTATCAAATCTGCAATCGACAATACGATTAAAACCCATGGCGCACGTCCGTGCCCCTATCATTGCCAGAATCACCCAGAAAAGAACGTGTATTTTCGGGAGCCCCCTGGCCGCAAGAAATGCACCAGTAAAAGCAAATGGCATCGCAAAAATAGTTAGCTTAAATTGGATCATTTCCAGAAGGATGACAATTTTTCTATAGACTGCTGTTAATTTTTCCATCGTTTTCTCTTGGGAACGGTGATTCCAAGTTGATCGGCAAGTCGCCAGGAATAGGTCTCAGTCGCCTGTTCAAGGTTTTTGGGAAGCAGGTAATAACTAGGCATGGGAGGACAAATTATTGCACCCGCATCATGCGCATCCAGCATATTTTTAAGATGATTTCTGTTAAATGGGGTTTCCCTCACAGCAAGCACAAGTTTTTTACGTTCTTTAAGCATAACATCTGCCGCACGGTGTATTAGATTTGCTGATAATCCTGCAGCTATTGAAGCAAGAGTGCCCATAGTGCATGGTAAAACAGCCATAAAAGAATAATCACTGGAACCAGAAGAAGGCGGAGCTGAAAAATCTCCAGGGTCAAACCATTTGGAAACTATCGAAATATCTTCAGGATTTAACCCCATTTCCACTTTTAGAACTTCCCGCCCGGACTGGGAACATATCCCGTGAACAACAATCCCTAAACCTTCGAGTATATCAACAAAGGATTTGAGAAAAATCATCCCGCTTGCGCCGGTAATCCCAAGGAGAAGCTTGGGCTTTCTCTCTATATTGCTCATAATTTGGTAAAAAACTCCAGGGGCAAAGCGGATTTTCCAATATCTCCACGCTTAATGAGGTATTCAAAGTACTTTTCAAGTGCCTGACGTTTTTGTGCACCGAGGTCATACTCGATTGCCTGCAGATATTTTTGACAGCGATCCTTTGCCATTGGAATACGTTCGGCTGCAATTTTACATATATCAGCAAGCGAATCTTTTCCCTCTTTGCAGCAGCGGAGTAATTCCTGATGGATTTCCGACAACATTTCAGGCTGTAATTGGCAAAATTCTTCACGCACAGCACAAATTGCAAAGACAAAGGGCAGCCCTGTTTCTCTCTTCCATATATCACCCAAATCATACTGATAGAGAAACCGTGATTTTTCTACAATCTTCAGTGCATCGTCACCAATAGCCATCAATGCCTTATATTCATCATCTGCCGCATCCATGACATTTCCAGTGGAATAAACCGGCTGCACACCATTAAACTCTTCAAGAATTATTTTTACCAGACCAACAGAGGTTTTTGACTCCGAACTGAGTAGAATTGATTCGTCACCAAGTTGATCTATGGGAACATGAGAAAACAGGAAAACAGAACCTACCGATCCGTTTGCGCTGATGGATAATCCGGAAAGAATCCTATAATTTCCGGGGTGTCTACCATATTCAAAACTTGAGACAAAACCAAGATCAAGTTGACCTTCAGCAAGTTTATTGTTTAAAACGGCAGGAGGAGCTTCCACCAGTTGCCAGTCACTGCGATGGACAGTTTCTTTCCATTTCTCGTGAATGGGAGCCATATTAAGATAGTTCACCATGCCAATTTTTGTAATGGTATCCTGAGATAGCTTCATAACAACCACTCCAAATGTATTTTTATGAACCAAAGCCCCAAAGGTAAACTACAGCCTCCGAGGGCATATGTTACTAACACCGGCAAACCACTAATACTACATAACTATTGAATAATCCATCAATCTTTGAGCAGGTTCAAATCCTGCATCAGTCACTAAACGACGTATTTCCTGCTCAGACAACCTGAAAGTGACCCCGGCGGCGGCTACAACATTTTCTTCAATCATGGTGCTGCCAAAATCGTTTGCACCAAAAGAAAGGGCAATTTGGGCAATTTTCGGTCCCTGAGTAACCCATGAAGCCTGAATATTTTTAAAATTATCAAGGTAAATACGAGAAAGAGCAAGCATTCGCAGATATCCAAGCCCAGACGTTTTTTCTATATCAGAAAGCGCTGTGTTGTCTGGCTGAAATGGCCACGGTATAAAGGCAGTAAAACCACCAGTCCGGTCTTGAAGTTCGCGAAGACGTCTGAGATGCTCCAACCTTTCTTCACTCGTTTCAACATGGCCAAACATCATTGTAGCAGTGGTCCGCAACCCTTGCATATGAGCCAGCTCCATGACATCTATCCACTCTTGTGCAGAACATTTTCGAGGAGCTATCAGTTGTCGAACCCGGTCATTTAGAATCTCCGCCCCACCACCCGGTATTGAATTCAAACCAGCGTCAATCAGCCGGCATAATACTGTTTTTACTGACAACCCTGATATATTTGCAAAATGATGAATCTCAGGCGGTGAAAAACCATGCAGATGAATACCGGTCTTATTTATTAACCTGACCATTTCTACATAATATTCAAAAGGCTGATCCGGGTGCAACCCACCCTGCAATAAAATCTGTGTACCACCAACCTTCTGAGTTTCTTCTATTTTTTCAAGGAGTTCACGGGAATCAAGCAGATATCCTTTTTCTTGTTCGGGAGTCTTGAAAAAAGCACAGAACTTGCAAGCAGAAATGCATATGTCGGTGTAATTAATATTCCTGTCAATAACGTAGGTGACTCGATTTTCAGGATGGAGTTTCCTGCGAATCGTATCAGCGAAGACACCGAGCTGATAAAAGTCCCCATCGCTTTCAAGTAAAAGATATTCTTCATCTGTTATACGATTACCTGAAGATATTTTTTCTGCGACATCTGAAATGTGCATTGCAGCAATGATCCTCAAAACTACTAAAAAAATGACTGACGCAGGCTACAAACCCACTATTTATACACTTGAAGAACGTTGTATAGAGTATCTCTTTGTACAGGAATACGTCCGACTTCCTTAATAAGGCGAACAAGTGTATTACTGCCAATGGCCTGGTCAGTTTCAGCACCGGCCATATGAGTGATCACCTCTTCTTTTACAGTTCCATCTAAATCATCAGCCCCAAAATTGAGCGCAAGTTGAGCCATTTGCGGCCCAATCATAACCCAATACGCCTTGATATGTGGAAAATTATCTAAAAAAAGCCTGGCCACTGCTACATTTTTCAAGTCATCCATACCGGTGGTTCTTGAGAGTTCCGACATCCGAGTATTTGCAGGATGAAAAGAGAGCGGGATGAATGCCAGAAAACCGTTTGTTTCATCCTGGGCCTGCCGTAGAGCCTGCAAATGCTCCATACGCTCTTCCATCGTTTCTATATGTCCATACAGCATTGTTGCGTTGGTATGCAGACCTTGCTTATGTGCAATCTTGGCAATTTTTATCCAGTCATCACCCGGCAATTTCTTTTCACAGGTAAGCTGCCTTATTCTTGGGCTGAACACTTCAGCACCACCGCCAGGAAGTGAACCAAGTCCGGCTTCCATAAGTAAGCCTAGTGTCTCATCTATCGGTTTGCCGGCAAGATCGGCGAAATGAGCAATCTCCACACAGGTAAAAGCCTGAATATGCAGGTCACTGTTAATCTCTTTAATACCTTTTAATAATTCAATATAATATTCAAATGGAAGGTCGGGGTGAATACCTCCAACCATATGTACTTCGGTGATCGGCTCCGCAAGTCTCTGCCGAACTTTTTCTTTAACTTGCTCAACGCTCATCTCATAGGCAAGATCGGCACCTTTTTCCCTACCGAACGCACAAAACTTACATAAATTTGTACAGATATTAGAATAGTTTATATGCTGATTATAGATAAAATATACATTTTCACCACTTATTTTTTTCCTGACAAGATTGGCAAGATATCCAATTGCCAGAATGTCATTGCTCTTATAGAGGTTCAGCCCGTCCTCAAAACTAAGGCGTTGCCCCTCTATAATTTTTTCATGTATTTTACCAAAGCCAGCGTTACGTATATTATTTTTCACAATAAATGAAAAAGCCGGGTATTTAACCCGGCTTTTTTATACAATTTTGTTGCGTTAATCTATAAAAAATTTGAGCTTTTCACGGCGACTTGAATGTCTCAAACGATTCAGTGCTTTCTTTTCTATCTGACGAATTCGCTCTCTCGACACATTAAACAATTTACCGATTTCTTCCAGGGTGTATTCCGCTTTTTCTCCAATACCAAAACGCAGGCGAATAATTTTTTCCTCTCTTTCGCTGAGCGTTTCGAGAATATCATTCACCCTGCCGGACAACTCTCTTGTCTGAACCGCATCATAAGGCGATTGGGATTCCTGGTTTTCAAGAAAATCTCCCAATGTGGAATCATCATCTCCAACGGGTGTCTCAAGGGAAATTGGTTCTCTTGAGGCCTCGAGAATGGATAAAATTTTATCCATCGGAAGGTTGGTGGATTTAGAGATTTCAAGAGGTGTCGGTTCACGTCCCAATTCTTTAAACAGAGCATAAAAAGCTTTAAAAAACTGACTTCTCAACTCTAAAAAGTGTACAGGTAGCCGTATAGTTCTCGTTTTGTCAAGAATTGCTCTGGTAATAGCCTGGCGTATCCACCAGCTGGCATACGTAGAAAATTTATTGCCCTTGGTATAGTCAAAACGAAAAACCGCACGCATCAGGCCAAGATTACCTTCCTGAATCAGATCGGCAAGTGTTAAACCCTGGTGCATATAGCGCTTGGCAATTGAGACGACCAACCTCAGGTTTGCCCTGATCATGGTATCTTTGGCAACTTCTATCGACCGGCTATAGGCCTCCAGTTTTGCCTGCAATTCAAAAAGTTCACGAATCTCGTGATATTTTTTGGTAGCACTGATGATATTGTAACGCATGAAATTCAGTTGCTGTTTTTTGGGCTTGAGCGTCGGATCACGCTTTTCCCAAAGGTCAATACGCTCACAAAGCAACTGAACTTCTTTTACCCCTGAAGTATCTTCACGGATAGCTATAATAATGGCTTCAAATCCCTGCCTGATCGTTTTGCTGTACTTGGCCTCTTCTTCAGGCGTAAGCAGATCAAAACGCCCCATTTCACGAAGATAGGTCGTAGTTGTCTCTTCAGCTTCATGCCCTTCTTCATTGGGTACGATAACTTCTTCATCCTTTGCAGCACCTGATGAAGAATCGTCATTTTTTACCCACAATTCACCTGATAGAGTCCGTTTTTCCCCACCTTTTTCTACCGTAACAATCTCAATGGCATGCGCACCAAGAAAATTAAAAATCGATTCAATAGCGTTGGGATCTCTTATATCATCTGGTAATAAATCGTTTAAATCGTCGAAACTAATGCAGCCTTCTTTTTTTCCTGCTTTCAGAAGGTTTTCTTTGAGTTCGGGTAGCACCAGTGAACCACTCCATGTTAAAATTTAGTGACTAAAAAATTATTCCCCATCCTTCAGGAAATAATTTTGTGAAAGAACCTCAAAAGAATCAAAAGCTTATTCAGTGAAGATTTTGACAAAAAAAAAGCTGGCGGGAAAGAGCCCACAAGCAACTAATTTTTCAGAAGATCGTATTCATACATTGATTATTGAAATTATGCAATTTATAAAATAAAAGCTGCCAGAAAATATGACACCTACTGAATCTATGATTACTCTGCAGAAGTATATTATAGCACTGATAGAGCGAGTTTCAAGGCGCAGACACTATTATTGTTTTCCCAAATCTTACACAGGAGAATAAACTCTATGAATTATCCCCGTTTAAGTGGCATACTTGCGCATATTACTTCCCTCCCCTCTCCCTATGGAATTGGAGACATAGGAAACGCCAGTTATAATTTTATTGATTTTTTGGATGACTGCGACCAAAGTTACTGGCAATTTCTGCCAACGGGACCTACCAATGATGTTTTCGATTTTTCTCCATATATGTCCACTTCCGCTTTTGCCGGTTCTGCGCTTTTAATAAGCCCTGATCTTTTATACAAAAAAGGCCTGATCAATAGAAAATCATTTGCTAATCACCCGGAATTCTCGCCTTATATTGCAGATTACTCCGCTACAAACCATTTTAAAAACCAACTTCTCCGTGAAGCATTCTTAAACTTTGTTCCTGAAAACGATAACACCTACAATCTCTTTATAGAAAATTCAGATTGGCTCAATGATTATGCTGTTTTTATGACTCTAAAAGAACTTTTTAATAAATCAGCATGGTTCACCTGGCCATGGGAACTTGCAACGAGACAAAAAGATGCATTGCGTCAAATTCAAGATCTCCACAAAGAGAAGGTGAATTATTATAAATTTGAACAATTTATATTTTTTGAACAATGGAAAGAACTGAAAAAATACGCTAAGAAACACTCAATATCACTTTTTGGTGATCTGCCCATCTATGTAGGTTATGACAGTGTTGATGTATGGGCTCATCAGAATATTTTTGAATTGGATCGAAAAACCCTGCAGCCCACGCATGTTTCAGGTGTTCCACCTGATTATTTCAGTACAACCGGCCAGCGCTGGGGAAATCCTCTTTACGATTGGCACAATCCAGATACAGAAGTACACAACGCACTAAACGACTGGTGGCTACGAAGGATTGATCACATTTTCACCCAGGTCGACATGGTTCGTATTGATCATTTTCGCGGTTTTGAGTCGTACTGGTCTATCCCTGAAAAAAATAAAACAGCTGTTGATGGTCAATGGCGAAAAGGGCCCGGCCTTGATTTTTTTGCTGCAATCTCCGAAAAACTGGGTGCGTTAAATATCGTGGCAGAAGATCTTGGAATTATAACACCTGAGGTCACCGCGTTGCGCGAGAACCTCGGTTTTCCTGGAATGAAAGTGTTACAATTTGCCTTTGATGGCGATCCCGACAACCCATTCCTACCCCACAATTACACTTCACCTCACAGTGTCGTTTACACAGGCACACATGACAATGATACAACCCTTGGCTGGTACCTTAGTGACAAACTCAACAACAATACGAGGAACGCTGTAAAAAAAATGGTTAACGGCGCTCTACATGACAATAAAGCTATAAACAGTGACCTTATCTATCTTGCCCAGTCCTCGGTGAGCTTTTTATGCATTTTCCCTCTCCAGGATGTGCTTGGTTTTGGCAACGATTGTAAAACGAACAGCCCGGGTGTCCCTACCGGAAACTGGAGATGGCGCTGCGCCAACAACTTTTTAACCGGAGAGGTTGCACAAAGTCTAAAGGCATCTACACGGTTATTTGGTCGTGGCCGGAAACAAAAGCCACTCACAGCCACAGGCGACGACAATTCAACAACAAAGTATTGACAAGGCTATCATGGTCAGTTATAAAAGCACCACCATTAGGCCCCATCGTCTAGTGGTCTAGGACACCGGCCTCTCACGCCGGGAACAGGGGTTCGAGTCCCCTTGGGGTCACCAAAATTATGCTCAGTGAAATAAACTCGTTAAGAGTTTTTTTTGTAACTTCTCCAAAAGTGTTGGTAAAGTCCATTCTAACCGTCGCATAGCATCTTACGAAAATCTTTAACCAGTGGAAGGCCATACATAGCTTT
>CAMZKN010000105.1 GCA_947311315.1 uncultured Desulfobulbaceae bacterium | reverse complement strand
GGCAGGAGGATGCAAAGATTTACGAGGAACCTGAAGATCGTGAACGAGCAATAGCATAATTTTATAGTATCAAGTCATGCTGGGATACCTATAATTAAATGGTATTTCTTACGTTAAATAGGATGTTTTTTTGCAGCAAGAGGAACTTTTTTGTGGAGGTTCTGCGTTGAAAGAACTGTTTATTCAAAATTGCTGGCCTGGAAAAGTGACCATAGGTGTAAACAGGAATTCAAACACACAATAATTAACTTTGCAAAAGTGTCTTTTGGCAAGGTACCTTTTCCTCTCCATGCTCACAGGGTTACACCACTTAGCGCAGCAGCACAAGGCCGGCAACCCAGGAAAGTTGTTCCTCCTCAGTCTCGTCACTCGTTGCAAACAGGTTGGTTGACCAACCTGCAGCCTGCATCAGTTTTCCAACATCGACACCGTAGCCGGACATTGATTGTCTGGCGTGTTCCGGATGGCGGCACTCGCCCTGTTCTTCAAGAACTCTGCAATGGAGTTGGTCGTGGCAGAAACTGGGTTTGCAGGAACCACCCGCAAGACCCATCGATTTGGTAAATCCTAAGCGAATGGCTTCTTTTTCAACCTCTGCTGTGATTTCATGCAGCAGTCGCATAACTTCGGGGCGGTCTGCACCGTGGAGCGATTCTGACTGAATTTCAATACGCAGGACGAGTACATATCTACATGACTGTACTATTTCCCGTAGACTATCCGGGCCGGAAATATGGGGCGGACAACTCATCGACTGACCCCAGTGCGGGCATTTGGGATCCAGGCAGAAATTGGCAAGTCTATCTTCGATGCACACCTTGCCTGCGGGCAGAAGTTTAACTCTGGTCGCACCGATATGCAGGGCAAATTTCTGCAGCTGCTCCATTGATTCTTTATTGCGATGATCGTTCATGCACTGTTTATTGTTCAGGGTTGTTTATGGAGGCTCTCGTTAATTGTTTCAGCGCTGTTGCCGCCTCTTTAACAAAACCCTGTTGCATCTCTGTTGTTTGGGAAAAAGCAGCTCTGGCCTTGTCGTAATTACCCAGTTGCCAGTAGCTGTATCCTGCCATAAGAAAGGCTTTTGCGCTATGTTTTCCTTTGCCCCTTGCGGTACGTTCAAAGGTTGTTGCAGCTTCGGAATAGTGATCCATGTCGTAGAGGATTTCACCCTGTTTCATCTCAAGTTTTGGATCCTGATGATCTTGCATAAAACTATTTAGTTTTTGCAGGGCGAGTTCATTTCTGCCAAGGCTTCGATAGGCTCGGATCAGTTGTAATATCGTTTGTCGGTTCGGTTTTTTATTGGCATTATGCTCAAAATATTTTGCTGCTTTGAGTGGTATCCCCTGCTGCATATACAGATCTCCAAGGAGCTTTTCTTCCTTGCTTGTAAGTGGAGTTAAAAAAGAATAGATGGTCATTGCCGCCAGTGCTTTTGTGTACTGTTCATATTGGAGTTGAATATGAGTTAGCCCCTTCCACCAGAGCGCCACCGTCGGGGCCTGTCGGGTTAATGTCTGCGCAAGATTCAAAGCTTCTTCGCGCATATCAAGAGCCATATAGTGTTGAAGGAGGATTTCCTGCCATTTTTGTTTCTTTTTCCCGGTAAAACCGTGGCAGAGTTCGATCATATATGGCAGCGCTTTTTCAGGTTTTTTCGCCTGGATCAGGGCATAGATAAGGTTTTCCTTCCATTGCAGGGTGACCGCCTGCGGGTGTGTGGCAAGAAGAGTTTCAAAATATTTGAGACTGGCCAGACATTGTTCGTCCAGCAGAAGGGTGACGGCGCTGTAATAGAGATATTTGGCCTTAGTCCTGTTTGTTAAGAGATACGTTTTAAAAAAGGCTTTGCTGGCCTGGTTATAGTGTCCCAGATCGTATTCTGTTTTGGCAAGATTCTGCCATGCACCAACGTGTTTGGGATTTTTAGTCACGACCAGAAGGAAAGAAGCACGGGCCTGTTGCAACTGTTCCATGAACAGATGGCAGTTACCGAGAACAAAATGGATTTCGGTATGATTGTATACCGGGTCGGCTGGGTCGTCTGCTTTATTTTTAAAGGCATCAAGTAGTTTGATTGCCTGACTGTATTGTTGTTTCTCAAGCAGAGGGGCAACCTTTAAAAGAACTATTTGTACCCGTAATGGCAGTCGATTGGCAGCGAATACTTCTGAATAGTGCAAGGAAAGCGACATGCCAAGAAGGAGACATATGAAGAGCGTTTTTTTCATATCTACTCCATTTTAAAACGGATGGTTGTTTCCATTCGAGTTCTTACAGGTACACCTTCAATGGTACCGGCCTTATAGTGCCATTGGGCAACGCAACGCATAACGCTTTTTTCAAATACGCCCGGAGGTTGTGCCTCAAGTATGTGCAGCTGGCCGACGTTGCCGTTTTCATTCACTTCAAAACCAACACGTACCCAACCTTCAGTGCCTTTGCGTCTTGCACGCATTGGATAAACGGGAGGAATGCGGACAGTAGGGGTAATGGGTTTATCCAGTTCCTGCAGATCCACTGTACCGATATGAAAAGAAGTATCAAAATCAATGGTATTGGTTAGAGGGAGTTGAAAATCGGTGGAGATTGCCGGTAGCCGGTTGTTGAGCTTGAAAGGCAACGTCAATTTTGCTCTAAAAAGGGGACGGGGTGTGGTGACTTTCTTTTGTGGTTTCTCTTCCGGTGGTTTTGGTGGATTATGCTTTTTGTGGGGCGGGATATCTTCTTTTTTCAGGCGTATGACATGGATATGATCAACGCGATTGGTTATTAATGAGAGTTTTAGCGATGGTTGCAAGAGTATTGGAAGAAGGAGAAAGAGGAGTCCGTTTAGCAGGATTGCAATGGTAGCTGCCATGGCCCAGGTTCGTACCCGGATGGAAATGGGCCTCAACTGGAGGGTGATAGTGCCTATCTGTTTCAAGGAAGGTCCTATTTTGTTGGAACAGTTGCCGCAAGACTTATGTTTTGCGCTCCTGCCAGTCGACAGCCGTCCATAACTGATATTATTACTCCGGCCTTGCTGAGTTTGTCGGATACCACAACTACTCCACCTTCCGGATTTTCTGCAAGGGCACGTTCAATATTTGCCCGTACCGCCCGGACATCAATTTCCCGGTTTTCCATGAAAATCCTGTTTTCCTTGTCGATGCCGATGGTGATAGCAGTTTTCTGCTGGATCCTGGCGGTTGCGGCGCTTGGCCTGTTCACCTCGATACCGGATTCTTTGACAAAACTGGTGTTGACCAGAAAAAATATCAGCAGGATAAAAACCATGTCGATCAGTGGAGCCATGTTTAATTCGACGGAGGATCTTTTTGCCCTGCGGGCTGCTGTTATATTGAGCATTTTTCTTTCTGCAAATAAGCAGTCTCCTGTAAATGTCGGCGAAGATACATACCAGCAGTGGCAACCTGATGCTGCAGGTTATTTGCTCTTCTGGTAAGGAAATTTTTCATATAAAGTCCGGGAACCGCCAGGAGCAGTCCGGTCTGCGTTGTAATAAGGGCCTCGGATATACCACCCGCCATCGCTTTGGAATTACCTGTGCCAAATATGGCGAGAACATCAAAGGTGGTAATCATGCCTGTCACAGTGCCGAGAAGACCCAAAAGTGGTGCAATTGCAGCCAAGACGCCGATTGTAGCCAGATGATTGTCGAGATGGTGGTTGACACTGATCACCGATTCATCGAGGATAAATCTGTCAAGATCCGCATCGCCGGAGCGCAGGCTGAGAAATCTGTTCACCAGCAAAGCCATAACGCCTCGATGGTGTTGTGGGTCGGGGGGCGTGTCTTCACGCAGATGTTGTGCTGCAAGTCCCAGGGACATGTTTTTTCTGTACAGTCTGCCTAAAAAGATGGTGCGCTCAATGATGAGCAGCCACATAATAAGACTGACGCCAAGAAGCGGATACATCAGGGGGCCGCCATCTCGAAAATAGTTTTCAAAAAGCAGATAGTTGTGCTGAATCACGCTGAACATGAATCAAGCCTGTTTTTTTGAATGATATTGACCAGTGCAACTGCCTTTTCTTCCATTGTCCCTATCTCTTTTTCAACGGCACGGTTAAGAAGGGTCTGGGCAAGCATCAGGGGGATGGCGACGCTGAGGCCAAGCATGGTGGTGACCAGCGCTTCAGAGATGCCGCCGGACATCAGTTTAGGGTCGCCGGTACCATACAGGGTGATGATATGGAAGGTGTCAATCATACCGGTTACAGTACCAAGTAGCCCAAGAAGAGGCGCAATTGCCGCAAGCATGCCAAGGGTTGAGAGAAAGCGTTCCATGGGAGGAATTTCTCTGAGGATGGCCTCCTGCAGCACGTTTTCCATTTCTTCCCGCTCAAGATCCCGACATTGCAATCCGGCGTTGATTATTTTTGCCACAGGTTTTTGGGGAAATTGTAAACAGAATTGTTCACATTTTTGCCAGTTGGACTGTTGCAGCGCCTCGCCAATATAGCGTATGAACCGTTCGCTGTTAAAACGTTTACGCATAAGGAAAATACTTCGTTCACAAATGATAATGAGGCCGAAGAAGAAAAGTATCAGTATCGGCCAGACAATCGGGCCACCTTTTTGTATCTGGTCCCAGAAATTCAGACTGTGGGTAAGTTGCTGGAGTGCGCCGCCCCGGCTGATATCCATAGGTACGAAGTCACTTTTCCCTTCCATATAGTGCAGCAATTGTTTTTGCATCCGCTTTGGAGGGAGTTTGGAGAGGGCATAGAATCTGTTCCCGGCAGCAGAATATCTGAGGAAGCCGATTTCATTTCCCAACTGATATACAGCACAGAACGGACCGAGAATGAGCAGTTTGGCAACAATCGTTTTTCCGTTTCTATCGATGATGGGGAGTGTGGGGCGTGTGACTTCACCCGTCTGTTTAATCTGGTCAAAGAGAGCGGTTGCCAGTAAACGAATAGTATCCATACCGGGGAAACTGTCTTCATCCGCAAGTTTTTCCAGAAAATCAGGCGAATCATTGCGTAGGGCGGTTTGGTGGTTTTCGTTAAGAAGGGCGCTGAAGTCTTTGGCGTTTGTTCGTATGACGCCGACAAGTTCGTTTATCATCTGGTCGGTTTGGGTAAGTTTTAAGGTGATTCTTTTTTCTTCTTTGCTGAGGTTGAGGTTGGTTATACTGAGCCTGGTATTTTCCTGTTGCAGGATGCGTTTTGTATTTTGCAGTTTTCTTATATTCTTTTCCAGTTTTGTCTTATCCTGTAATATGGCAGCATTGCTTGCAGCTGCCAATCGCCTGGCCTCACTCTTTTCCTGGGCCGCTTTTTGGATAAGCTCAGTCTTTTCCCTGTCTGCCTGAATGTTCAACTTTCGCATATCTTTGGCAGCAGGAGTGAGGGGGAAGCAGCAGAAAACAGCAATTAAAAAAAGTGTAATGGATCTTTTTTGGCGGTTCATTGTTGCACCAGTTTCCCAAGCGGCATGTTGATAAATTCAGCAGGTTGTCGTTTTGAGGCGATGGCGATGGCTGTCTGCAGCGGGTGAATATATTTATTGTTCAGTCCTTGCCAGCCGTCGGTTACGATATTGTAGAGTCCACAGCCGCTTTCATCGAGTTTGACGTAATAGAGGCCGAGTCTGCCCAGCCGGAGAATATTGACCAGTATCTGCTGGTCATCAGTATTGATCATCTCCTGATATGTCTCAATTGTGACACCGAATTCGGCTTCTATCTGCAGGGTTTCCATCACTTTTCTGTATTTTTCACTCATATCAATATTGGGATCGTGTAGTGTGGCGCTGAGTTTTGTGATGCGTTGTGTTCGCTCTTCAACAAGAAAGGGGAGGTTGTCTTCGGGGAGGGCTTTGAGCTGTTGGAGAAGTTGATCGAGAAAAGGATCGATTTCCTGCTTGATAACCATAATATCGGCAAGTTGTTGGTTCTTTGCTTCTATTCTCTTTTTACTGGATGTAATTTGACCCTTGAGTGTGTCGTTTGTTACGGTCAGTTGTTCCACTGCTGTCTGCAGAGATTGGAGCTTAGCCGTGAGTTTTTCCTGCATTAAGCGCCATTCTTCTTCGTTTTTTTGTGTTTTCTGTAAAATGGTAATTGACTCGCGTACCGGCTGTTTGATCTGTGTTTCCACATTGCCTGCAATAGTTGATTGAATTGCGGGAGATGGTAAAAACTGCAAAAAACAGAGGAGCAGTATCTTTTTCAATGTGTAGCCTCATTTATGAGTCTGTTGATTTAATAGGATTTTTGTCTGATGTCGAGGCATATGGAAAATTTTACCACAGGCATATAGTTGATATTCCGAGGATAAAATTTTCATATAACGAAGAGATCGGACATAAATACATTAAATCAACGGGCTCATTTATTTTAGGTAAAAAAAATCCCCAGACCAATATATATTGATCCGGGGATTCCCTGATTTTCCACGAATAGGATTGGCGGTCTTTTGTCCACGAAGACAACCATGAGAAACCGTACCTTTCGGCGATGATTCTCTGTTTTCAGGCAGGTCTTCTGACTCCCGGTTCGTCCTACTTGTTGCGCCTTCCCATTTACCTGTGGCAAACAGTGGCCTATGCAACGTTCGTCCCCGGTTACAGCGGCGGGCCCGTCCTCGAATTCCACGAGGTTCCCTTTAAACTCCTTTGGAGCACCTGAAATACCTGTCAATATAAACAGGATGTTGTTGTAAAAGTCAAGAGAGCGGGTGGGTGGTGGTCTAAAAAATATGTTTGTGGTTTTTAAAAATATGTCTCAAAGTGCAGAGAAAACCCCTTTATTTCCTTGATGCCGGCCATCATTTCCTCAATGCGTTCCTGAATGACCTGTTGCTGATTTTCTGGAACTTTCAGAGAAATCTTTACAGAACCATTTTCTACCGCAACTGTGGCGTTGGGGAAATCAAAAAGTTCCCGTTCAACGAGAGCAGTTGTCGCGGAATCAGCCAGCTGGGCCAGTGACTCAGGTGTTTCCTGGAAAGAGGGAAGTGTAACTGCATTGGCGATGATATCGACAGCCTCATCTTCTGAGAGGTGACCAATTCTAAGAATAATATTATAGGCTTCGGGGTTTGTTATATCGATGCCATAGAGAAACATGCCCCATTTACGCCGTTCATCATCATCTTTTTTAAGGATATAATGGGCCTGTTCCTCGGGGATGTTTTCCCGTGCCATCTCATCTCTTACGCGGTTGTCGGTGTCGGCTAAAATTCGAACCTTGAGAACGTGTGAAATATCACTGACAAAATGGTGGCCGACAAGGCCATGATAAATGACATTGTTTTTAACAAAATGTTGCAGAATTTCGGATTTGATGGCGGTTTTAAACCGTTTTTTACCATGGGGGAAACGATCGAGTATGGAAAAGGCGTCGTTAAGCCCACGTGTCAGTTTAATTTCAGGAAGGTGAAACTCTTCGAGATTATCAACTACTTTATCGCGGGAAATACAAGAATACCCGAGTTTTTGTGCCAGTTTCTGGGCAATGGATTTGCCGTGATAGTAGCTTCCCCGGGAAATGGTAATAATCGGCATTGGTACCTCCTGATGGTGTGGCGTTTGATACCTTCCAGCAAAATGCCGGGCAGGCGCATGTTGTTCACCAGCATCTATTGATAAAATAGATGCTTTTGAAGAAGATATCAATGGGTAAAAATAAAAGAGAGCGCTTTCACCTAAAGGAAATCTGATGTCTTCTTTTACACCATCATGCGGCTTTTTGTTGCAGATAAGTATTCTTTCCCTCATCCTGTTCGCTGTTTTTCATAGCAAGATAATCGTCAAAATTCATCATTGCGTCGGTCGTGCCATCGGGGGTGATTTCGATAATTCTGTTGGCAACGGTGGAGACAAACTGATGATCGTGGGAGGAAAAGAGTATGACTTCTGAAAAGGTCATCAGCCCGTTATTCAAAGCTGTAATCGATTCCAGATCGAGGTGGTTGGTGGGTTCGTCGAGAATAATGGAGTTGGCCCCGGAAAGCATCACTTTGGAGAGCATGCAGCGTACCCGTTCGCCGCCGGAGAGCACAGAAGTTTTCTTGGTGGCTTCTTCACCGGTGAAGAGCATTTTACCAAGGAAGCCCCGGATAAAACTCTCGTCTGCTTTTGGCGGTGCAAACTGCCTGAGCCAGCCAATGAGATCGAGATTGTCATCATCAAAATAGGCGCTGTTTTCCTTGGGGAAATAGCTGTTTTTAATCGTCACTCCCCATCGAAAGCTGCCGGAATCGGGCTCAAGTTCACCTGCCAAAATTTGAAAGAGTGTGGTTTTGGCGAGGCTGTGGGAGCCAACAAAGGCAATTTTATCCCCTTTATTAACGGTAAAGGTAAGGTCTTTGAACATTTGAACGCCATCAATTTCCTTGGAAAGGCCATCTATTTCAAGGATGATATCCCCACATTGCCGTTCCGGTTTGAAGACGATATAAGGATATTTTCTGGAGGAATTGGGCATATTCTCGAGAGTAAGTTTCTCTAGCAGTTTTTTCCGTGATGTGGCCTGTTTGGCTTTGGACGCATTTGAGCTGAAGCGGCGGATGAATTCTTTTAGCTGCTCAGCTTTTGCTTTTGCTTTTTTGCTCTCGGTTTCTTTCTGGCGAAAGTGGAGCTGGCTGGCCTCGTACCAGAAATCATAATTACCCACGTAGACCTGGATCTTGCCAAAATCAATATCCGCCATATGCGTGCAGACCTGATTGAGGAAGTGCCTGTCATGGGAGACGATTATGACAGTGTTGTGGAACCGGGAGAGAAAATTCTCCAGCCAGTTGATCGATTGGAGATCCAGCTGGTTGGTGGGCTCATCGAGGAGCAGGATATCAGGTGCGCCAAAGAGAGCTTGGGCGAGTAGTACACGAACCTTGTCACTGCCTTCGAGTTCTTTCATCTTTTTATTGCGCATCTCTTCCGGGATGCCAAGGCCGTTGAGCAGGACAGCTGCTTCGGCTTCTGCCTCGTAGCCGTTCATTTCGCCAAATTTGACTTCGAGCTCACCGGAACGAATGCCATCTTCTTCTGTAAAATCGGCCTTTGCGTAGAGCGCGTCTCGCTCGACCATGATTTTGTAGAGTTTTTTATGACCCATGACCACGGTATTGAACACCGTATGATCGTCAAAGGCAAACTGATCCTGATTGAGTATCGCGATGCGTTGCCCAGGGCTTTTGAAAATTTCGCCACGATCAGCTTCCATCTGCCCGGACAGAATCTTGAGAAATGTCGATTTCCCAGCGCCATTTGCGCCGATCAGGCCATAACAGTTGCCGGGGGTGAATTTTATGTCGACGTCCTGGAAAATAATTCGTTTGCCATAGGAGAGCGCAATATTGGATGCAGTAATCATGGGTATATTCTGTTAAGTGGGTCGATTGAAAGTGCTATGGGGAAAGTGTGGAGTCTGGCCAAAAAAAAAGGCCCCGCAAAAATGCGGAGCCTTTTTTATCAGTTGATTCAGTTCTATTGCTGAACAACGTCTGCAGCGGCAGGTCCTTTAGGGCCATCAACTACCTCGAAAGTTACTCGAGCGCCCTCTTCCAGGGATTTGAAACCCTGAGCTTGAATTGCTGAATGATGAACGAATACATCGCTACCACCATCCTGCTCAATAAAACCAAAACCTTTCGCATCATTAAACCATTTTACTGTTCCTTCAGCCATCTTGTACTACTCCTTTGCACTAGGTTCCTCTTGGAACCTGTTTGTTAAAATGTCGAACTATCGTAAGATCTTTCGACTGGACGTCTGGTTATCCAGACAAAAACTATTTATCGTGGGTTAGATTTTCCTACACCAAAATCAAAAGAAGAAGATTGTGATCGTTTAGTACCACGTTTAGCCGATATAGGCTTGTTCTTTTTTCGCCTTTGGGTGGAAAAATTTCCCCGTTTTACTTCATCTACTTGTTTATTCTCATCATTTGTAAAATCCGGGACACGTTCCCGTGCCATCTTTTTTCCAAGATTCCTTTCAATGAGTGTAAGCATTTTGCTATCATCGTAGTTGGCAAATGTGAATGCTATGCCGCTTCGTGTTGCTCTTCCGGTTCTACCTGTGCGGTGGGTATATGTCTCGGCTGTATCAGGCATGTCAAAATTGATCACATGGGAGATATTGCGAACATCAATGCCGCGGGCCGCGATGTCAGTTGCGACAAGAATTTTGAAAGTGCCATCGCGAAAGCCATCCATCGCCCGTTGTCTGTTAGACTGGGAGAGATTGCCCTGTAATGATGTGGCACTGAATCCTGCTTTTTGCAGCAACAGGGCCAGGCTTTTGGCCTTGTGTTTTGTCCGGGTGAAGACGAGTGTGCTCGTCATTTCCCGTTCCGCAAGGATATTTTTCAGCAGTGCACTTTTTTTCGTATTAGAAACCTGAAAAAGTACATGGGAAATTGTCGGGGCCGGTTGGGTATGGTTTACCTGTACGGTTACCGGTTTTCTCAGAATATCCTCTGCCAGGTGCCGAATCTCTTTTGGCATAGTGGCAGAAAAAACAAGGGATTGCCGATCCCGTGGCAACTGCTTGATTATTCTTTTGATATCAGGGAGAAAACCTTTGTCAAACATATGGTCTGCTTCGTCGAGAACCAGAACTTCCACTGCTTTGAGATTGAAGGTTTTGCCGCTCAATAGATCAAGCAATCTTCCAGGGCAGGCAACAATAATCTCTGCTCCTGCTCGAATTCTGCTGATTTGGGGCTGTTTGCCGACACCGCCATAAACGACAGCGCTGCGAAGACCTGTTTTTACAGCCATTTGACCAATGTTCTCATGGATCTGTTCCGCCAGTTCTCTGGTGGGAGCCACAATTAATGCCCTCACTTTTTTGCGTGGGCCATTTAAGAGGCGTTGCAGAAGAGGCAGGACAAAGGCTGCGGTCTTTCCGGTTCCGGTCTGGGCGAGGCCTAAGATGTCACGGCCATCGAGAATGGGTTGAATTGCTTCTTTCTGGATTGGGGTCGGACTGGTGTAACCACAGGCAGTGATTCCTGCATAAACTTTGGGGTGAAACTGAAAATCTTTAAAACTCATTAATATTCCTTTTTTTTGCATGGTGATCTGCCGAATACACTTTCGGGTTCAGATCTGCGGACTCTTTGGTTGCCGCTTATATTCACATTTACCACGACCCAAAAGTATAAAGTTATGGTCTGGTAAATGTTATTTGTTTTTTGCGTAACTAATTGGTAGAAATTTCGACGACAACGAACGATGCAGTGGGAAACAACGAGGTTAACGAGGACAACTTGGTGGGGAATGTGTTCTACTCAGAGAGTTATCAAGTCGACACTATAGACCCTTTTTTTAATTGTGCAATAAAAAAAGAGGGTCTTGCTGTAAATAATTTCACTTCCATTTGAATTCTGTGATGTCCTTGCTCTTGGGCCGATGCTTTAATTGTAACCCGTTCAGGAAGTTACGTAATATTTGATCTTTGCAGGGACGATAGTGCTTATGCTTAGGCTTTCTAAAAAAAGCACTTAACTCATGTTTACTCATACAAAAACCGGCAAGATCCATAATTTTTATAACATCGTCATCTTTTAAAGATAAGGCTATTCGTATTTTTCGAAAAATAATATTATTGTTCAATCGATTTTCCGGCACAGGTTGTACTCCATCTTTTTTACCCCGCATGTCGTTAATAAAACCATTGAGGAAGAGTGCCAGGTGTGTGTCGGTGCATTTTTTATAGGCTGGATCAGTATCTTTTTTCAGCCAATCACTAATCTGTTCCCGGGTGGCGGTATAATCAGCCGAATGTAAAAGGGCAATCATCTTTGAATCGCTTAAATTGAACGTGTAGCGGAGGCGGCGCAGGATATCGTTATTGGTCATGAGAATGGTTGGGAAGTGGTGTAGTGTTGAAGCCGGGTCAAATTTGGAACTGACCCGGCTCATGGTTATTAACTGTTTTGCAGCTGACTCTTGAGTTCGAGAAGTTCGGCCTCAAGTGTATTGACCCTGTTCTGAAGAGCCGATTCAGGCGCGGATGATTGTTGCGGCGACTGATCGAACTGCTGGTTAAACCCCATGCCGCGTCCTCCAAGCTGACATCTTCCCCTTCCCCGGCCCTGTCCCATCATCTGGCCTCTTCCCTGGCCCGGTTGAACGTTATTTGCACAAAGACCTCTGCCTCTTCCAGTCATGGGGCCTTCATTCGTTGGGCCCTGTTGATTAAAACCTGCCATGATCCTACCTCCCTGTTTATTGTCTGTTCTTTGGGCCATTGCCTTGGTTTTGTCCCTGGCCTGTGCTACATCCCTGACCGCGTCCTTTACCGCGCCCCTGGCCTGTGCCGCAGCCCTGGCCTTTGTTTCTGCCCTGATTTCCGGATTGTCCCTTTCCTCTTCCCTGGCCTGATCCTTGTCCTGAGTTATTATTCATTTGATCGTCTCCCTGTAGAATAGTTGTGTTATGTATATTTTTCCTGCCGCCTCTCCCCTGACCACGTCCACCAGGGTGGTTGTGTCCCGGGGGAGGTTGACGTATGGTGTAACAACCCCCCTCAACCTTAAGACATTTGCCTTCCACTACGGCCTGGGAAAGGATGAATCGCCCAGCTCTGAGGATTCTGCCAAAAGTCTGTCGAGAGACATTCATTGCCTCTGCTGCCTGACTCTGATCCATGCCATCGTAGTCGATAAGGCGAATAGCCTCATATTCCTCAAGCGTGAGGATGCTCTCTCCATTTGGCTTTACCCCTTCTGGTTTGAATCCCTGTATGGTTGGAGGAGATGTTATATGTCGTAATCTTTTGGGACGCACCATGCTGTTTATCCTTATGTTATGATCATTTGACTATAACATAAGGCGGCGGCGCGATGGAGTCAAGAGAATTATGGTCAAATGACCATAATTTGGAGGTTGATGGCTTTATTTTGCCAGTTGCTTGTCTGTTACGCTTGGAAAGAGGTCTTCATCCGTGTGGGGTAGAAATTGTGCCCGGACAAAGGAATCCATAAATGCGTTGTTACTGGAAAAATCAAGATATGTCATTGTGTTTGAGATGGTAATTGCCTCCTGTCTGTATGTATTTGAAAGCAGTGCCATATAGGCTCCGGCAATAGAGCTGTTACCCATATATTGGAATTTTTCCCGTTCAATATCGGGTAGCATGCCAATGGTTATTGCTTTTTCAATGTTGAGATACTGGCCAAAACCGCCGGTGATTATCATTTGTCCTACGGCGGAAAAGTCCATACCTACCTGTTCCAGAAGTATGGAAAATCCGGCATAGATTGCGGCCTTGCTCAGTATCAGGCTTCTGATATCAGACTGGGTGAAGACGATGTCTTCGTCAGTGTCTGTCTGGTCTACAGTTTCAATAATAAACGCCGGTTCTTCGTTAAAAAGTGTCAATCTGGGGTGATCGGTATCAAGGGCAAACCTTCCATCCTGGCCTATGACACCTGTTATGAGCATTTCAGACAACAGGTCAATCATTCCTGAGCCGCATATTCCCCTTGGTTTGCAGTCTTCGACTGTTTCATAGTCAGGTATAAATGTTTCCGGATCGAGCGTGATTTTTTCAATGGCTCCCTCTTCTGCGCGCATGCCGCATCTGATGCCGCCTCCTTCAAAGGCAGGTCCGGCTGAGCAGGCGGCAGTAATAAGGAATTCATTGTTGCCAAGGACTATCTCACCGTTTGTTCCTATGTCTATAAAGAGGGTGGTTTGTTCTGATCTGTGAAAACCGGTATAGAGGACGCCGGCAACAATATCACCACCGACATAGCTCGCGGGGCCTGGCATGATGAAAACGCCTGCGTAATAGGCAGCTTTTAAACCGAGTTCACCTGCTTTTAAGATCGGGAATTCAGATACGGTTGGAATATACGGTTCGCGGCGGATATACTTTGCCTCGATACCCAGTAGCAGATGGGTCATGGTGGTGTTGCCGGAAATGACAATGTTTTCCACCTGTTTATATTCTGCTTCGATGGAATCAAGTGCACGTTTAGACAGGTTGTTGATTGTTGCAACGGCCAGTCGTTTCAGTTTTGTCACACCATCTTTTTCAGAGCAGACAATACGATTGATTACATCATCGCCGCAGGATGCCTGGCCGTTATGGCCGGATGCCGCACTGAGAATTTTTCCATCCTCCATACTGACGATGTAGACAACTATAGAGGTTGTCCCCAGGTCGATTGCCATGCCAAGGGAAGGTTTTGCATCGTGGAATGGGGTTACATCAACAAGCTCAGAAGAACACTTTTTTAACAGTACTGAAGTCATCACTTTCCAGTTATCGTTTCGTACAGATTCGGTCAACTGACGCATGACCCGGATGTTTGTACTGATTCTTGTAATGTCACACTCCTGTGCTTTTAATGATCTTTTCAGTCTGTCGAGATCGCTAACCGTATCGTCCATGGTTGGTATATCCAGCTGTAGTGGGATCTTGTTGACAAGGGGTTCAATGCTGTCTCTTTCGACAAGTCCTGCCAGTTTTTCCGTTGCGGCTTCTCCCATTCCTGCAGCTTTTAATTTTTTTTCAATGGTCTCTTTCGGGATTTTTGCGATAATGTCTTCTGTTACGGTTGACTGGCATGCGAGTACATAGCCTTTTTCTTTTTCTTTTTCGCTTAACAGGGGGGTTGGCAGCGATTCTACTGTTCCGGATTCAATAATTAGTTTACATGTGCCGCAGGCGCCTTTGCCGTTACATGAGGCGTTGATGTATATATCTGCCTTATGTGCTGCTTCCATCAGGTTTTCGCCGTGCTTTACAGAGATTTTTTTCCCCTCCGGTTCAAATGTGACAACACACTCTTTTTGACTATCCTGTTTATTTTTTGGTTCGTCGAAACCTTTTTCAGCTATAAAATATATGGGGCATGATGGTCTGAATTTACAGTAGAGGTCAACGTCCTGACATTGAAGGCATTCTTCGCAAAGGTAAATATTATGTTTTAAGCAGATATATGCGGTCTCGCGATCGGGGTGATTAATACATTTGCCCATTGTTGCCTCCATGGAGTTGGTGGGTGAACTTTCAAGCCTTTTCGGTGTGCCTGAAAGCTTATGTGTGGAACTATTCAAAAAATATGCCAGAATGTGTTGTCTGCCTGTTTTCTGTGTAATGGTGCGTAAACAGCGTTACAAGTTGAGAAAAACGTGTATCGAAAAAAAAACGGTTGATCTGGTGGTAACGTTACGGGTGCAGTGGTTTGAAATTGGGTAGTGATGGGTTGAGAACGTTTAAGATAAAGGGAAACTATTGGCTCTCATGGAGATATTTATGGTAACGTTACCGTGGCGATGTCGGCCGGTTGTGAACGTATATCGGGTGTGTCTTAGTGTATCTAACACCCTCGTTAGAGGGTGTTAGGAGCTTGATATTTTATGTATTTGCCAATTGTTGTCTGGCTTTAATTTTACTATCTATCAGTTCTTTGTGGGTCAGGCGCAGAAGGTTTGCCAGCTTATGTGCAAAATGATCTTCATGTGCTTCCAGGCGACCATCGATATGGATGATACGCCAGACGGATTCCATAACATCAATACGTTCTTCTTTTGTGAAGGTGTTGTTCATGTATCGCGTGAAACTGAACAAATCAATTGATTCCTTTCGTTTTTTATCGGCACTGGCAATTAGTGCATCGATTTTTTCCCGGGGGACGCCACATTTTTCTGTCATGGTGGTGACGACATGTTCCTTTTCATCATCGGAACACTCACCATCCACATGGGCCGCCTCAAGTAAAAGCACACAGAGGGCAATGTGTGCGCTTTGAGTGTCCTCTTTGGTGACAGCCCCTGTTGCACCTGTTTTGCCGAGAACTTTTTTTATGATGTCAAACATGGTATTTCCTTATTATTTTAACGCTATAGAGTAATTTCCTGGCCAAAATTCATCACAATTGCTTTCTTACCCGTTGCTTCAACCTGTTGTTTGAATTTTTCAGGATCTGCTTCAATAACCGGGAAAGTGTTGTAGTGCATGGGGATGGCACATTGTGGATTTGTCAGCTGCACGGCTTTGACAGCATCTGTGATCCCCATGGTAAAGTTATCACCGATTGGTAGCAGCATATAATCTATCGGTGTCATTTCACCGATTAATTTCATATCATAGAAAAGGCCGGTGTCTCCAGTGTGGTATACGGATTTTCCGTCAATGGTGAGGATAACACCCGCCGGTTCTCCGCCATACGTGTTATCAGGTGTCATGGAGCCATGATGGGCAATGGTGAATTTGATCCTGCCAAAATCAAACTGGTAAGAGCCGCCGATGTGCATATTGTGGGCCTTGAAACCTTTGTCGATACAGTAGTTGGCAAGTTCGTTAACACAGATGAAAAGTGCTCCTGTTCGTTCTGCAATTTTAAACGCATCGCCGACATGGTCACCGTGGGCGTGTGTTAAAACGATGAAATCAGCAGCTACATCATCAGATGCAACCGTGCAGGTGGGATTATCGTCGAGAAAAGGATCAATCAGGAGAGTATGCCCTGCGTCGGTGGTAATCTGAAATGATGAGTGTGAAAAGTATCTGAGTTTCATGTTTTCCTCCGGAAGTGGTATAAGTAAAAAAAGAGATTGAGCCTGCTCAATCCTGATGATACGTATTTTTCACTTTATTTTCAATAAATACCATAATAATAACCCACAGGAGGGCACTAAGAAAGTTGCCGATTATATCCTAAAAGAAGTATAGGGATTTGTCTCACAATTGATGAAAATATTGACAAGATGATGAAAGTTGCTGATGAGAATCTGTATGCTGCTAAGGAGAACGGGCGGAACAGAGTTGTGTATTGATGAGTCTGCTGACAGGTTAGAAAATGATTATTGGCCTGATGATGATCGGTAGCGAATTCCTACACTGCCCGCTCCTATGGAAATAGCGATTCCGGAGAGGGTACCGAGAGAACTTCCGGATCTTCTGGTAGCGGGGCCTGGCACTGTAATTGGTGGATAGACAAATGGTTGTGCATTGGCCAGTAACTGATCCGCAATTACCGAAACCTGCAGTGGTATGGCAAAGTCAAGCAGTTCCGAAGGTGCTTTCGTATATTCCGTCATGACGTTAAGCGGTTCCGTTGGAGGTGGTGCTGAACGGTAATCGTTAAGGATGAGCATTCGCTGGGTGCGTGATTTTATCATAGCCCCTTTTTGGTTTTTGAAAAATATTATGTAATCAATGCCTTTTGTGTCATTTTTAACAGGTGGCAGAGTAGCTGTGAAACTGTTCTTTCCATCTCTTTTCATCTTGAGAAAGACATACCAGCTGCTGGCCATTGTCTTGAAATAGAGGCGAACCATTGTAACGTCATCTTTATCATTAATCCTGACGTGTATGGGGATTTTTTCCCCGGCGGTAGCCGATGCTACCGGAGCATGTTCTAAAGGAGTGGGAGTCTGAGACGTGCTTTTTGCGAGGCCGTTTGTAATAAAGATCGGGAAAAGGAAGCAGAGAAGGAGTAGTACGGCAGAAGCAACCCTACTGTGACACCAATTGGAAAGGAGTTTTTGCATGTTGGCGGCCTTAGTATCCTGACACTCTTTTGTGACGGAAGTGTCAGGATATTTCTTTTTTAAGACAATTATTGAAGCTCACGCATAATCTCAGCCAGGAGCGGTTGTTCCCAATCACGCTGTCCGGCTATGTCATTTGGTGTCTTGGCTGTATCGATAAGAACCAATACGCTGCTGGTTCTTGGTTTGAACCAGATACCAACCAGTTCCCCATCGTTGCTTTCAACAGTTTCTTCGGCTTTTAAATGCACACCCTCTATGTACTGACTGTTTTCTTTGGTAATTGCAAAGTTCATTTTTGTCAGGGCATTTCGCGCTGCAGTCTGCACCTCGTCGAGACTTCTTTGAAAAACAGCACCGGTGTTTGCCGGTGGTTCAACGGGGATATACTCCGCACAGCCGGCAAGAGTAAAGAGACCAAAAAGTAATACGACTGCCAGAGTTTTTACAGAACTGAACATAAGTTCCTCCTTTATGGATATTGAAATGTGATTATCGCACTTATTTTAACACACATCTGGAAAAGAATGCAAACCTCCGCAAGCGATGGTGCAGGGTGATTTAACCCTAACCCAGTTCTTATACAACTTTAAAAGGTTACATTTACAATTGGACATATTGCTCAAAATAAGATACAGTTAATTGACCTGTAAATCTTCTTGTGAGATATC